>JAJFFE010000151.1 GCA_021776775.1 Planctomycetota bacterium | reverse complement strand
GCACGCTGTTTCGGGAACGAGGAGAGCTCACCTTGGCGCTCCGAACGCAGCTCCGCGGATTACGCTACGCACGCGACGGATTCGACGACCGGGCGTACGCCGGGCTCTGCGCAAACGTCGGCGAGATCTACTTGCTGCTCGGAGACCCGCGGTCCGCGTACCGGTACCGGTTGAGCCATTTGCGAATCGCGCATCGACTGCGGGACCCACAGCAGGTCCGGCGTGGTCGTTTCGCACTCGGTGCAGTCTTGGGTCGGCTCGGACATTACGACGTGGCCAACACGATGCTCGTCCGCGCGGGAGTGTCCGACGGCAACACCCGCCTCGACACCGTCATCGCCGCGTTCCGGGGCGAGTTCGATTGGCTGCGGGGCGACCATCGAAGCGCCTATGTTTGGTTTGGAAAAGCCGCCCAGCTCGCTCGCAAGTCTGGCCGAACGTTCTATCGAGCGCGCGCGTACGGGGGGCTCGCTCGGTTGGTCGAAGAGTCCGGCAACTATCAGCGCGCGGAAAAAATCTTGAAAGCGGCGTGGCGCGCAACTACGGGTGACGCGACTCCGCAGATCGCCCGCATCGGAATCGCGACGCAACGACACGGCATGGCCTTGAGGCGGGCACAACGCGAGGGACGACGCCCACCACGGCGACTCGCCGGCGATTGCTTCGAGACGTTTCGACAAGCGCAACGAGCAGAACTCGCGGAGGAAGCGCTCGCGGCGTTGTGCTACGGACTCGCCGCGCAGCAGCGCTCGACAAGTTCGGTCAATGCAACGGACGATGGTCTACCGTCCGCCATCGAGGCAACACGACTGGTACGGCGATTCCATCGCCGTCTCACCGAGGACGATAGACTCGCCCTCGCTTCCCGGCTCGAGATTCCTGATCGGCTGAACGTTCTCGAAGAATCGACCCGCTGGGAGCCGAAAGAAGTACGGCTGCACCACACTCAGCCCGTTCTGCGCGAGCTTCGCACGGAGCTGACTAGTTTCTGCAAAGAGCACCGACTCGACTCGTTCGTGCTACACGCAACGTTGGCTGAGCGCGTCGTGAAATTTGCCGAGCTCGAAGACGGCGTTGTAACCGTCCCGTCGACTCCGCTGTGGGAACTCCCCCTCGACGAATCAATCGTCGACAGCGCCGCGTCGATGGACAAGCGTGGCCGGCTGCGATTCAAACTCAGACTCGGATCAAGGTTCGAGCCGGCGTGGTGCACACTACATTCCGACGGACATCGCGGAGCCTACGATCTCCGTGCACTCGAACGGGCGTCGAGATCTCACCTCTTGTGGTGGACCGCGACCCACCTCGACCGACAATCCGCGTCGCTCGTTTCACAACTGGACGAACTGCGAGAGTTTCGTTCGTCACGCGACGCGACGGCGAACCGAGGAACGGTCACGCAAGGATCGGCGGCCGAAGGACTCGAAACCGAAGCGCTGACACGGCGTCTCGAAATGTTGGATCTCGAACCAACCTTGAACGACACCGCTCGCAATGTCGCCCACGTCGTCTGCACGTCGGAGGCTATGAAAGCGTTGGACGCACAAATCGACAAATGGGCCGCGGCCGACGTCCCAACTCTGATCCACGGGGAGAGCGGGGTCGGAAAGAGCTTGCTCGTTCGCCGAATCCACCGACGAAGCGCACGGTGCGCGATGCCTCTCATCGTCGAGAACTGCTCGGCGCTGCCCGAGCCACTGCTGGAAGCGGAGTTGTTCGGCTACGTTCAAGGCGCGTTCACCGGTGCAGACAGGGACCATGAGGGGCTTCTCGCGCGCGCCGACGAAACGACTCTCGTTCTCGACCACTTGGACGAAATGCCGCACGGCGTCCAGGCAAGACTCCTGCGAGTGCTGGAAACGAGAAAGTACCGCCCGCTCGGCGCGACCGACGAACGCCGATTTCGCGCCCGCGTCATCGCCACATGTCGGACCGACCCCCTGGAAGCGATCGAACGCCAGGCCATTCGCCCGGAGTTGTATTACCGGTTGAACACGTTGGTCATCGGCGTCCCCCCGCTGAGAGAGCGCCAGGCCGACATCGAACCGCTACTCCGCGAGTACCTGGCAGTCCTCGCCCGAGACATCGATAGGGCCGTGCCGAGCATAGATCCGGAGGCGCTCGCCGTCCTGCAACGATATCGCTGGCCAGGCAACGTCCGAGAACTCGAGAACATGGCTCAACGCTGGCTCGTCCAACAGCTTGCACGGGTGTCGCTCGACGACGTTCGTCAGTTGGCAATCGCCCCCGAGACTCCGTCGTATCCGTCCGATCACACCGATTGGCGGGAGGCGACGGCTGCGTTTCAGCGAGAGTTCCTCCAACGCGCGCTGTCAGAGAACGACGGTAACCAAAAGCGTACCGCCGAAGCACTCGGCCTGAGCCGTCGGCAGGTATCCAATCTCATCGAGAAGTTGGGTCTACGACGGTAACCATGGGTTTTTCCAAATGTCGAGTGAGAGATAAACTTCCCACCACCACCCCGTCAGTGTAAACCCGGGTTGCCACCCGCCGGTTGCCCGAGTGCGGGTCGATCTCGTCTCACATTCGTAAGCCACAGTTTCTAAATAGACTTATCGCAAGACGCTTCGCTATTGCGGCAACCACGGAACGACGCGTGCCTACATAGCCGACCAGACACGCAACCACGCTCCCGAGGAAACCATCCGGAGTCGCGCGAGATCGCGGCTCGGGGGTGAGACCGACTTGTGGGTTTGCCAGAACGTTACCCGTCCCCGAGGCGGGAGGCAGCTGGGGCTGCTGCATTCAGGCGAATAAACGAGGAGAAAGTTGGCCTCATCGGTTTCTTCGGCGGGCGGGGTCCTTCCCGCAACGTGCCCTACCAGCAACGTGAGACTCTCCCGGGGTTCACTTTCTGTAGCTCGTGCTCCGACCCAAACTTGACTGCAAGATCAGGCGTGCGTATCCTTCGGAGATCGGAGGATGTTGCGTCCTTCACGTTTGTGGCTCTCGAGAGTTCCCCAACTAGCTTCCGGAATTCCACCGGCAATTGAGAGATCCGAGGTTCTCCATGCTTCGGGCTGAGTTCGCTCTAGCATTGATGTTACTCCTCGCCTTGGCGTCGACCGTCTGCGGTCAACTCGAGTTCCGTCGCGGTGATCTGAACAACGACGACGAGATCTCGCTCACCGACCTCAGCTACCTCATGACGTACCTCTTTCATGACGGGTCGGCACCCGCCTGCCTCGACCGAGCCGACTCCAACGACGACGGTCGTATAGACATTGCGGACGTCACCACGTTGATGTCGACCGTCCTGAACGGCGAAGACGAACTTCCCGAACCGTTCCTCCTAGAGGGCGCGGATCCAACTCTGGACCTTCTGCCGTGTGGCCCCGGGCCGGCCGGCGAAGTGCTCGGCTCGGAGATTGATCACGTCTTCTTCTCGTTCACGTTCGAGGGCGGAACGGGTCCGGCAATCAGTCCCGGACAGTCTCCGGCTATCATTGGCGTGGGACTTGACGCCCAGGAGAGCCTGCGAGGTTTCACGGTTGTCGTCGAATATGACCCGGCCGTCTTGGATTCGCTCACCTGTGACTTCAGCCGTGGAGTCGCCGCCGACTACGACGCAGAGCTACGGGTCTCGACAACCACCGTGGTAGACGTCGTTGGCGTCCCCACCGCGTACACGACCGGACACGTACTCCTCGAAGCGTTGCCGCCGTTTGCGACGGCTTCGTTCCCGCCAGGAGAAAACTACCACCTGGCAGACCTGGTGATCGAGGTCTCGCCGTCCGCGTCGGTCGGCACACAAACGACGTTGCGATTCGGCTCGTCTCCGTCGCTGGCCGGCGGGCAAAACGAGTTGATCGCAGCCGAGCACCAAGCCTTGGCCCCGCTGACATCGGACGTCACTATCCCCGTCGTAGCGACAACTGACCTCTTCGTGCGCGGCGACGTGAATGGCGACCAGGCGGTAGATCTCGGCGATGTGATCGCACTGCTGGCCGCCCTACTGAGCGGTGGCGAGGAACCCGCTTGCCAAGACATCATGGATGTCGACGACACGGGAAACATCGACCTTGCCGACCCCATTCGCCTGCTCGAGCTGCTCTTCGGCGGAGATCCGAGCCTTGCAGTGCCCTACCCCCTGCCCGGCGTCGATGCGACCCCTGACGGACTCGACTGCCTGTAGCACGTCGAGCCTCGCCGACGCCTTTGGAATCGCGGCGCCACGCAAAGAGCGCCGCGAGGCTGGCGGGGCCCCTCACGAGAGCGGGCAGGGAGACTTCCAGCGCACCGCAACGAAAACCTTTGGGACGACGTGTGAAGCCCTCTCCCGTGGATCCGTCTACCGGTCTCGCTTGGCCACCTCTTCTCCTAAACTGAGAACCCTCCTCTCAGCTAAGGGCCCTCTCCTCAGCTAACAAAAAACCCCCCATGTTCCCGGGAACATGGAGGGTACAAACGAGGAGAAAAAATGAAACTGCGAGCGGTTCCCCGCCCGCATCCGTGATTATCCGCTTTCGCGCGAAATCCACAAGCAATAGTCCAACAACACACAGTGACGATCGCCCGGCGTTGCGTTGGCAAATCGCATCGGCTTGGCGGCCCCAAACGGACCGACACGATGCAGCCCGCGAGAAACACGGATGGGTTCGGTCTCGAGCACGATTCAAAATGTGGGGAGATTGGAGCGAACGCTCACGGAAGGAACGGAAGGAACAGTCGTCGAGACAAAAAAACAGCGGGGCGACGAACGGGGAATTCGTCGCCCCACAGCGGAAAGAAATGAAGCAAGTAAAGCAGACAGGGGTAAAGGTTGTCTGTTGTCTCGACTCGAAGGCCGTGTTCAGAAGGAAGCGCGAAAGACCTGAAGCCTTCCAGCTTCCTTCTGTCACAGACTCGGGGACCCACACACACCTGGATCGCCCAAATGCCCGGCGGCCTTGCGGCCGGCGGCACTCAAAGCCCAATAACCCTAAAGCACTCGCTATGCCATGCGATGACCGGCCTCGGCAAAGAAGCCGTTAGACCTAGCTACGCATAGAGTTACAGAGTCGCCGTGTCCGATGGCGGCGGCGGAAGCTACCGCGTCACATCGGACACAATATAGCCGCTCCTCAAGATGACAGAAGCTCCGACGGAGGCATGGCGCCATAAAGGCAAGCTAGATAAGCAGATAAACAACAGGGCGAAAACTATCCACCGTGTTTGTACGCTTGGACGCCTAGTGGTCAGGAACTAGCCGGAAGTCTTCGC
Source organism: Planctomycetota bacterium (assembly GCA_021776775.1). GTDB lineage: Bacteria > Planctomycetota > UBA8108 > UBA1146 > JAJFFE01 > JAJFFE01. The sequence goes on along the minus strand of JAJFFE010000151.1, from coordinate 33,076 downwards.
CGTGAGAACCGCAATCACTTCACCAGGCTCGACGTGGTCTCCTCCGAGAACCAGCAGATCCTCGACCATGGCGACTCGGTCACTCGTGATCGCCAGTATCCCCGAACTCGAGACCAGAAAGCCGAGCGGCGCGCCAGGATCGACGATGTCGCCTTCGCGAGCGGTCCACTCCAACAGAACCAACGCCTGCCCGTCATGGTGGGCTTCCGGAGCCCGTAGTTCGAACCGGGTTGTCATATTCCTCAATTCATTGGGCCGTCAGTCTCGGTCGTTCGTTGGCAGCCGATGCAGCGGGTCGTGAATGGAATAGCTTCGAGTCGCTCTCCGCCGATGGGCTGTTCGCAGTCTTCGCACTCAAAGTATCCTCCGGATTCGACTCGTTCGAGCGCTCGCTCGATCTGCTCGATCGACTCAGAGCTTGTTCGGAACTGCTCGAAGATGACTCCGTCTGCATTGACGTCGGAGGCGAGCTCTTCGAGGTCCGCGAGGTGATGCCCTTCGACTTTGAGATCTTCCATGCTCGACTGGACATCTCGCTGGAGTTCACGACGCCGAAGTTGCAGCCAAGCCCGAATGTTCTCGAGTTTACTATCCACAGCGATACGCCTCGTTCTCAAACTGGGAGGGGCCGGGAGCATACCGAACAGCCCGGGCGGGTGAAACTCGCGATAGAAAAATAGGGCGCCGCAGCTCTTCGTACAGATTGCGCTCACGAAAAAACGGGTGTGCGCAGATTGCGCACACCCGTTTTTCAACTTCACTCGCGCGAACTGCGCGCTCGCTTCCCTCGGACTACGGGCAGCTTTGCGTGACGCAGGTAAGGGTATCCGGCGTCGGATCGACGCCGCATACGTTCGGAGCCGGAACTGCAGGACCGCCGGTGAACAGAGCCGCGAGGTTGTACACGGGGTCCGCGATGTCCACGCCACCGTCGTCGTTGGTGTCTTGCGAGACTTCGCAATCCTGCGGGCCAGCGACGAACAGGAACTGCAGGTTGTAAACCGGATCGGCGATATCAATCGAGCCGTCGCCGTTGCAATCCCCTCGAATAAACTCCGGGCCGCCCCCGCCACCGATCGAGGTGACCAAGATCGATCCGTCGTCGGTTACGGGAACCATGCCAATTTCACCAAAGCTGACGAGCAGCTCCACAGCCGGACTTCCAGCCTCCGCTTCGAGCGTATCGACGAAGGTGAGCGCGCTCACGTCATCGACGGCGGCGGTGCCAGCGACGTCGTAACTGAAGATCGCGACCTCATAGTCGTTGCCCGGCCCGATCAACTGAAGCGGCGCGGACAGCGAGAGAATCGCCGCCACGACTCCTCCGTCGCCGTTTGCCGGCGCGTTGTCTACGACGAAGAACTCCGCCGTCTGAGTATCGGTACCGGGGAGAATCTCGGTGAGCGTCACGATGCTGGCGTCATGCGTGACGCCGAAGGAGAACCCGTAAATGTCAAACTCGGGGTTGTCCATGGTGACCGCAGCGTCCGTCGTCGTACCGGCGGCAACCGTAAGATCCGTCGCCAATCTGAACGTCGGCGGGAAGATCGCACCGACTTCGATGGTATTGGGGACTAGTGTGGCTGAAACGGAGGCCCCGCCGACTTGGGTGACGACCGTCTCTACTGGGAACGCCCCACCGGGCGTCGTGCTGCAGTAGTTCACCGTGGCGAAGGCGTCAGGACCGGAGAGTTCGTACGTGATCTCAAGGATCTCGTAGTCCGTTCCGGCCGACAGCTCCACGCCACCGAGGAAGGCGATGACGACGGCTTGGTTGACACCGGAAGTTTCCGGAGCGGTCGCTCCCCCGTTCGGGATGATGTTGATCTGGTCGAAATCAGCGGGGCTGCCACCGTTGATCGTCAGCGTCGTAACTCCGTCCGCAGCCGCGGTCGGGTTCAGCGCGTTGACGTCGTGGCAAATTCCGATCGACCAACCAGCGAGACCCACAGGCGGAGCGGGCATATCGAGCTTACAGGTGATGGTCTGCTCACTGCCGGCCGGTCCCCCGATCCCGTCTTCGAAGTAGAGCGTGTAGTCCTGGGCGGGCAACTGGCTGGTCAGCGCTAACAGCGCTGCACCAAGCCCGAGCATCAGACGTTTCTGGATCATCTTGAACCTCGTTCTGCTCACGGAGGACGGAGCTCGAAGGGAACGCTCACGCGAGCGAGCGGGCTCTCGAATCCTAAAGTGAGTGTGCTTGCAGATTTCGAAATCTCGACAGCAGCGAGGAGTGGCCACGTGCCAGTCCCGCGCAGACAGACCAATTGAGATGACGAGTCTATCACAAAACGACAGCCTGACTAGGGCCCGGCCGCGAGGGCAAGCGTCAATAACTTGGTCGGTCGCGGGTCGATCTGGTCGCCGAAGACCGCGCGACGACTACCGGCGGCAACAGCTCGCAAACCGCACAAAAATCTGCACTTAACCGGACTCAATAGAGCGACTCATTCGGTGAGTTCGAGTCGGCCCCAGGATTGCCTCAATGATGCTTCTCCAGTGGACGGTTTGGACAAAGAGGGAGCATCGGCATGAATCAGCGCGATATCGGAATGTTGTTGGAGACTGAGCTTGGCAACGCCGCGACGACACACGGAGTCGCTGAGCTCGAGTCAAAAGGAATTCGCCGCGTTCGAGTGCTCAATCGAGAACGCCTCGAGGGAGCGGCCCGAGTCGCGATCAACCGCACGCTGCGGACGCAACTCAGCGGGCTCGACCTGCCCGACGAGGTCCGGTCGGCGATTGAACAACGTGCACTCGCAGAATTCACTCAGCTCATCAGCGACGGACTCGCTCCGGAGTCGAACGCGAGCACACGCCCCGAAGATCTGCACACGTTGATGGCGCAAGAACAACGTCGAGTGCACGACTTGGTGGGAGGCGCGCCAACGACCCCTCTCAAGCCGTCGGAACGGTCCGACGAGGTCGTCGCAATGGAAAGCCGGATGGCTCGAGACCTCGGCGATCTACTCGAAAACGACTGGAAGAAGGAGTTGGCGCAGGTTGAGACCAACCATCGCAACCAGCTCGGGATCCTCGAGCAGAGAATATCGAAGCTCGTGCGAGCCCTCGAATCGACGGATCGCGTACTCGAGCACATGAAAGTACAGACGCCGAGCAACGTCAACAACGTGGACGAGAGCTCGCCCGCCGCGTTGGATCCACAAAGCCCGCTCTTCGAGAAGAAGTCTCAATTGCTGAGCGCACTATTCCAAGCGAACCTCGAGCTCAAAGAGCTCGAGGACGGTGACGTCGCCGGTTAGCGGTCCGATCGAGATGGAGGCCCGGTGAGTGCCACCCCGTAACCGCACCAACCCGTGCCGGTTCTCCGATCGATCGACCAACAGTCCCAACCGCACCGGGCGTCGGCGCGGCACAACCCAAGAACGACAACGCAACGAGATCCGAGGATATCCAAGATGCTAGATCGAGATCACGACACCGAAATTATGGACACGATTCCTGCCGAGCTGTTCGACAGCGCCTCCGGTCCCCAAACGGGGACGGTCTATCTTGGGATCGACTTGGGCACGTCGCGCTCCGCGGTGGCGACCTCCAACGGTGTTCGCGAAGTTGTCGGGAGCGTCGTCGGATGGCCCATAGACGCAGTAGCAGCGCGACTGGTGGGTAAGTCGGTCGTTTTCGGCGACGAGGCACTCGAAAATCGATTGTCCTGTGACGTGATTCGACCGCTCGCGGATGGGAACCTCTCCTACCCGGATCTCACCGGCGAAGAACGCGAACGAAGCCAACACGCCGCCGTCAAGCTCCTCGAAGAGATCGTTCGACTTGCGAGAGTCCGCAAGGATCAGCTGGTCTACGCCGTGATTGGAGCCCCCGCCGAAGCCACCGGAATCAACAAGCAAGCGATCTTGGATCGAGCGCGAGAAGCGGGAATCGACGCGGCCATGGTCGTCTCAGAACCGTTCTCGGTAGCCTACGCAATCGACGCGTTGGACGACGCGATCGTCGTCGACATCGGAGCTGGCACGATCGATATCTGTCGCCTTCACGGAACGCTTCCCGAAGTCGAAGATCAGGTGACCATTTCCAAGGCCGGCGATTTCGTCGATCAACAGCTCGCCGATTTGATCGCCAAGCGTCACCCCGAAGCACAGTTCACGATCAACATGATCAAGAAGGCCAAGGAGCGGTTCTCGGGAGTCGTCGACAGTGACGAGCGGGCAATCGTCACTTTCCCCGTCAACGGCAAGCCGACCGAGCTGGACGTCACGGACGAAATGCGCCAAGCCGTTGGGCTACTGGTACCGGAGATTCTCGAGGGCGTGCAACGACTCGTCTCGAGTTTCGATCCAGAGTTCCAACATCGCATTCGTGGTCGGGTCTACATCGGCGGAGGCGGCTCACAAATCTTTGGACTACGCCGCGCACTCGAAGAAGGCATGGAGTCCATCGGCGGCGGAAACGTCTTCTTGGTAGACGAGCCCGTGTACGCCGGCGCCAACGGGGGACTGAAACTCGCTCGGGAAATGCCGGCGAGCTACTGGGACTCGCTGCGAACCGCGGGAGAGTAGCCGCCTATCGGAGTTTCAGCGAGCAAGGTCTCACTCGGCACAGCGGCGGCTACAGGACTTCCGCCCATTCGTCCAAATAGGCGAAGTTGGCGAACCCGCCGCCGGTGTGCCAGAAGAGCACGCGAGAGCCAGTAGGGAATCGCCCTTTCATAATCTCTTGATGCAGTCCGAAGAACGCTTTTCCGCTGTAGCACGGATCGAGCAAGATCCCCTCTTGCTGCGCGATCCTCCGGTAGAAGCGCAACTCTTCCGGTGTTGTTGCGCCGTACGCGGCGCCCTTGTAGGCATCGAGAATGGTCAGCCCTCGGATCTCGACCGGGTCGAAACCGAGTGGCTCGAGCTCGGTCGCGATCGCCCGAACCTTCTTCTCGAAATAGGCAACATCGTCACAGACGGCGAAGGCAAGGTTCGTCCACCGTGCGCGTAACAGCTCGCGACCCACGGCGAGTCCAGCCGTCGTCCCCCCCGAACCTAGCGCGTGAACGACAACGTCAATCTCGAGGTTCTTATTGACGAGCTGACCCTGGAGTTCTTCCACAGCCTTGACGAATCCGACCGCGCCGAGGCCATTGGACGCGCCCTCCGGAAACAGGGCGAACGTCGTACCTTCTCGTGCACGCCCCTCGATGAACTGGTTCATCAGGCGGTCTCTATCTTGGTACTGTTCCGGCGTGATCCAATGGATCTTCGCCCCGGCGATAGCGTCGAGCAGGGTGTTCGCGGTCAGCTGCTTCGGCGGTCGGCCGTCCGGAGTCCGCAGAAACAGATGGACGTCGAGCCCGAGCCGCGCCGCCAGGAACGCAGTCGCCCGGCAATGGTTCGAGTTGACCCCCCCGCAGGTCACCACACCTTCTGCGCCCTCCGCTAAAGCGCGGGCGAACGAGAACTCGAGCTTGCGAACTTTGTTGCCAGAGAGACAGAACCCGGTCAGGTCGTCCCGTTTGATCCAGACGTCGACCCCCGGAAGCTTTGCGCTATACCGCGAAAGGCGCTCGATGCGGGTCGGAAGCAGCGCCCACTGGATCTGCGCTGGATACTCGAGTCGATTCAACGTACGCCTCGCCCTCTACTGTTCATGAAGATCCCGCCCGCTCGCGACGCAACCCTTCGACGACACCGCGAAACGCGGCGCCTGCCTGATCGAGTTCCTCACCGCTCGTGGCCGGGGTAAACGAGAAGCGGATCGCGCCACTCAACCTGGCGTCCTCCACTCCCATCGCTTTCAGCACGCTCGACGGGACTCCGGTCCCGGCGGAACACGCCGACCCGCTCGACGCAGCCACCCCGACCCGGTCGAGTCGGAACAACATCGTGTCGGAATCGAGGTCCTCCACCGAGCACGAGATCACATTGGGGAACGAATGGTCGAGAGGGGTGAGGACGGAGAGCCCCGCGATCGCGCGAATCGAATCGAGCAATCGCTCCCGGAGCGTCCGCAATTGCTGCAACGGCCACAACTCTTCGTCGCGTGCGACGCTGGCCAGCACGCCAAGCCCGTGGATCGCAAGCAGGTTCTCAGTGCCGGGTCGCAACGATCGCTCTTGGGGACCCCCTCGATACACCGGGTCGAGAATGGTCCCGCGGCGCAAATAGAGAACTCCGACTCCGACGGGACCGAAACTCTTGTGCGCCGTCAACGTGGCGGCATCGACGCCGAGTTCGTCAACGGTTGCTGAGTTTCGAAAGAACCCCTGAGCGCCGTCCGTGTGAACGATCGCCCCCTGTGCGTGCAGAGTCCTACTGAGCTCCGTCAACGGCTGGATCACACCCGTTTCATTGTTGACCCACTGCACCGAAGCCCACGCGTCTTCGACGCCTGCGGGAATCGACGCCTGCCCGTCACCGTTTCCCGGGAGCAGGCCGCCCGGTCGCGACGCAGCCCACTGTTCACGGCAGGGCTCGAGCACCGATGGATGTTCGAAAGGGGTAATCCACAAGGGACGATCAGCATCGGGGCAACCGGTCAGGAATATGTTGTTGCTCTCAGTGCCACCGGACGTAAAGAACACTTCGTCGGCGTGGGCACCCATCAGGCGAGCCACCCGCTCCCGAGCGGTCTCTATCAGATCGCGAGAATCGCGGCCGAAGCAGTGAACGGACGATGGATTGCCCGCGGGTCGCGACAAGAGATCTCCCATCGCCTCGGCCACCTTGGGGTGCAACGGGGTGGTCGCATTGGCGTCGAGGTAGATCGATCGCACGTCACTGATTCATGCGGAATTGCTGGGCCGTTTGCAGCAAGTCGAGTCGCCACTCGTAGTCATCTGCCACGGCGATCTTCACGAAGTGGAATCGGATGTCTGCGGCCACGCCACGCTCTTCGTCGACGTACTCGAGGATGGCCCATCCCGTCGTCTCGTCCTCGTCGACGAACCACTGACCGTCGTACTTGGAGTTCGAAATGGCGTCTCGAACCGAGACGTCTCGAAGCTGTTCGACCGTGCCCAGGAACAGCAGCAGCTCGAACAGCGTCTGGTCGTACTCCTCTTGATCAGCCGGAGACAAGCAAGCGTACGCAATCTCGTCCTGCTTCAGCTCGACCGCCATCTGGAATTGGCGCACGGTCTCGGTGAGATCCCAACGATGCAAGTACTTGTCGGCACGGACGACCGGCGCGCAGCAACCCGACGCTACGACGCAGATCGCGATCAGACCGAGACCGGACACTAGCGAAGTTATCTGCGACGACCGAATCACATGTCGCTCGCGTCGGTGATCGGAGACTCGTCGAATCCGCCGTCACGACGGGCGCGCACGAATTGCGTCTTGCCGTTCTGCGGGTTCGTCACCCACAGGAAAAACTCGAGGTTGCGCTCACTCGCTTGGTACCGCACTTGGTCGAGCGGGAAATCGTCGCCCTCGATCTGGTACACACGCGAGTTGATCGGCGGCTGCTCGGAATTCTTGGACTCTGGGATATGGAAGAACTGCGCCTGCCCGGTCGACCGCTTGACGATCCACAGATAGCGGCGATTGGTGAAGAACGAATAGTCGCCGTCGCTGCCACTGCCGTCCTGCACCATGAGTTCAGCCGCTTGCGCTCGGCCGATCAAGTTGGGACCGGAATCCGTGGGAAAAACCTGAGCCAAACCGAATCCGGCGGCGACAAACAGCAGCGCGAGGGCCAAGCGGCCTACACTGCGATCGAGACGATCGAAAGCGCCGCCCCTTGTCGTGAATTCTGTTCTCGTTGTCATGATCCTCATGCTTCTCTCAAACCGCTGCGGGTCGTTGTGTCTTCGCGTTGCCGCCGTCGCACTTCAGGTCGCTGCGATCGCCAACGCGTTGCTGTTTTGTATCACCTGGGTCGTTCTCGCCGACGGCTAATCGTCGGAGCTCTTCTTGTGCCCGACGTCATCCGCGTCCCCGTCGTCGTCCGGCTCGTCGCCAGCGGCGTCCGTGACATCGGGGAAATCGAGTGCGAGTCCCTCACCCCGAATCGGACCGAACTCGTCCTCCGAGAGCTCGGACGCGAAGAGTGAACCAAGCGCTGGTCCATCCTTGTCCAAGAACTCAGAAAAGTCTCTCACTTGATCGAACACTTCGCGGGTCACGTAAATGTCCGCGTCGTTCTTGACCGCCAGCACCATGCAATCGCTTGGTCGAGCGTCAATTCGCACTTCGTTTCGCAGCCCGTCCGCTGGCTGTCCGACCCGTTGCTCCAGAATCAGCGTCGCGCAAAACGCATTGTCGACGATGTCAGAAACGATGATCTTCTGAATCGCCAAGTCGAATCCCAGGAAAACTGAATGCAACAAATCATGAGTCAAGGGCCGCGCTGGCTGCTCCTCTTTGAGTTCTCGCAGCAGAGCCGCCGCCTCGTAGAACCCAATGAAAATCACGAATGTCTTCTCGTCGTTGCCAAGTAACACGGCGGCGCCATTCGGCGTAGGTCCGACGACTTTCTTGATCTCGACGCTGAGCAACTCCTCCGTCAACGTTCCTCCACCCTCAGGGCACTGAAGGCGAGGATTCTAGTCTCGGGTCTGTCTTGAGTCAAACCAAGGCTGTGCCGGGATTTCCGCTTGATTGCCTGCGGTCGATCAACGACTCGCCAGCGCGACCAAAACGAGTTCGAGCAGAACGACCGAACCGAGAACCCGTTCCGCTCCCCAACCGAGGGCTAGGCGCCGTCGCCGGGGGCTGACCCGGTCGGACGGACGCCCGAAGGTGAACCACGAGGCACACCACCCGGTGACAAGTCCGAGCTCCAGAAGCCGAATGATCCCGTCCGGCGTCACGACAGGACCGTGAGCCCGGGCAGCTCCTTGCCTTCGAGAAACTCGAGAGACGCCCCGCCTCCGGTGGAAACGTGGGTCATCCGTGGTCCGTCACCGAAGTGCAAAACGGCCGCGGCGGTGTCGCCGCCCCCGATAATGCGTTGACTGCCGAGGTCCGCCAATTCGGAGCTGATCGTGCGAGTTCCGGTCTCGAACGCCGCATCTTCGAACACCCCGAGCGGCCCGTTCCAGAACACCGTCGCGGCGCCAAGTAAGCGCTGGACGAACGTCTCGATGGTCTTCGGTCCGATGTCGAAGAACGAGAAACCGTCCGGAGGCGTATCGCCCCGGTCGACCACCGTTGTCTCGCTGGGATTGAACGGCGCATCTCCGGCCACGAAGTCCTCGGGGAAGACCCACTCGACCGAACCGTCCGGATCCTCGACGAGCGAGCGGAGTTCATCGAGCCACTCCGCTTCGACCCGGGAGTCACCGACCGGAACATCCAGACCCGCCAGGAAGGTGTTCGCCATCCCCCCGCCGACCAAGAACCCGTCGACGCGCTCCTTCAACTGACGCACGACCGGAAGTTTGTCCGCCACCTTGGCGCCGCCGAGAATGACCCAGAACGGTCGTTTCGGTCGGTCTCGAATCTCGGTCAACACTTCGACTTCGCGGCGAATCAGATCGCCGGCAAATCCGGTGAGGTGCTCTGTCACGCCAGCGATGGATGCGTGCGCCCGGTGACAGCAGCCAAACGCATCATTGACGAAGTGAGTCGCGAGACCGGCGAGCGCCCCCGCGAACGCGGGATCGTTGGCCTTTTCTCGCGGATCGAATCGGAGGTTCTCGAGCAGCAGAACATGACCCGGTTCCAGTGCGCGAGCCGCCTCGAGCACCGCGGAGTCGGTCGGTGCCCCCGGGATCAACCGCAACTTGGAATACCCCCGCGCGACCAAATCGCGAGCGATCGGCGCGAGGCTCAACGTTTCGTCGACGCCCTTCGGACGCCCTAGGTGCGAGCACAGCACGATCGACGCGCCGGTAGCCAGAACACGATCGAGGGTCGGAAGCATGGCGCGGATCCGGTTGTCATCCGAGACGACGATCTCCCCAGCTTCTTCTCGCAGCGGTACGTTCAAGTCGGCCCGCAAAAGCACTCGGTCCGTCGACTTGAGCGTCGGTAGCAGGTCAGCCAATGTACGCATTGGGAGAAACTCCTCGGATTCGTTCGCGGAAGGCGGTAGCCAGACACTGCGTTAATGATCGGAGCCGGCGGTTGCGACCACCGGCGCGCGGGCACCGCAGTTTGCTGGGCTTCGACTCAACGAGCAAGCGATCGTTGGTAACGTGATAAGGAATGGTCGGCAGCCGCGAGCGCCGCTAGTAGTGAAGGTGGGTGAGGTAGTCCTCGAGTCCTTCGGTCGACCAGGGACCGAGGAACGAACCGAAGAGATCGCTAGCGATCGCGCCGAAGCCACGCTCAGTGCGACCGGTCTCCGCGTACAGCGCGACGGCACTCTCGAGCGAATCGACGCGCTTGAGATGGTGGAACATGATGCTCCACTCTCCGCTCTTCGGATCGCGCAAGTGACGCCACGTTTCGCCCATGCGACCGGGGAAGTCCTTCCGCCCGGCGATCTGCTCTCGGAGGGTGATCTTGGTCTCGTCCTTCGGTTCGGACGAGGCGCAACCCGTCACCGAGGCGACCAGACAGCAGACGAGCAAGGTTGAGATTCGCAAAGGCATGCTGAACCTTTTTTTGAGCACTGGTACTCGAACAGGGGGACGCGGTGCTCTACCCGCGTGCCGTCGAAGCAGGTCCGTCGTTGGTGATGTCACCGGGCCGAATCGCCGTCGTGACTCCCACCCTCAATACTATCGGACTTAGGAGTTCCCGTCACAATCAGATCTCGCATCTCAGCTTGGATCTTACGCCGTCGGACCAGGAACCACAGAAAATGAAACGTGTTGCTGATCCACTCCAGCATCCAGTACCCGAAATGAAGCAACACTAGGAAACGACTTCGCCAACTCGCACGAGGTCTCGAGTCAAGCGACATCGGAGACTCCGGCCGCGGCGTCGGGAATTCTTTTCCCGAACAGAAGCAGGACTGCGGCGCACGCGGCGAGACCGAGCGGAATCGCTAGGTGCCATGTGTACCACCCCATCGCGACCGGCAAGTAGCCGAACAACAGCGCGATCAGCATGGTGGTCAACGCGTACGGTGCCTGGGTTTTGACGTGATCGATGTGATCCGATCCGGCCGCAACCGAAGAGAGGACCGTGGTGTCCGAAATGGGACTGCAGTGATCGCCGAAGATAGCCCCTTCTAGCACAGCGCCAAAACTGAGAAGCGTCACGGTGCCGGCTAACGGAGTTCCGGGAACGAGTCCTTCGGTGTAGTAGACCAGAGGAATCGCGATCGGGATGAGGATCGCCATGGTCCCCCACGAGGTCCCCGTCGCGAACGCGATCAGGCAGGCGAGGACGAAGAATACGACCGGTTGAATCATGAGCGGAACGTTCTCGCCCACGCTAGCAACCAGGTACTCACCGGCTCGTAGCTGCCCACACGCTTCGGCCAAAGCCCAGGCACTGACAAGAATAGCGACCGCGAACAAGAGACTCGATAAGCCAATCGACCAAGCACGCAATGCCACCGGCAGTCCGATGTGCTTGCGGGCAATGACGAGCGCAATCAGCGATCCCAGTCCGGCTGCGACAGCGGCGACGTGCATGTTGTAGTCGTTGGCGAGCGTGTTCCCGATCCCCTCGAAACCGAGGGACGTAATGCCCTGCTCCATGAACGCGGTGACCCCGCCACCGACAAACCAGAAGCCGAACACCATTGCGAAAATGACGAACGCCAACGGGATAACCGCAGTGTGCATGCGGGGAACGACGCCGTCCGGCACGGAGAGCGTGGCAAAGCGACTCGACGTCAGCGGACGTGCGCCTTCACGGATGACCTGGCCGGTCTTCGCGGCCCGCGTCTCGGCCTTGAGCATGGGGCCGAAATCTCGCGAGAAGATCACGTTCATCAAGACAAACCCGAGCGTGAACAAGCAGTAGAACCGCAACGGTATGGTCTGCAAGAAGACCGAGTAGGCGCTCTTCGCCATCTCGGGGTCCACGACCTCCAGCGCGACTTGATACTGCGAGACTTCGTACCCGATCCAGGTCGAAAACAAGGCGATGCCCGCGATCGGAGCCGCCGTCGAGTCGATGAGGTACGCCAGCTTCTCCCGCGCGATCTTCAGCTTGTCGGTCAAGGGACGCATTGCGGATCCGACGACGACGGAGTTGGAATAGTCGTCGAAGAAAATGACGAGACCCATCACCACAGTCGTGATCCGAGTCTTGCGTGCTCCCTCGGCACCGCGAACCAAGAAGTTGACGATGGCCTGAATTCCACCGACTCTGGTGATCACGCCGATCATGCCGATCAGGAACAGGACGAATAACACGATGGTGATTCGGAACTCGTCGGTGATCTGGCCGCTGTACAAACTGACGAACTGACTCACTCCATTGCTGTCTCCGCCCAGCGATGCCAGAACGAAGCCGCCTACCAACACCGCTCCCAGGAGAGATATCAAGGCACTCCGCATGACGAGCGCGAGACAGATGGCGACCAGCGGTGGCAGCACCGAGTAGCGACTCGCCGGTTTCGAGACACTCTGCCACTCGAATGACAACTTCGTCTGGTCGATCCACCCCTCGTCGTTTTGAACGACCAGTGGTGGATCGACGCCCGCCACTTGACCGCGGCGCAACATCTTCAGTTCGGAGGTGATCGTGCCGTCGTCGCTACGGGTGACGACGAGTCGCACGCGTGGGGCTGCGATGTCGGTAGGGGCTTCGGTGGTCACGGTCACGAAACCGAGGCCGGAAACCTTGGGGTGAGCGACCACGGTCTCGGGAGTCCACCGTCGCCGCTGAAGCTCGTCTTCGCTCAGGCCCAGCCCATCGAGGGATCGATCGTCAACCGAGTCCAGGACAAACACCGCGCGGTCCGCAGGACCAACGGTGAGCCCCGGATCCTGGCCGAGCCACGACTGGAAAAGTTGCCACGACGTCGGCTCGACGGTCCGGCCGACATCGGCAGCGAAACTCGCGAGTTCGCCGTCGATCCCCGCGAAGAGGCCGTCGAACGCGGAACTCTCCCGGAGCAGGCTAGCCTCCGTGACCGGGTCTGCATCGGGAAGAGCAAACACGATCAGGGCAAAGATCGGAATCCACAGGAGTCGCTTCGGACTGAATTTGGTGTGCGCGGTGGTACTCTCCATGACGGCCCCTCCTCGGGTTCGGAAGCAGGATAGGAGGAGGGTCCGTTTTCGGCAACCGCGCTGATTCCTGGTTGGCCGCTCGCATCTTTCATGGAAGCGCAGCCGCGCAGGCTGCGCTTCCCGCAAATCTCCGCGTCGTTCCGTCTAACTGCGTGGGAGTCTAATCGCGCGGGAAGCTGTACGGCTTGGCGCCCCGGTTCTTGAAGAACGGGTTGCGACTGAGCTTCTCGAGCAGGGTGTGGACCGTGTCGTAGTAGGCGTAGCCGTACGCCTGCTCTTTAGGAAGTTCGAGGCTCGCCGTGAATGGCACCTTGAACTTCTTGATTTTGGCCACTGCCTTCTTGGCCCCGCCGGTCACTTCGTAGAGCGTCAACTGCGCTTCGCCGCCGTACACATTGGAAATGGCCCGCGTGTAGAACCGATTCACGCCCACGAAGTAAGTACGGATTTTCACTTCCATGTAGTAGCCGTCTTGGATCTCGGCGCCAGGCTTGGTGGTCGCGAAGTGCATGGGTTTGGACATGTCGCGCATGAGATCACGGACTCGGTAGTACGCTAGAGAGACATCGGGCGGATTACCGTCGAGTTTCTCGTCGAACTTGAACTGGATCGCGTGGGAGTCCGACTTCGGTTTGACCTTGGTCACGGTTGGCTTCTGCGGGGTCCGCTTGCCGGGCTCGGACGGGATCTTCCGAACCGGCGTGCCGACGATCGGACGATCGATCTCCTCTTGGCGCTTCTTTGCGTCCGCCGACCCCTCCTTGTACCAGTCCCCCGCGATCAAGACGAAGCCGAGAGCTTTTCGCGCCTCGACGTGCCCGGGATTGAGATCGAGGACCCGCTTCAGATGAAGTGTCCGTTGGGAGTCGAGCTTCTTCGCTCCGCACCACTTGGCCAGCGCCCAGTGGTCGGCGAGGCTGGCCTCGTTGATCTTCTCCTTGCGCTCGAGATACTCGGCAAACGCCGTCTTGGTCTTCCGTTGATCCTTGATCTGGGACTTTCGAACGGTGATCACCTCGCCGTCCGACGCTTTGATAATGACCAACTCTCCGATCTCGCGCACCACTGTGCCTTCGATCCTTCGCCCGTCGTCGAGCTCGAATTCGTCGGCCCGAGTCAGCTTCGGGAGAAACAGCCCGAGCGTCAGAGCGATCACGGTGAGAGCAAGAATTCGTGTGAGCATCGGTCTCCAGATCAGTAGGGTGGGCGCCAGCCTTCGAGGGTCTGCGCACAACAATTCGAATCGACATACTTTCGTGGTCACCCGCCGTTTGCGTCCAAGGGCGAGACGCTGGTTCTACGAGGCCGGTGACGTGCCACGAGTGAGGGGCCCGGTGACCGCGGGTTTACAGAATTGTTCACCGTCCCCGTCGAGTAGTACCATTTGCAGTACTCTACATGGCTTTCAGTACTCTGCCGCGCCGCGGCAGCACCGGGCCGAGGGGGTTGGCTAGGGCAACACCGTCGACGCACGAATCAGGCGCAGCTGCCGACAGGGACACGAGGCGACTTCCGAGACCGGAATTGCATGTATCATGCAACCCTGGCGAAATAAGTTCGGGTGGCAACGTCGCTCCGAGCCCGTCTTTTACATCGGGCTGACGCCAACGAAAGCAAAAGTCCCAAATTCCGGGAGATGCGGTCCACTCCCCCAGACGGCTGAGAGCTTTGCGTGACGGTGATCTTTCCTGGCGAAGCCTGCCATCTGAATGAACCCTGCCGTGCGGAAGAACCGGGTTGCCGCCTACGAGTTGCGATCGCGTTGGCCTCGGTCGCGATCGTCCTCGGCTGCGACGCGTCTCGCAAGCCGGTCGATCAACCGTCGAAAACAGCTGCGAAGCCGTCATGGACTCAGTTCGAAGACGTCGCCGCCGAGGCCGGACTCGACTTCGTGCACTTCAACGGGATGTCCGGCGAGTTCTACTTCTGCGAGACAGTCGGCCCGGGCGTCGCCGTGTTCGACTACGACCTCGACGGCGACCTCGATCTGTTCGTCGTACAAGGACACATGCTGGGGCCCCACGACCCGTCGAGCGCGACGTTCCCCCCCGCCGCCGACGCTGAGCTCACGGATCGCCTGTACCGCAATCTACTCTCGGAGACCGGCCAACTCCGGTTCGAAGACGCCACCGAATCCGCGCAAATCGACTCGCGCGGCTACGGCATGGGTGTCGCGGTCGGCGACTACGACGGCAACGGCTACCCCGACCTGCTGATCACGAACTTCGGCGACAACGCGCTACTTCGAAACAACGGCGATGGGACTTTCAGCGACACCACGGCGGAAGCCGTGGTTGAGGACTCCCGCTGGAACACGAGCGCCGCGTTCGTGGATTACGATAGCGACGGAGATCTCGATCTCTTTGTCTGCGCGTACGTCAAATTCACTCTCGGGAACCACAAGCCGTGCTACTCGGAGACTAGCGCCCGAGACTACTGCGGCCCCCTCAGCTACGCGCCCGAACCCGATCGACTCTATCGAAACAACGGCGATGGATCATTCGATGACGTTTCCGCCTCGACCAGAATCACGACAGCGTTCGGCTCCGCTTTGGGTGTGGTTGCTTCGGACTACAACGGCGATGGCCGGCTCGACCTGTTTGTGGCCAACGATGGCCTGCCGAATCAGCTCTGGATTCAGACTGCCGACGCGACGTTCGAGGACGATGCACTTCTCGCGGCGTGCGCGTTCAATCAAGACGGAGTCGCCGAGGCGAGCATGGGAGTCGACGCCGAAGACTTCGACGGCGACGGCGATGACGACCTCTTCATGACTCACCTCAACGGCGAAACCAACACCCTGTACGTCAACAACGGGCACGGCCAGTTCGACGACGAGACGTTCTCGTTCCGATTGGGAGTTGCCAGTCGTAACTTCACCGGGTTCGGTACGGCGTGGGTCGACGCCGACAACGACGGCTGGCTCGATCTCTTCTGCGCCAACGGCGCCGTCAAGACGATCGAGAAACTGGCCCGCGCCGGTGATCCGTACCCCATGCACCAAACGAATCAGCTCTTTCGCAACAGCGGTGGGAAGTCGTTCCAAGACGTCTCTGCAGAGTCGGGAGGCGCCTTCGCCCGTTCAGAAGTTAGCCGTGGGGCAGCGTTCGGAGACTTGGACAACGATGGAGACTCGGACATCGTCGTTGCCAACAACTCCGGTGCGCTACGGATATTGCGAAACGACGTTCGAGACTCCCGCTGGATCGGTGTCAGCGCGATTCACGGAAGTCCAGCGCGGTTCGCCATCGGCGCCCGAATAGAGGTAACGCTGAACGACGGCTCGTCACTCTTTCGCAACGTAAAAAGAGCGGCGAGCTACTGCTCGTCGAACGACCCGCGCCGCATCATCGGCTTGCGCGGACGGGCGTCAGTCCAGAAGATCCGCATTCGCTGGCCAGACGGGACACGGGAATCATGGACCGGCCTGGCCTTGGGGGAATACCACCGACTGGTCCGTGGGTCCGGTAGGTCCGAAGGGTGACGTTCATGTTGCGAGTGTTCTTGTTCTTCGCTTTGTGCAGCGCCGGATTGGCCGGTTGCGGCGGCGACGACCGGCTGAGTGATCTCCCATTTCCGAGCCTAGCCGGGCTCGATCCCGCCGTCGCGACTCAACTCCGAGCGGTCGAAGGGACTCTTCGCGCAACCGTCTCATCGGACGCCACCGACCAAGAGCAGGCCACGGTGTTCGGAAACGCCGCCGAAGCGTATCACGCTCACGCATTCTTCTTCGCCGCCGAAGGTTTCTACGAACGCGCCGTGAAGCTCGCCCCGGGGACGCCCCGCTGGAAACACCTGCTCGGCCTCGTGCAAACACGAGCGGGAAAGCTCGACGCGGCGCGGACGACACTGATGTCTGCGCGCGATCTCTCCCCGTCCACCGTCGCAACTCGCGTCGCTCTGGCCGAGGTCTTCTACCAGAGAAACGAACACGATCTCTGCCGAGCGGAGTATCAAGAGGCGTTGAAGCTCGAGCCGAAGTGCGCTCCCGCCCTGTACGGGTATGGTCGAGTGCTGCTGATGAACGACAACGATGCCGATGAGGCCATCCTACACCTGGAGCGAGCCCTCGAACTCCAGCCCGGCGCAACCCGAATCCACTATCCGCTGGGGTTGGCGTATCGGGCGATCGGCGAGCGCTCGAAAGCGACCCTTCACCTCGGTCAGGCTGGCACGGTATCGCCGTCCTGTCCCGATCCATGGAAGACCGGCGTGGATCAACGTCGGACCGGAGATCGTCTCGCTCAGAATCGCGGCACGATGCTGTTTCGCGCTGGCCGCTACACGGACGCGAAACGCGAGTTCGAGTCCGCCATCCGGTCCAATCCAAAGAACGGATTGGCGCACGGTCACTTGGCGTCCACTCTTGCCAAACTCGGCGACCTGACTCAATCACTCCAGTCGCTCGGGACAGCCTTGGAGTTGGCTCCGAACGACCCGACGATCAACTACAATATGGGGACGTTCCTCGCGCGAGCACGCCGGGACGAAGAGGCGATCCCGTTCTACCGCCGGTCGCTCGAAAGTGACCCGCGATCGACCCAGACCCACTTCAACTTAGCCAATGCGTATCGTCGAACCCGTCAATGGGCGGAGTCCATCGAAGAATTCACCCGGGTTATCGAAGACGAGCCGAGCAACGCCGACGCCCTCTTCGGGAGAATCGTTGCCCTCACTCAATCGCGTCAGTACGAGGCAGCAGCGCAAGCGTGCAAGACGGCCATCCAGGCGACGGACGATCTTCGCATTCAACAAGCTTTGGCGCGTCTGCTCGCGGCGGCTCCGGAAGACGGAGTTCGCAACGGCGTGATGGCGCTCGAGATCGCGGTTCGCCTCCGAGAAGCACACAAGACTCTCGAGCACTTGGAAGTCGAAGCGATGGCGCTGGCAGAGACCGGATATTTTAACGACGCGATGACCATACAGCAGCGCATCATCACAGTGGCCAGGCGCGAGAACCGAGAAGATCTCGTTCGCTCGCTCGAGAAGAACTTCATCAAGTATCGCAAGGGAACCCCGGCGCGACGTCCTTGGGAGCGCGAGTCCATGCCGTAGCTCGCAAGTCACCGCTCGCCGGGTTTGCTGAAGACTGCGACATTCCGGCGAGCTCGCGGGCGAATGTCTCTCGAGTCCCGCGGGCGACTCACTTCTTCGGCTTGGACGTCGCTCCGCCGGGCACCGACTTGGGACGACTCTGGGGCTTCTTCAGGTTCTGGGGCTTCTTCGGCGTCTGAGATTTCTTCGAGCCAGAGACCTGGAAGCTGCCGATTTCCGCGGTAGCTCGCAACACCGACTGACCGTCTCCCGCGAGTTGCGAGGTCGAACCACTCCTGAACTGCCACAACCCGATGTCGTGCCACGAAAACCGAAAGTCGTACGACAGCTGAGTCTCTTTCATGTTGCTCAGCTCGTCGAGCACGGCGGTCACCCTCTGCGGAACCCAACCATCGTTCGCTTTCACGAAGTCCGAGTACTCGAACCGTGCGACCCGAGTCGCGCCTCGAAACACGTCTTCCGAAAGCGGCACCATCCGCGTGGTATCGATGGTAACGACACTTCGCTCGGGATCGACGATGC
Source organism: Planctomycetota bacterium (assembly GCA_021776775.1). Taxonomy (GTDB): domain Bacteria; phylum Planctomycetota; class UBA8108; order UBA1146; family JAJFFE01; genus JAJFFE01. The sequence continues at coordinate 14,451 of JAJFFE010000151.1, read as the reverse complement.
GACCCAGCCAGTACGACGTGTTCAAGAGTCCCATCCCGGCGACGATTCCACGCCGCTGCGGGAGCGAATAGCTCAGGGTTGCACGGTTCTCTTTCGAGGACTCGTATTGCACCGAGCAACGCTCAGCTTCGACGAACAACGAATCCAGCGGCAAGGTCAGTTGAATCGCCCGCGAAAACACGGACATCCGGTGCAGGTAGCGAAGAACGCCACCCTCTACCGGCCCGACGGCTAGCGTGAACACTTTTTCCTTCGGGGTACGTGTCGCCATGTTCACCATGCGAAACTCGTACTCGATCGCCGGGCAATGCTCCGTCGGGGGGCGGCCCAACCAAAAGCGGTTGCTCTTGAAGAACGCCGCGAGCGCGGACTTCGTCGCTTCGTTCGTCTGCTGCGCAACAACGGCGGCCATGCGTGAGGAACACGAACGGTAATCGGCAATCCGTTCCATGAAATCGTCGTAGAACGGTCCCGTCGGACGCTGCCCCGGGACCGCAAGTCGACTGAAATGCTCGACGGTCCGCGTGTAGGGGTCGAGAGACGACGGCGGATCGCCGGACGGACTGAGGACGCGATTATTGGTCAAGACCACGGTCTCTCGGAGGTGCATCTGCAGCCCGCCGACGACGCCACGCTGGAGCGGCTTGCCAGCGACGACACGGGAAAGCAACACCGCGAGCACTCGGGGATCGTTGACCATACCGATCCCGTACTCCGCCGCCTCGCGCTGGTACTCGTCGCCGGTAGTGATCAACGTGTTCAAGACGTCGAACGCCCGATCGGGGAACGTCGTGATGATCCCCTGCACAGTTTGGCTTCGCACACTGGGGTCCGGCTCTGACAGAAACTTGATGATCTTGTCGAGCAGCGCCGGGTCCTTCTTGCCCAGTAGCTCCAGGACCTCCTTGATCTTGAGCTCCGACGAACTCACCGACCCCGGCTCCTCTTGTGGACGCGGTTGCGGGTTGGCGGCAGGGAGAGGTCCAGCTGAACCGAGCAGACATAGCCCGAGGGCGGCGGCAATCACGGTCGACGTCATGTTCTCAACTCCAGGCGAAGCGGGCGACGCCCGACACGGTGGCGCGATAAGCGTCCACCGTGGGCGGCTCGTTCAATGACAGTCACAGGTTGGGCCACGTCCGCCCCGATTGAGGCTCCGCGGCATTGCCCAACGAGGTTCGAGCTCAGGAGCCGTGGAACGCACCGTTGGAAGCGACCGATGCTAACAGACGACGTGGCACGGTGACACCTGCCGAGGGGATCGTTTGGCGAGCCCGAGTGGCTGTGGCGGCCCCCTGGCCGGACCAGCGGGTCTGAGCCGGACACCACGAAGATAGCGATAACCCCGCGGATCTAACCCGGCGATGGGACTGCAAGACAAAGCTCCGCCGGGGCTTGTCCCCAAGCGTCGCTCGCGCCCCCGGAGGTTCCGGTCCATCGAGCCCAACGTGTCGCCTTTCTGGACTCCGCCGACGCTCTTTGTCAGAGTTCAAGTCGAGCGGACCATCATTCCGATGTTGGGGTATCGGAAAGTAAGTTCGGGCGGAAGGAACCGCCCGAGAGGTCTCTTGATGACGTCGACCCCACCGCCAACTCACGCGGTCTTGATCGAGCCGCGCCGGATCTCCGTGCTCGGGACGCGGCGCGGGTGTCGGGTCTTCGCCGAGGAACCACTGGCGTACTACGCACTTCCCGACGGGGTCGAACTCTCCGGCACGGAGTGGAACGCCATCGAAGACGATGGTGAAGTCTACTTGACCGGCGCCGACGCCCTCTTGGTTGCCGACCAGCTCGGTGACACGGACCACGTCATTTATCCACTCCTCGATTGCCATCTGATTTCGGCCCCTCCGGTAACCTGGGAAGCGCTCGACCACGTGGTGGCGCGAATCGTCCGGCAGGACGAAGAGTGCCGGCTCGTCTCGATCGCTCCGACCGAGGCGAAAGACGCCTCCAACCTATGGCTTCACGCCCTCCCCGAAACGCTGCTGGCCGACGTGCACGCGGATTATCGGGTCGTCTCGGGAGCCTCGACGCTTCTGGGTGACCCGTCGCAATCGGGAGTCGCCTGGGCTTGGATCATCGGCGAGGTTGGAATCTCGATCGTCGCCTCCTACGAAGGACGACAGCTCGAAAGCTACGTTTCGCGCAACACGCTGCCCGGGGAGTCCGACGTTGAGCTCGCGAGTCAGATCGAGCGCGCCCTTGCAGCGTCGCTGAGTCTCTTCAAGGAGGCTTGGGCGTCACCACCGGATCCACAGATCCAACTCCGATTCGTCACCTCCGCGTCGGAGGCCCGATCAGCCGAAGCGGCGATCGCGCGTTCCGTCACCAAGCTCGGACTCGGTTCCGACTTCCGAGGCGAGCGATTCTCAGTCTCCGAGCTGCTGCAACAGGTCTTGGCTGTGGTCACGCCGCCCATCTCCGCCTGAGCCCGCCGAACTCCTGTCGATTCTCACCGATACGAATCCAGCGTCCTGTCGCGTTAGTTCGTCCGATAAACGCCGGCCGCTGCACGCCGTGGCGTTGTTTCGCCTCCTGGAGCTGTTTCCGCTCGGCGCTGGCCCGTTCGTAGCTACAGATACGCCGGCGTCGGCGCGCCCAGCCAGAACGCGCACCTGCTCGACGGATTATTCGCCCGAACGTACGGGACACCACACTCGGCCCGGCGGTCGACCCGAAACTCCGCTCGAACTCGCGGATCTTTTCGACGTTCCCTCTCGTTGCGGCCTCGCTAAGATAGCGCCGAACTCAATAGAGGAGCATTCGATGGATTCGATGAGTACTGACACCACCGCCTTTTCGTTGCTGGATCCGCAGCGAGTCTCTCGACTCAATGCGCTGTACCGCTTCTTGGAGCGGATCCAGCGGGAAGACGCCGTCGAAAAGCGCTACGGCCAAGCGGCAGAGTCCGCCGAAGCTTGCCTGTGCACGCCGGTTGACTACGAGTCTGATCTATCGTTCATTCCCGAGCGCATCCTGAACATCGACTACGGCTGTGGCGATCCGACGGTCTACGCCGAAGACGGCGATGTCGTACTCGACCTCGGCTCTGGTTCTGGGAAGCACTGCTTCATGATGGCGAAGCGCGTCGGGGCCACCGGCCGGGTGATCGGTATCGACAAGACCCCGCAAATGCTCGAGCTGTCGCGTGGCGCGGTCGACGAGGTCACCCAGTCGCTATCCTTCGCAGATCCGACGATCGAGTTCCGCTGTGGATACATCGAGAACCTCCGCTGGAACGTCGAAAAGCTTCGCGAGCGCATCGCCGGTGGATTACCGAAGAGTTACGACGAACTCGAGTCGATCGACCGAGACGTCTGCGGCGAGCCGTTGGTTGCGGATGACAGCGTCGATCTCGTCGTGTCGAACTGCGTACTCAACCTCGTCGAAGACGATCTGAAACGCGAACTCTTCGCGGAGCTCCACCGGGTCATTCGCCGGGGCGGACGCGCGGTCATTTCTGACATTGTGGCGGAGCGTGACGTTCCGGCCGAGATGAAAGCCGACGACGACCTCTGGACCGGTTGCGTCTCGGGGTCGATGCGACGCGATCGTTTCCTGCAGGCGTTCACCGACGCTGGCTTCTACGGAGTGCAAGAGCTATCGAGTGCGTTCTGGCAGCGAGTCGGCGATATCAACTTCTACGCCGTGACGATCGTCGCCCACAAAGGCAAAGAGGGGCCCTGTTGGGAAACGTATCGCAATGCGTTCTACGTCGGACCGTTCTCGGCGGTCGAAGACGACGACGGGCATCGGTATCCCCGCGGAATCGAAATTCCGGTGTGCGAAAAGACCGCTGGCATTCTGGCTCGGCGACCGTACGACGGTCACTTCTTGATTAGCGAAGCGTTGGCCTCGGAGGATGACCAGATTCCGTTCGACTGTTCGGTCGACGGCGGAGGCCGAGACAACTTGCCGGATCACGTTCGCGAAGCGCTCGGCAAGTCGGACGGCCTGTCCACCGGCGGTGCCTGCGCTCCGGGATCGGGTTGCTGCTAACACTCCGTCGGGAACAGGTCGCTAGATGACTCGGCCTGTTCCGCGGGCTTCAGTCTCCGGCTCGAGTCTCGCAGAGGGCTGCTTCAAGTACGGGCGAGCTTGGTCTCGCAGTGGAACTCGCGGCCCTCTTTACCAATCTCGATGAGATGTGCGCACGGCGCGCACGCCTCACCGGAATCGGCGCGCTCTTGCAGCCGCTCCACGATACCCGGAATTCCTATGGAGTCCGCGTAGCGCAAGGGCCCGCCGCGAAACGGTGGGAAACCGGTTCCCATGACCATCGCTAAGTCGAGTTCGTCCGCACTCGCCACGACTCCCTCTTCGAGACATCGCGCCGCCTCATCGATCAACCGATCGAGGAGATAGTGAATCACGCTGAGCGACTCCGGCAGGTCGTTCGTTTGCGGGATCTCCCGCGTCACGTCGGCGTTGAACTCGGTTGGCGTACCGTTGACGTAACGATAGAAACCGACGCCACCCTTCTTGCCGATCAACTTCTTCTCCACGAGCTGGGGCAAGATTGCGCTCGGTTCGGCTCGATCGCCGAACGCGCCGTGAAGCGTGCCCGCCACTTCGATCGCGATATCCAGACCGACCTCGTCTAGCAGTCGAAACGGACCCATGGGTAGTCCGAACGCCTCCGCAATTCGGTCGACGTACGGTCCCGGCACCCCACGCTCGAGAATGCGACACGCCGAGTCGAGGTACGGCATGAGCAGACGATTGACCAAGAAACCCGGCGAGTCCTTGACCACGATCGGGTACTTGCCCATGGCGACCGCGAGGCGAGCGGCCTTGCCGACAGTTTCTCGGCTAGTTTGATCTCCGGGGATGACTTCGACGAGCGGCATGCGCGACACAGGGTTGAAGAAGTGAAGGCCGACGACCCGTTCTGGTCGGATGGCGCTCGACTGCAGCTCGCTCACGCTCAACGCCGACGTGTTCGTGGCAAACAATGTGTCGGGGGACAACTGCGGCTCGATCTCGGCCAGTGCTGCTCGCTTCACATCCATGCGCTCGACAATCGCTTCGACGACCGCCGTGCAGTGCGCGAAACCGATCGGCTCGGTGGTGAACGTCAACCGACTCAAGGTCGCGTCGCGTTCGCGCTCGTCCATGCGTCGCCGCTGGACCAAGCCGTGGAAGTGAGAGCCGATCGTTTCGAGCGCTTTGGCGATCACCGGAAGTTGTAGGTCACGAATTCGAACGGCGAGCCCCTTGCAGAGACACTGGAGCGCGACTCCGGCGCCCATCACGCCGGCTCCCAGAACGCCGACCGTCGCGTCGGCTTCGATCTCGGGAGTGTCGGAGTACTGACGCAGCTTTCGCGCCTCCTCCGACGCTCGGAAGACCGCGATCAAATGCTTCGATACGGTGCTAGCGACGAGCGGGCCGATCAGCTCAGCTTCGATGGCGAGCCCTCGCGGCAACGACGTCGCGAAGCCTCGCAAGACGGCGTCGAGCGCCGCCGGCGGGGCCGGATAATGACCGCCAGTTTTGGCTGCTATTTGTCGCGACGCCTGACGACGGATCATGGAACGTCCGAAGGGATTGCGTTCCAACAACCCGTTGACGAATCCTCCGACAAACTTCTTCCGGCGCTTGCGAATAGCCGTATCGTTCGCGAGAACTCGCTCGATTGCGATCAGGGCGCACGAGACGTATCCGTCTTCGGGAACGACGATGTCGACCACACCTCGTCGCAAGGCGGCCGTCGCCGGTAGTCGAGTCCCACCGAGAATCAGACTCAATGCTCCGCGAATGCCGATGAGCCTAGGCAAGCGTTGAGTCCCACCGAAGCCGGGAATGATCCCGAGGTTGACCTCGGGCAAGCCGAGCTTGGTCGTCGGTGTATCCACCGCAATTCGATAGTCGAGTGCCAACGCCAGTTCGAGACCACCCCCGAGGCAGGTGCCTCGCAAGACTCCGAAGGTTGGGATGGGGGTGTCGGCGAGCTTCGAGATGATCGCCTGCGCTTTGGCGACTTTCGCGGTGGCGGTCTCTGGAAAGTGCACGCCATCGATCTCGTCGATATCCGCGCCAGCGATGAAATGCTTCTCTTTCGCACTCCACACGACGACCGCGTCCGTAGTCGCCGGATCGAACTGCTCCGTCGCCGCGTCGAGCTCCTCGAGCACACTTTCGGACAGTGCGTTGGCTGCGTGCTCTGTGTCCAGGATCAAGTGGAGGATTCGACCATCGGATTGTTCTGTCGGTCCCCCGCCGTCACTGAGCGGCTCGGTCCATCCCGTAAGAGAGCTTCTCACGATGCGCCAGCTCATGCCGGACTCCCTTCGACGACGAGCGCCCCGCCTTGACCGCCGCCGATACAGAGCGTCGCCAGCCCGTAGCCTCCTCCGGCTTGGGCAAGCTGGTGACAAAGAGTAAGCACGAGCCTCGCGCCGGTAGCCCCAACGGGATGCCCGAGTGCGATCGCCCCACCGTTGGTATTGAGCTTCTCGCGATCGAGTTCACCCACGCAGCCCGAAAGCCCGAGGCTCCGGCCGAACTCTGCGCTCGCGAACGCTCGCTCGCAGGCGAGGACTTGGGCGGCGAACGCCTCGTTGAGTTCCACCCGCTCGAGATCGCGAAACGTGATGCCGGCCTCGTCGAGGGCAGGGGGCGTCGCGTGCACTGGACCAACGCCCATGCGTTTCGGATCGCAGCCGCGATAGGCGTAGCCGCGAATGGTCCCGAGTATCGGCAGGCCGAGTGACCTCGCCCATTCCCCGTTGGCGATGAGCAGTGCCGCCGCACCGTCCGTGATTCCGCACGAATTGCCAACCGTGACCGTGCCGTAGCGACGGTCGAAATACGGGCGCAACTTCCCGAGCGCCTGCAAGCTCTGGTTTTCCCGCGGCCCAATGTCACCTTCGAGTAGATCGAAGAAGCGCGGCGGCACGGCAAAAGGGTGAATCTCCGCCGACAGCCGCGAGCGAGAGGCGGTCGCGCGGCGGTGACTCTCGAGCGCATACGCATCTTGCTCGCCCCGCGAAATTCCGAACTCACGCGAGAGGCGTTCCGCGGTTCGCCCCATGATTTCACCGGTGAACGGATCGGAAAGACCGCGTTCCAGCGCCACCACCGGACGAAAGTCGGACAAACGTAAGCTCGAAGCGGCCGCGATTTTCTCTCGCCACGAGCGGGCGCGGGTGAGGCTCGCCACCTTCCAGTTGAAGCGCAACGGGTACTCGAGAGGGACACGACTCATAGACTCGGTGCCGCCGGCGAGCACGAGATTGGCGCGCCCGGATCGAATGCGATCGACCGCCACCGTCACGGCCTCCAATCCGGAGGCGCAATTGCGTCCGACCGTGACCGCCGGAACATGCTCGGGAACTCCGGCACGCAGCGCGATGACTCGGGCGATATTAGCGGTGTCCGACGGCTGCGCGACGCAACCGAAGACCACGTCGTCGACCGCGGACGACGGGAGCCCGCTTTGCGCCAGCACCTCCCGCGAGATCCCCGCGCCGAGCGCCCACGCCGGGACCTCTCGGAAGTCGGTGCCTGCGCGAACGAACGGCGTACGACCCCCGGCGACGATGACGGCTTCTGTCATGCTTCCTCTATTCTCCAACCGACTTGTCTTCATCGGCCCAGAACGGGGTCAGCATGAGCCCAGCGCGATAAGCCATCCACGCTCACGAACCGTGACAGTGGCGCAGCTTACCGGATACGGACGTACTTCCCGTCATGCTCCTCGGCGAGTTGCTTCAGGAAGCCCTCCTCCGCACCCTCGAAGCCGAGAGTGAAGATCCGTACCCCGCGCAGATAGTTACTCGCCTTGGTCTCCGAGAGAATGTCCGACATCAGCTGCTTGGCATCCGGCGGAAGATCTTTACCGCGACTGCCCATGTGCGTCGGCGCCCCATCGGTGATCAGATAGACGGTATCGACACTCGGGTCCTCGAGGGCGGTGCGCAGAGCCTCGTCGGTGAAGGTCACTCCGTGGGCCTTGATCTGGTCGATGAACTTCTCAGCCTCGGCCTTCGCCTTGGGTGACACATCGACGAGCAGGTCCTTCCACGGTGTTGTTTCGTTGGAGTAGATGATCAGGTTGAAACGGCGTCCTTCGGGAAGCGACCGCACCACCTTCATCAGCTCTTTCTTGGCGCGGAGGATCCGTTTGCGGTCCTGGAGCATTTCCTCTTCGAGCGGGTCCTTATCACCGACCCAGGTACGGCCCGGCCGGTTCAGCTCGGCGAGCTGCTCGGGAGTGAACGGGTCGGTCGACTCCATGCTGCCCGAAATGTCCAAGATGAAGATCAAGTTTCGACCCGACAGATCGAGTCCGAACAACCCGATGCCGGTCGCCCGTTCGGTCGTCGTCTTCTCACTGACGTCGACGGTGGCCGGATTTATCTTCCCGGCGTGCGCTTTGACGTAGTTGCGGTAGTCGCTCGCCGAATGAAAGCTCTGCCCGGTCAGCCGGTTCATGGCGTCGCGGCAAGCGATCCACGCCCGGCCGCCGACTTCGGCCGAAACCTGCTTGCGACCGACGTGCACTTTCTCTCGGTGTTCCCGCGTCTCCCACTTGGTCATAGCATCGAGAACCGGACGAATCGCCTCGGTCTTCTTCGACTTGCCAAGTATGCGCGCCGCTTGGGCGACGAGCTGCGGCGCCTTATCCTTGATTGCGCGCAAGGAGAGATCTATCGCGTCCATCTTCCCGTGCTGCCACGACGCCCGCAAGATAATGAACCGCACCCGCCAGTCCTTGCTCTTGTTGAACTCCCGTTTCAGAGCATTGACCGCCGAGGAGTCTTGAATTCGCAGGAGTGCCGCCAACGCGCCAGCAAACACGCGGTAGCGATCGCCGTCGGAAATTTGGCTAGGCGTCAGTGCCTCGATTGCAGCGAACGCGGGCGCAACATACTTCGCCGCAGACTTGGGATCGTCGCGAGCGAGCTCTTTCATGCGACTGACGATTTGGCCCGTATCTCGCGAGTTGACCGCGGCGTCGAGTGCCGCGTCACCCCCGCGAGGTCCGGCCGACGCCGTGGCCATCGAGACGGCCGCGGCCAGGGTCAGGCTCAGTGCCAAGGCGGATAAGAGCATTCGGGCCGACATGCAGGGCTCGCTTTCAGGGAGGTAACTTTGCAGGGCAGCCGTCTCCTCTAGGGGGTGGAGCGCGACTGATCGTGGTGTGTCCCCGGATGGTAGCGAGCGACGGCCCTGATTTCACCTGGACCTCGCGGAATGACGCGGGTTCTCGCGACGAGCTCGATGAAAAGCGGGTCCGAGCCTTTCGAAAGGCTCGGACCCGACACAGCGACGACGAAACTCAGGCGCTCAAATAGCTTCTAGTGAAGGATCTCGTCCTCCTCGCGCTCAGCCTCGGCGTTCTTCACCTTTTCGTCCACGCTCGCCGCAATCGCGTCGACGTCGAGCATCGAATCAGCCGCCTTGGTCGAGCCTGGATCGTCGAAGACCTCGTCGGGGATCGACGCCTTGAGTTTGAACATACGTCCGAGCCCCAACGCGGCGAATGCGATCAGGCCGCTAAACAGGGCGCCCATTTTCGCTTCTCGTTGCGCGAGCCCTTCGAACGCTTCGCCGGCGACGAACAGGGCCACAGTCAGCCCCATGCCAGCGATGAACCCCGTCATCACGACGTGCTTGATTTGCATCCCCTGAGGTAGCGGAAAACCAATCCTCTGCGCCAACATGGCGAATCCGGTGATCCCGATGGTCTTGCCAAAAATGAGCGCACTCAAGACAAACCAAGTGCCGGGGCCGATATCGGCAAACTCGACGCCGGCGTTACAGAAGGCAAAGAAGAACAGTCCGAAGTCGACGAACGTCTAGGTCGAATGCTCATACTGGTTGAGAGCGTCCGTGCCCGCGTGCTCGGTGTCTTCTTTGAACAGTCCAATGTCACGCTGCGCCGAAGGTAGGAACGGCACGACGAAGACCAACGCCAACGCTGGGTGCAAGTGCGCCGTGTAGAGACTGAACCAGCTCAGCGCTCCGGGCCCGAAGATATACGGCTGCCAGGCGCGGACGCCCGCCTTCCGCATTGTGAACGCCATCGCCATGGCCCCCGCAGTGAGCAATAACCACGCGGGATTCACAGGGTGAGTGGGATCAGGATAGAAGATCGCAATGATCCCCATGCCGATCGCGTCGTCAGCGACGGCGAGCAGAAGCAAGAAGTTCACGGCGGGGTGACCCTTGCCGAACACCAACCGAGCGACCAGCCACGCGAGGGCAATATCCGTCGCGGTCGGAATCCCCCAACCTCGGCCGTACATTTCACCGTATCCGGTGCCGTAAACGACACCGAGATACACGGCGACTGGGCCGACGACTCCACCGACGGTAGCGAACAGTGGATTGATCGCTTTTCGTAGTGGGTTGAGAGCGCCACCGGGCAAACAGCTCTCGGTGATCTCTTTGGCTGCGATCCCGAAGAAGAAGACCATGAAGATCTCGTTCATCAAGAAGTGCAGATCGGGTCCCCCGAAGGGCTTGAAGTGCACGATCGCGTGAAAGGTCTCGGGTGCAAGATTGGCGAGCGCGAGCGCGCCGACCACACCGGAGATAAGCGGAATAGAGAATTCCTGTAGGAACGTGCGAACACGTCCACCTGACGCATGAGACACGGATAATCCCCCCCTCGAGGGTCGCGTTTGGCTGTGAATACAGCCCCGGCATCAAAGGGGAATTAGCGTCGAGTGTGTGATCTCAACGAGCAGGTTACCCCTCGACAACCGATCGCAACGGAAACGTCAATAAGACGATCGATCTACTGCTCTGCTACGCTGGAAGAAGCGCAGTGCCGTGGTGTTACCACCGCGACATCGAAGATTACGATGACGAGCAGAATCGGGACCACCGAGGGGCCGATGGGAAGCAATAGAGCCGAGGGAAACCGCGTACGGTCAATTCCCAGGTACGCGACGAGGTCGGGTCTTTCTCACGACTTCAGGAAATGTTCCAGGCCGTAGAGCAGCTCGTCGATCTCCCGTACTTTTCGAATGCTCATGAGAACACCCGGCATGAAACATCCGCGGTCGATCGTGTCGTGCCGTAACGTCAGGCGCTCGCCGCTTCCTCCGAAAATGACCTCTTGGTGGGCCAAGAAACCCGGAAGTCGAACGCTGTGCGTTGGTACGTCGTCGATGGACGGGTTCGCACTGCGAATGCGGTGAGCGGTTTTCACGGCAGTACCCGACGGCGCGTCGAGCTTGGCGGGGTGATGGAACTCGATGATCTCGACCGATTCCATGTGCTGTGCCACCTGCGCTGCGAGTTCGATCATGAGGACGGCACCGATCGCGAAGTTGGGAGCGACAACGCCCCCGATTCGCCGTTCGCGCGCGACGGACGCGAGGCGCGCGAACGCGGACTCACTCAGCCCCGTTGTACCGACAACCGGGCGGATACCGAGGTCGAGATACAACTCCAAGTGCCGTTCGACGACCTCGGGGATCGAAAAATCGACGACCACCTCTGGCCTCGCCTCCTCGAGAGCCGGACGCGGATCGGGACAGCGCTCGATCTCCCCGACCAACTCCATTCCCGCGCAACCACGGACAGCCTCGACCGTGGTGCTACCCATTCGTCCGCCCGCCCCGACCACCGCGACACGAATACGCTCTGCCATCGAAAGATCCTCCCTTTTCAGGATGCCTCTATGGACCGCGCGGCCGCGCGACGCAAGGCATCCCGCCTTTTTGGCTGGACCGATCTGAGGACTAGGTCTAACCTGCTTACGAACTGTGGTTTCGGGAAGATAGTGCGCTGTTGGTCAGCGCGCTCCACTTTCTTTCACGCGTTGCCATCCAACCGCTGCTCTTCAAGTCGTGCAGTTTCGAGCACGTGCATGGTTGGGCTTCGGTTTGGGCTCTGCCGCTCAACGGGAGTGGCAGATAGCGAGGGCCGAAACTCGCACCCTCACGACCCCTACCGAAGGGACGTCGGATCTCATGACCGTGATTTCCGAAGAGAAGCTCTGCCAGTACCTGGCCGAGGTTCTCACCATGTCCGGCGAGGTCCTCGAACGAATTCCGAATCACGGCACAGAGGACGTGTCCGACGAGCTCGTCGATCGATATCTTGGGTTGGTCAACCGCCTGAACGCGGATCGCGATCAGGACAGTGCGCTGAGCGATGACTCTTGGAATTGGATTTGGGAGAACAAATCCAGCTTCAATCACATTCGCCTGTACGGGCGACTCGCCTGGATCAATCTCCAACTACTCGAACTTCTTTGAGCTCACGTCCGGGCGCACTGCGATAGAATCAAGAAGCTACAGACAACCGACGAATTAGCCGAGCACGCGTTCCGTGCGACCGGCCGAAGAGGAGCAATCCAGCATGAAGAAGACAACAGCTCTGCTGATCATTTGTGTGTTTGCCGCCCTGTTTACCGGCTCGACCGCGGGCGTTCTTTGGGCTCAGAAAAAAGGCCAAGGAATGAAAGAGGTTCAAGCCGGAGTCGTTCCTACCGAGTTCGGCGATCTCGTCGCCGCAGGGGGCGATGCAAACTCGACTACCTTGGTGTTCCGTAAGAAGAACAACGAGCTCGGGATCGTGAAAATGCGCGGTAACAAGTTGCCGCCGGTGATTTCAATCATCAAACGCGAATATTGATTCGCGTCGCCGTCGACCGATTCGCATCGGATCGGTCGACCGCTACCTCACCTTTGCTCCCCGCAGACAGACAGCCAGTTCCCGCCTCCTTGCCGGTTCCGGTCTCCACTCAACGCAGGCGGTCTACCCTGAATCCGGCCGCCTCCGTGTCCCTCAGCTCGACGCCGCAGCCGTCTAGCCTCCCCCAAACTACCTAGACTCCCCTCCTTGCAGATTCTGAGCGCGCACATGGGGTCGCTGACGCGCGAGCTTTGTTTTCGATGCGTCCGCGGGCTAGTCAATCGTCATCGAGACGCTTAAAATGGCTCATTGGGCAGAAATCCTCGAACGAGGTCGATTCAAGAAGAAACAAAGGAGTGCCATGTCCTTCGCACGGACGCGTTGCGTCCCGGCGATTGCCATCGCGTTAGCGATGCTCGCTGGAACCACGACCCTCGTACATGCCGGGTCGGGCCTAGAGCTCACTCATACCAATATCACCGGGCTACCCGGTGACAGCGTCACGAGCCAAATTATCTTCGATAACACGAGCAGTACGAACATCCGCGGCTGGTCGTTCGGGGTCTGTGTCGACTCCGGTCTGGTCAACGTGTCGACCGCAAGCTCCGGATCGACCACAGCGACCGCGAACGGTGGTTCGGCTCCAGAGTTCGAGTCGATCAACTTTCCGCCCGGTGGCGTGACTCACGGCGTGGTCCTCTGTTTCTCAGGGTGCGCCGAACTCGCTCCGGGAACGGGCTACGAACTCCTGACCATCGACTACGACATTGTCGGTGCCGAAGGCGCCTCCGGACAAAACTGCTTCTGCGACACTCTGGGATCGCCGGCGATCGAAACGCTGGTCGCCGACCCGGTCGGAACCGCGCTCTTCCCCGCGCTCAACTGCGGAACGATCACCATTCTCGATCCGCCGGAGCCCGTCACCGGAGCAAGCTGCAACCCGCTCTTGTTGACCTGCTCCTGCGACATTGCGGTCAGCTGGACCAACACCGATACGTACGACTCGATCATGATCTACCGTGACGGCGTCCTCGTCTCGACCCTCGGCGGCAGCGCCACGTCGTACACCTCCGTCGGAGAGCTTGGCCTCCACGACTTCTGTATCGAGCCGGTCCGAGCAGGCCTGACTGCAGCGCAAGCTTGCTGCTCCGCGGACTGCCCGGACGTTTCCGTCCCGGCAACCGGCGTCTCCGGATTGACGTGCGTCGTCGACGACTCGACCTGCATCGCCGCTGTCTCTTGGACGAACACGTCCGACTACCTGTCGCTCGTCGTTAGCGTCGATGGTTCGCCGGTGGCGACGTTGGCGGGTACCGCGACGTCGACGAACGTGCTGCTCGGAACACCGGGCACGTACGAAATCTGCATCAATGGTGAAACGTTGTGTATGGATCCGATCGCGGAAGTGTGCTGCACGGCCGTCTGCACTCCGATCGTCGTCGCCGAAGAGTTTATTCGTGGGGACTACAACGGTGACGGCCTGGTCAACATTGCTGATCCGATCGCCCTCCTCGACTTCCTCTTCGCCCTCGGCACGATCATCGACTGCAACGATGCGCTCGATGGTAACGACGACGGTGGAGTCGACATCGGTGACGCGGTCACCATGCTGTCCTACCTGTTCGACGAGGGACCTGAGCCGCCGACGCCGTTTGTGGCGTGTGGCACGGACCCGACCGGTGATACGCTCGACTGCGTGAGCTTCCCGGGCTGCTAGCAGCTGGTAATCCAAGTCGTTCATCAAAATGGCAACAAAGGGTTCGCGCGGCACACGCCGCGCGGACCCTTCTTTTTGTTTGCGTCTAGACTGACTTCGGGGTCTCTGGCTTGACGATCTTCAGATTGCCG
>JAJFFE010000016.1 GCA_021776775.1 Planctomycetota bacterium | reverse complement strand
CCGCTGAACCTCGAGTACCAAGTCATCCTTCGAGAGCATCCCAACGCGACGAACACAATCCATCATCCAAGACATAAGACCCTCCAGAGTCATCAACGAGTTTCGAGTACCCATTGTAAATGACGATCCAGAGCCGACGATTTGTCCCGACTGCAAGACGAACAACGCCAATGCTATCGTCGAAGACCAAGCACCATCGGAGAACACGTCACATCGCAAACTCGACACTCACGGTGCACCCCACAATCGCTCGACATAGACCCGCCCATTCATGGTCAAAACCTCGTCAACAACAACCTCGATAACTTTTCGAGATTCAAGAACGCAACAGTCGAGTGACATCGTTCGCACGATGCCGCACCATCAACGCGACCAAACGACGCTGCCATGTTCGCCCACCAGGAACCGTACTCAGCTCGGTACGGATCACGCCGCCCAGCGCACACGGCTCATCGCCCGACGCGCCTCCGCAAGCATCGGGCACCACCGTTGCTCAACGCCCCTAACAGAGTGGGACCGACCCCGATGCGCCCGTCCGTCGTTCACGCCCGTACTAGTTTGCCAACACGCAACCCGGCGACCAACCCCACTCCCGTACCTCATAGTCGGTGGCGAGCCATCGACTCCGCCAGCCCCAACCCACTGGTGTTCGAGCCACGCCACGATGCGCCCTGCAAGAGAGCCTTCCCGGCGGCTTGTCCGGTGAGCAACGCATGGACGTGCGGGCTGTCCTAGTGTTTCGGAACTCAAGAACCTGAGCGCCATGGATGGGTACGCCCGAACTCCAACTTATGAGCTAGCTAGAGCTACGCCATATCACACTGGTCGTGCGACTGTCGGGCGCGGTGCGTGTTCAACAGTCGAGCGCGGTTGATTCCGTCGAGCGCCGCGACTTTGTAACACTCCCCCAGAGTCGGATAGTTGAACACCGCTTCGGCGAGGTAATGCAAGTCGCCATCGAGCGCGGCCACCGCTTGTCCGATATGGACAAGCTCTGTCGCCCCGTCCCCGATGATGTGGACGCTCAGGATGGACAGCGTCTCGGGATCGAAGAGGATTTTCAGCATCCCATCGACGTCGCCGATGATCTGTCCGCGTGCGATCTCTCGAAACCGGGCAATGCCGCACTCGTACGCAATTCCCTTTTCCGTGAGTTCGCTCTCGGTCGGCCCGATCATCGAGATCTCGGGGATCGCGTAGATACCGTAGGGAAGCATGGCGATGGCGTCCGGGCATGAGAGTCCGAACGCATGGCACACCGCCCGGCGACCTTGCTCACGAGATGTCGCCGCGAGCGCTGGGAAACCGATGACGTCTCCCGCCGCGTAGATGCCTTCGACCTCGGTTTCGAGGTTCTCGTCGACCGTCAGCCGTCCTCGAGAGTCTGCAGCAAGCCCCGCCGCCTCGATGTTGATCGCGTCGGTGTTGCCTTGGCGTCCCCCGCAGAACAGTACGCAGTCGCCGACGATCTCCTTGTTGCTCTCGGTCTTGGCGAAGACCAGATCGCCCGATCGGCCAATCTCGCTGACCTTCTCTCCCATGCGAAACTCGACACCACTAGCCATCATCTTGTACTTGAGCACGTCGATGAGTTGTCGATCCACGAACTGCAAGAAGTCGATGCCGTCGTGAATGAGAGTGACCTTCGATCCGAGCGCCGAGAAGATGCAGGCGTATTCGACACCGATCACTCCAGCGCCGACGACGATCAGGCGTGAAGGGATGCGATCGAGTTTTAGTATCTGATTGGAGTCGACGACGAATTCCCCGTCGAAATCGAGACCGGGCGGATGCGCCGGTCGACTACCGACCGCGATCAAGACCTTGTCGGCGGTGAACACTTCGACCAGGCTCGGGCGCTCGACGACGATTTGCTTTTCGCCGACGAACGACGCGTGGCCGCGGAACAGCGTCACGCCGTTTCGGCGCAACTGATCCTCGTAGACGCTCGTGTTGCGATTGACGACTTGGTCGGCGCTGAGATGGAGCTCGGCGAGGGACTCGATATCGCGAACGCGGTAGTTCTGCCCGTAGAACGTTCGCTGACGCACCCCAGTGAGATGCAGCGTCGCTTCACGCAGAGATTTAGACGGGATCGTACCCGTGATGGTGGAGTTGCCCCCGAGGCGACCGCGCTGCTCGACCACGGCGACTTTGTACCCAGCCTTAGCGGCTTGAATCGCGCCGAAGTGACCCGCAGGCCCTGCTCCGATAACTGCGAGATCGAACTGTTGCATCTGAGACATCCGGACCCATCCCCGCGCTGTGCGAGGCCTTCCTGACTCTCATCGTCGGTTCGGCCTGGGGGGGTAGGTTGAGCAAAAACCCTGACGCGCGGGGGCCGAGGTACACTACACGGCTGGCTCTGGCCGAATCCATCGGGTACATCGGGCCGCCGTCGCTGATCAGACCTTGAACCACCTCGGAGATAAACGTTGTCCGAAAAAGAACTTCCGCTCTCGGATGCTCGCTACAGCTTCCACACTGAGGTCCGCGTCCGCCTGCCTGAGACCGACGCTATGGGCATCGTCTTTCACGGCAACTACTTCACGTATCTCGAGGTAGGCCGCGTCGACTACCTGCGAAATCTCGGCTTGGCGGAAGGCATCCGCCCCATCAAGGACTTCGAAAACGTGGTGGTCTCGGCCCACGTCGACTTCAAGTCGCCGGCCCGGCTCGACGACCCACTGACCATCGATGTTCGCGTCCGCGAGATCCTTCGGTCGAGCTTCCGTTTCGACTTCCGAATCCGGCACCGGATCGAGAATCGGCTGGTCGCGGTCGGCTACACCACGCACTGCGCGCTCGGCGACAACTTCAAGCCGATCCCGGTGCCCGACAGCTTCCGGAAGATCGTCGCTACCTACGAGGGCTGGTCTTAGGGCGTAGCCTCCGGTTCGCAAGCGATGCACCGCGTCCCTCCCACGGAACGCGGCCCCGCCGCGACCCTTGACAGCAACGCGCCCGACCGGAAGATCGTCTGATTCTCCCGAGTTCGAACCATTGCAGAGCAGGCGACTCATCCAGAACGCGTCTCATCCAAAACAGAGAAACGACCGGCCGATGACGGAAGAACTTCCTAAGCAGTACGACCCGAGCCGCATTGAGAGTGCGGTGTACCAGCGTTGGACCGACAGCCGCGCATTCTCGGCGACGCCGGACCAACGGGAAGATCGTTACGTCATCATGATGCCGCTGCCCAACGTCACGGGCGCGCTGCACATGGGCCACGCAATGGACAACGTCATGCAAGACTTGCTGACGCGGTGGCATCGCATGCGCCAACACAACACGCTGTGGATGGCGGGCACCGATCACGCGGGAATCGCAACGCAAGCGGTCGTGGAGAAGCGCCTCTTCGAACTCGAAGGGAAGACGCGTCGAGACATTGGGCGCGAAGCGTTGGTCGAGCGGATCTGGGGCTGGAAGGAGCAGTACCAAGCGCGCATCGTTTCGCAGCAGCAGTCGATGGGCTGTTCGTGCGACTGGGATCGTCAGCGTTTCACGATGGACGACGTGTGCGCGCGCGCCGTCCGCCATACCTTCTTCAACATGTTTCGCGACGGATTGATTTACCGCGGCGACCGGCTGGTGAATTGGGACTGTCACCTGCAGACGGCTATCGCCGACGACGAGATCGACCACAAGAAAGTCGACGGTCACTTCTGGCACTTGCGCTACCCCGTCGTCGACCCGAAGCCGGGCGAGCCGGAATACATCGTCGTGGCGACGACGCGGCCCGAGACCATGCTCGGCGACACCGCGGTCGCCTGCCATCCGAAGCCAGAGGTCGCGCTCGAACGGCTGATCGAAGAGACGCGAGAGAAGCTCGCCAAAGCGTCGACCAAAGATCGTGACATCGTTCAGGAAGAGTTGGATCGGCTGGAAGAGCGCAAGCGAACGCACCTCCCGCAGTTGATCCAGTTCCGTGACATGGCTCGCGACGGCCGACAAGTCATGTTGCCACTGCTCGATCGACCGATCCCGATCATCTGCGACGAGTGGGCCAAGCCGGAACTCGGTAGCGGCTGCGTGAAGATTACGCCCGGGCACGACCCCAACGACCACGAGGTGTTCGGTCGCCACCCGGACATCGGCTTGATCAATATCCTCACCGATGACGGAACGCTCAACGCGAACGCTGGACCGTACGCCAAGATCGATCGCCTCGACGCGCGCAAGAAGGTCGTCGCCGATCTCGACAAGCTCGGCTTGCTCGACCGCGTCGAAGATCGGAAGATCGAGATCGGCCACTCGGACCGTTCGAAGACCCCGATCGAACCGTACATGTCGAAGCAGTGGTTCGTGCACATGGGCGACGTCGACGGCGGTGTGCTCTTCGGGCGCGGGACCGACAAAGAGTTCCGCAGCGATGGACTGGCGCAAGCTGCGATCGACGCGGTCGACGGCGAGTGGCGATCGGCGACCGATCGCAAGCTGTCGTTCTATCCCGACGATCGCTACGCCCGCACCTACGTCAGCTGGCTGAGCGAGAAACGCGATTGGTGCATCAGTCGACAGCTGTGGTGGGGGCACCAGATTCCGATCTGGGCCAAAGCGATGCCGGGATCGGACGTCGCCGCCGCGCGCGAGCAGCTCGCCGACGTGATCGCCCGGGACGACGTCTTCGCACGGGTCTCGCTCGATGACGGCACCAGCGTTCGACTCGACGACGACGCGGCGATCGACGCCCTCGACCCGAGCGAACGCCACGAGATTCTCGTCTGCCTGCTCGACCGCCCCACCGACGGCGAGGTCGCGTCGACCCTGGAGTCCCTCGGGCTGGTGCGCGATCCGGACGTGCTCGACACGTGGTTCTCGAGTGGTCTATGGCCCCACTCGACGCTCGGTTGGCCGGACGCGGCAACCGCCGCCCTCGAAGATGGACAGTCCACTCTGGGATCCGTCGACGGCAACCCCGACTGCGTCGACTACTTCTACCCCGGTTCGTGCCTGGTCACCGGCCGCGACATCATCACGCTGTGGGTCGCGCGAATGGTGCTCATGGGGCTCTACAACATCGGCGACCTGCCGTTCACCGACTGCTTCATTCACGCCAACATCCTCGATGGTAAGGGCGAGAAGATGAGCAAGTCGAAGGGCAACGGTATCGACCCTGTCGACATCATCGAGAAATACGGCGCCGACGCCATGCGCTACGTCGTCTGTGAGCTGCAGACGGGGAGCCAGGACATTCGACTCCCCGTGCAGGCGATCTCGCCCCACACCGGAGAGACCGTCGATCTCGCCACCGCGAAACACGGCAGCACCATGTTTACGTACATGTGCCCGACCAGCGGCAAAGAGTTCGATGTACTCGGCACCATGGAGGACGTGCCGGCCGCCAAGCTCGTCAGTGATCGTTTCGATGTCGGGCGGAACTTCTGCAACAAGGTGTGGAACTCGGGCCGCTTCGCGTTCATGAACCTCGACAACTCGCAGTACGAGGCGCAGGAGTTTGCCAACCTTCCCGGCGAAGACCGCTGGGTGTTGTCGCGACTCTCGGCCGCGATCGGTGAAATCAATCAGCAGCTGGAACGCTACAACCCGTCAGCCGCCATCGGCGCGGCGCGCGAGTTCTTCTGGTCAGAGTTGTGCGACTGGTACCTGGAGTTGATCAAGCCGCGCATGCGAGACGCACAACAGGCAGCGCTTGCCTCCCAGGTTCTCGCGGCGGTCTTTGATCAAGTACTGCGGCTCCTGCACCCGTTCGTTCCGTTCATCACGGAAGAGTTGTGGGCCAAGCTCGGCGAGCTCGCTCCGACCCGCGGAATCGACCGACCGCTGGCGCACGTCGACAGCGCGCTCATCCGAGCCGAGTGGCCGCAGCAGCGTCCGGAGTGGCGCGACGAAGCGCTGGAACAACACTTCTCGTTCCTGCAGGAGATGATCTCGGGAATTCGGGACGTGCGGCACAAGTACAACGTGCCCGGAGAAAAGCTCGACGTCGCGGTCCGCGCTTCCGGTGATCGTGGCTCAGCATTGACCGACTCCGGAGAGCTGATCACAAACCTCGCAAACCTCGCGAGCTTCACCGTCGACCCCGAGGCGACCCGAGGCAAAGACGCAGCGACGGTGGTCATCGGCGATGTCGAACTGTTCATCGCCGGCGTGGTCGACCTCGAGAAGGAGAAAGAGCGTCTCGCCAAACAACGAGAACAGCTCGTAAAGCGAATCGAAGGATCAAAGAAGAAGCTCGGCAACGAGAACTTTGTCTCGCGCGCCAAACCCGAGATCGTCGAGCGCGAACGAGAGCTGGTGGTCGATCTCGAACGTCAACTGACGACGCTCGACGAGACAATCGCGGATCTTTGAGCGCCTCTCACTGCTCCCCGAAACGTTCACCGGACTGGCCACACCTCTAAAGTAAGAAGGGACGCTTCGTGATCTGCCCGGTGACTACGGTACTCTTCGACCTCGACGGGACCTTGATCGACTCGGTCGGTCTGATTGTCGAATCGTACCGCCACACTGCGAGAGTACATCTCGACCGTGATGTCCCGGAGTCTCACTTCCTTGCCGGGCTCGGACGACCGCTGCACGTCGAGTTCGCAACACTGACCGACGATCCGGACGAGGTCGCTGCGATGGTGCAAACCTACCGCGAGTTCAACCTGAAACGACACGACGAACTGGTCACCGCCTACCCGGGCGCGGTGGCAGCGGTCGACTTCTTGGTCGGTCGCAACGCGCGACTCGGCATCGTCACCAGCAAGATTGGCGGTACCGCGCAACGCGGTCTCGACGTCGCGGGCTTCCCGGACGTGTTCGAAGTGCTTGTCGGTTCCGGCGACGTAGAACGGCACAAGCCGCACCCAGAGCCGGTGCTGCTCGCGCTGGAGATGATGAAGACGTCGGCGGGCAACTCGGTCTACGTCGGAGATTCGCCATTCGACTTGATCGCCGGACGTGACGCTGGAACTCGGACCGCGGCGGCTATGTGGGGCCCGTTCCCGCGGGAACAGCTGCTCGCTTGCGAACCGGACTTCGTTTTCGAATCGCCGAGTGAGTTGGAGCAGCTTCTGGCGTGACGTTTCGTCGAGCAACAGAACCGACGGCAACGCCGAGCGCCATGATCGGGATAAGAGGGAACCAGCATCGAAGGCCGGTGGTTTCCGTCGAGGTACGGGTTTTCCCGTCGATGATTCTCGGCTCCGAGAATCCTCTTCCCAAAGCCAAGCGGTTGAATAACCTAGAAGTGTCGAATGCGTTCACCGCATCGACGGCGGCCCTGAACAGTCTCTCGAGCTTTTGACCCATCACCTTTACACGACCGGACCGCGGCGAGGCACCGATGAACCAAGACCTATTCAAGACGCACTTGGCGACAACCATAGAGTGGACAACCCAGGCGCTAAGCGTTGCCAAGGGCGAAGGCGTCGACGCCGCCGGCGCGCTGTTTCACTCCGGGGGATTGAAACATTATCACCACGATGATCACCCCGTTGCGTTTCGCGCGGTCGCGCACTTTCTGCGCTTCGCGCCGCTGTCGAGTCCCGACCATGTGGTGAGATTCGTCGGCGGCGAAGCTCATCTCTTCGAGTTCGTTCCCCACGACTTCTGGGAGGAAGCGCCCGCTCGCGCCGACCACCCGTTCCGTCAGCACCTCCCGATCACCACGGTTTCGAGCCGGGAGGAACTTCGATCGGCGCTCGGCGATGTTTCGAAATGCGCCTACATCGGCGACGACCCCGAGTTCGCCAACTCCCTCGATGTTCCAGCGAGCTTGGTCGAGCCTCCGGCACTGATCCAGGCGCTTGACTGGTTCCGCGCGTACAAAACGGAGTACGAGGTCGATCGTATCTCGGAAGCGATTCGCCGCTCGGGAGTCGCCCACGAAGAGGTCCTGGATGGCTTCCGCGGTCGCCAATCAGAACGCACTCTGGTCGACCGCTACCTAAACGCGACGGGTCACCGGGAATCGAACGTCGCGTTCGACGCCATCGTGGCGTGGGATGAGCACGCCTCGATCCTTCACTACCAGGCGAAGAAGCAAGAAGCGCCCAACCCCGGATCGGTGCTCTTGTTCGACTGCGGCGCCCGGGTCGACGGATACTGCTCAGACACAACTCGAACCTACCTGCACGACGACGTGCACCCGTCGTTTCGAGAGATCGTCGCGCGGCTGGATACGCTGGTGCACACGTTGATCGACTCGATACGTCCCGGGACCTGCTTCGTCGATCTGCAACGGAACGCAGATCGAGGGATCGCTGAGATCTTGTGCGCGGTGGACGTCCTACGTTGCACCACAGATGAAGCGTTCGACCGCGGCCTGACCGCACCGTTCTTTCCGCACGGACTGGGACACCACTTGGGGATTCAGACGCATGATCGCGGAGGGTTCCTGCCGGGGCCGACCGGAGACCCGGTTGCCGCACCCGACCGGTACCCGTTCCTGCGAACGACGCGACCGCTCGAGTCGAATCAGGTCGTGACCATCGAACCGGGGATCTATTTCATTCCCATGCTGCTCGAACCGTTCCGGTCGGGCGGCGATGCGTCGTCGTTCAACTGGTCGTTGATCGAAACGCTCACCCCTCACGGAGGCGTGCGCATTGAGGACGATGTGTTGGTGACCGCGGACGGGTGTAAGAATCTTTCGAGCGAGGTGGTCCCCCGATGAGCATTCGTCTCACCGCGCGCACCCGAGCGCTGCTCGAAACGTCGGACCTCGAAGTCACCCTCCCCGAGCTCGCGGCGAAGGGAGGCTGGCAAGGAGTCTTTCAATCCGACGGACCGGTCAAGCTCGGGTTGGAGATCGGTATCGGCAAGGATCCGCACATCGTCTCCCGGGCGGAAGCCTCCCCAGACCGCTTCTTCGTCGGCATCGAGCATTCGCAGAAGAAGCTCGACAAGGTGCACGCGAAGGCCATTCGCCGTCGCATTAGAAACCTCCGCCTCCTGCGCGCCGACGTGTTCCGCGTGCTCGACAACGTTTTCCCGGACGACACGATCGACGCCGCTTGGATTCTGTTTCCCGACCCGTGGCCGAAGAAGCGCCACCACAAG
>JAJFFE010000150.1 GCA_021776775.1 Planctomycetota bacterium | reverse complement strand
AGTGAACAACAAGATCAAAGTGATCAAGCGAATGGCCTACGGCTTCCGAGACGACGAATACTTCTTCCTCAAGATCCGAGCCGCATTCCCCGGACATCCGCGATGAACCCAAAAAAAGGGCCTCGAAGCGCCAATGCGCGTCGAAGCCCTTTGTGTAGCCACACGGTTCCCGTGTGGAGAACCCTACGTCTCTGGTGAAGCTTTGTCGGACGTCTAGTAGTCGACCTGGCGGAAACTTCCACCGTTCATTGCCGCGAGCTCGACGTAGAACGACTGCTCACCGGAGTAGAACGACGACGTGAAGTAAACCGTGTTGATCTTGCTGTTCTCGTAGTTCGCCGTGGTGATCTGCATGAGGCACTGCTCGGAGTACTCGGTGCCGCCATCGGTACCGCAGTACGGAGTTCGGGCGCCCATGACGATCAGAACCTTCTTCGGCTTGTTGGTCGCTTGGGAGATTCCGAGGGTAGTGAGCGCGGCCTCGAGCAGGCAGTGGCTTTCGATCGGGACGAGCATGTTCATCCATGCGATCGCGCCGGCCTTGTTGCCACCGGTGGCGCGCTGCGCTTTCGGACGCCAAACGTAGGTCGCCGAGTTGTAGGCGACGAGGTCGATCATGGATCGACTAGTCAGCTGGGTGACCGCGTTGGTCACTTCGGTTCGGATCGAAGCGAAGGTATCGGTCTCTCCGCAGAACCCGTAGGCCGGAATGCACCAGAAGAAGGCGTCGCCTTCGAACTCCTGGCCGTAGAAGAGGATCGTCTCGGGGGCGTCTTCATCTTCTTCTTGCTTGGCGGCTCCCTTCGCGGGCAGGTCGAGGGGTCGCTTGAGACCCGATCGCCCATTGTCCTCAGCCTGAGCTGTCGAAACGAAAGTAACCAACGCCAATCCGAAACAGATCAACAACCGCATAGTGCGGCTCCTTCCTGCAGCTCTCGCTGCGCGGGCTCCGAAAAGCCCCGCGCGATCGCCGCGCGCTCCACCACCCCGCCCGAGACTCATGCCCCGGAACAAATTTAGGCTGCTTCGCCAAACGTAGGGTTCTTCAGTCGATTGGTTAGCCGCAGCCTCGGCACTCATCGCACGTGCGATGAATCCCCTCATCGGCAAAATTGACGACGGACCCAAGTGGATCCCGCGACAGATCACTACGAATTTCTTCGATCTGACAACCGCGTCTCCAAGTTTGGAGAGTGCCGCTCACACACACGCCGAAATCCAGCAGGGACACCGCCGACCAAATCCAGTTTCTCTTGAAAAGAGAGCCCGAACCGAACGCCATCCGAGAGGCGCGGTCATGCGGAAGTCATTCGCTGACTTTTCACTAGGGATTCTCGCGACGCAATCGTCTGAAGTCAAGGGTCACGGATCCCAGGTTAATGGCGGACTAGCCCCCCGTTCGTGGCATTTGTGAGAACGCGGTGGTAGCCTCCACGGCAATCGTGACAATTCAGGCTCTGGCCCGCGACGGGCAAAATTCTCAAGAACCACGCTTTGCGGAAGGGACGGGGACAGCATGCCACAGTGGCTCCCCGCTACGAGAACGAATCCGAAACTGCAGTCCAGGCTGAACGTTGGGTGCATTTGGATCGGGCTCTGCGTACTGACGATGGTGACGGCGAGTCCGGCAAACGCGCAGTCGCGTCGCCAACTCGAGCTGACCACGACCATAACTTCCGGACAGGAGCACAGGCCGCGCAGCCTCGAAACGAAGCTGAGTTTGACGGCGTGGTCCATGGTTGGTTCCGGCGGCGCCCGCAAGGGTGGCGAACGAGTCATCTACGTGATCAAGCCCGGCTCGAAGAAGTCGAAGGTTCGGCTTCCGCTCGGCTGCCTGGAGGTCTCGAAAAAGGGCCGAGTGCAAATGCAACTCGCCCATCCCATGGACTTTGCGCTCAGCTCAGGGCTGCGCCGGGTGTTCGGTATCGTCGAGGCGATTCCGGAGCAACGGCTCCGCGAGCTCGCTTCGGGCGACGACCGCATACAAATCGCTGGGCTTCGCACCAATGCGCGTGTTCCGGTCAGTTACGAGTGTGAGATCAACCCAGACGACCCGTCGCAGCTCATCTACCGGGCCGAGTTGGTCGGGGACTCGATCAAGACGTCGTATCTGAACTCACAGGTCGAGATCCAGTCGGTGAAGCAGACCTTGATCTACGACAAAGAGACACTGCGGCTGATCCAGGGAACCTGGGAGCGCAAGGCCCTTCGTACAGGGAACGGCTCCTCAACCCGCCTCGACGAGTTGGTCGAGTTCCAGGAGATCGAGCACAAAGCCCTTTCGCCGGCCGAGTTGAGTGACGTCAACAAACAGTTCGCGACGCTCGAGAAGGTGGCGATTGGCACGCTTCCCGGAGAAGCAAAGAAGGACCTCCATCAACTCACATCCGTTTTGGAGGCATACACCAAAACCCATTCCGACGGTGAGTTTGCGAGCGCGATTCCGGCTTTGACGACCGCGTTGAGGAAGCAACTCGCGAAGATCGGCGAACCGAAGGACCCCGATGTCAAAGGGCGTAAGCTCGTCGGCAAGAAGGCTCCCGATTTCAAACTGCAGGATCTCACCGGGCGCGACGTCTCACTAGCAGACTTCGCTGGTAAGATCGTCATGGTGACGTTCTGGGGCTACGCCTGACCGTCATGTCGAGCGGAGGCTCCGCTCATCAGCTCTCTTCAAAAGAAGTACAACGGCAAACTCGAAGTTCTCGCGGTAAACACGGACAATGATACGCAGGCGACCCTGCAGAAGTTCTCCGACAAGCACGGTGGTCTCGCGCAGAAAATCTTGCTGTTCGGGAACGGCGTTGCCAACAACACGTACTACTCGCCGCGCTTTCCGACCAAGTACTGGGTCGATCGGTCGGGGAAGATTGTCGCGCGCCACTACGGCGCTCAATCGCTCGGCACGATGGAAGCGCAAATGCGCGATCTACTGAAGTAACTATCGATTTCGAATACGGTCGGGCGCGAGTGCCCCGATCAAGAACGGAGGAGTCCATGCGGACACGTGCTTTGAGTCTCTTGATCTGGGGGGGACTACTCCTGTTCGCTGTGCCGGTCTCGGCGCAGTGCATGCTACCGACGCTGTGGACGTCAAGTCGTGACAGCAACATCGTGCGTCAGATGCCAGTGGGTGATCTGTCGGCCGTCGTGGATTTCGAGATCGATCTCGGCCCCACGAATCCGGTCGTCGGTGTTCCGGGCATCGCCTATGACGCGGTTTCGGATCAAATGTACTTGCTGATCCAGCAGGCCGATCCACCGGGAGCGCCGCCGTTCTTGGCGACCTGGGATCCAACGGACGGCACGATCGGAATCATCGGTAGTGTCGTCGTCGCGTTCGATTGCCTCGACTTCAACGTCGACGGCGAAGTGCATACCTTGTCGAAAGGCACGGCGTCCCCGCCGCAGGCGTTCTGCGAACTCAGCTTGCTCAGCGGAACGCCATCCGACCTTTGTGCGATAACCAATCCGGAAGACGGACAGACGATCGCATACCACCCGCCGAGCGGACTGTTCTACCAAGCGGCGGGCGACTCGGTGGCCAGCTTCCGCGAAGTCACGGCAACCACCGCTCCCGGCACACCGTGCACGACGACTTCGATCACGCTCGACGCTGGCGTGGCGAGTCAAAGCGTCAGTGCCATCTGCTGGTCGGAAACGCAGGGCGCTTTCCTGTGGGCCACCGGCGGAGCCGACGGTGATCTCTACACCGTCAGCACCACGGGAGCTTCGACGTTCATCGGCGTGCTGGACTTCGACGCCACCGACATGACGCTCACCATGGAAATGGGACCGTGTCCCGGAACTGACTTCCGGCGCGGCGATGCCAACGGTGACGGGGGCGTCGACATCTCCGACGCGGTGTTCATCCTCGGTGAGTTGTTCATTCCCATGTCGCCGACTGGCCCGTGCCAAGACGCAGACGACGTGAACGACGACGGCGGAGTCGATATCTCCGACGCGGTCTTCTTGCTCGCGACGCTCTTCATTCCGATGAGCCCGGTGCCACCCGCGCCGGGTGTCTCGATCTGCGGACCCGATCCGACCATGGACTCGGTGGAGTGCTTGTTCTACCCCTCCTGTCTCTAGAGGACGGGGAACGACGCAGACCGATGAAACGCCAACGCTCCGAGGGAGCGTTGGCGTTTTTTCGTGGGACACGTGTTCATCTGATGCGCTGCCGATGGCGTTGCCTGATCGTGCGTCGGAGACCAAACGCGACGCGGCTGATCAGAAGCAACTGCGACAAGTGGCACGCTGCTGGCAATGCGCGAAACCGGAGGTCACGATGGTCCGAGTCACAGCAGTCCGAGTCACAGCCATTCAAGCCATGCTCGCTCTCGTCCTAGCGACATTGACGGGATGCTCACTGAGCCGAGAAGTCCCGCTTTGGCCGATCGTCGATCTGGATCGGCCCGTCGTCGCGGACTCCAAGGCTTCGAGCGGATCACGCGAAGCGTTGAAGCTCTCCCTCTTCTGGCCGCTGTTTAGACTGGATACGACCGAGCCGGAACCCAAGCACTACTCCTTCCCGCTTTACTCCTAC
The DNA here is from genome assembly GCA_021776775.1 of Planctomycetota bacterium. Classification (GTDB taxonomy): domain Bacteria; phylum Planctomycetota; class UBA8108; order UBA1146; family JAJFFE01; genus JAJFFE01. Next base: position 4,919 of record JAJFFE010000150.1, on the reverse strand, counting down.
AACGGAAACTCGCAGAAGGGATCGTTCGCGTCAGGCATCGTTCAGTACGGCCACGGAAGTCGGAGATACTTCACCGTGTTCCCGCTCTATTGGTGGGGGAAAGACGAGAAGGAGAGTTGGCACCACCTCTTCCCGCTCGCCGGCAAGAACCGAAGCCAGAACGAATCGCTGACGTACGTGCTCCCCTACTTCTCGTCGGAAGATAGTAGCGGCTGGGTCAGTGGTTTGATCGTTCCCCCGGTTCTCATGTCTCGCAGCCACGACGGGGAAGATGGTTGGCTGTGGTTTCTCAACACGTTCCGGTCATGGACACCGCAACGAGACTACTTCTTCTCGTTTCCGTTCGTCATGCGCGACTCGAAGGAGATCGCCGACGGCTCCGAGGTCGGCACGTATGTCTTCCCCACCGCATATTTCAAGCGTCAATACGACAGTGACGGAGAGGTCCTGAGTTCGACAACGTCGGTCTGGCCGCTCTACAAGTCGGTCGCAACTGACACCGAGACATCGACCGACGTCCTGCGGTTTCCGACTGTTTCCTTCGACGGGATCCAATCTCGTTCGCTACTCGGTTGGGGCACCACGGCGTCGGACGATCAGACGACCGAACGGTTCGAGTTCTTCCCGTTCTACGCACGACAAGAGGGAACTGACAACGTGCGCTCAGAGACGAGAATCCCTCTCTTGGGGCTTAGCTGGTGGAACAACTGGCAGCAACGCTCCCGCGCATTCGCCACGGAGTGGCGCCGCGAAACGTCGACCGGGTGGGCCGCCTGGCCCTTCTTCGGCGTTTCGCGAACGCCATCCAAAGGCGAAGTGGCTGAGCTTGCGACCCACCAACGTGGGGCGGGAGGACTCTACCGTTACGATCACGATCCCGGCCACTCGTGGCGACTCGCGCTGTTGTACCCACTTCAAGAAGTATCAGAGTCAGGGAACGACTCAGCGCATCGGGTGTGGCCGCTCTATCGGTACTCGAACGACGGTGGCAATCGAACACTGGTCTCGATGGCGGAGATCATTGGAGTACGACACTGCGGAAAGCTCGACGACAGCCCGCCGTTCTTCTTACACCCAATCAGCTACCAAGACACGCGCGATGGCGACTATCACTTTCGCTTCCTATGGAAACTGCTCGAGTCGAGGCGTGAAGCCGAGAACACCATGTGGGCCGTACAACCGTTGATCTACCAACGCAATGAACCGAACCTCGAGCGGTTCTTGCTGCTGGGTGGACTCTTTGGGTTTGGCCGCGACGACGATCAGGACTGGCTACGCCTGCTGTGGTTGTTCAACTTCGACTTGGACTAGAGAACTCAACTAGCGACCTCAACTAGCGACCTCAACTAGCGAATTCAGCTCGCGCACGCGCGCGCGAGTTCGTCGCGCAGTCGCTGGGCCCAGGTGCTCGTCGGATCGAAGCGAAAGTACCGCAACGCATGGCGGCTCGCCTCGGAAGTATCGCCGACGGCTAGGAGCGCTTCCGCGAGGTTGTAGTTCGCGTCCGGATAGTCGGGCGCAATCTCCAGCGCGTTCCGGTACACCGCAATCGCCTCCGGATAGCGTTCTTCCTCGACGTAGAGGCTGCCGAGATTGTTCCACGCTTCGACGTACTCTGGATCGAGTTCAACGGCTCGTTCGAACTCTGCCCGAGCGCCGTGTCGATCGCCCTGACCGTACAGGGCGTTGCCGAGATTGAACGCAATCTCGGGATCGGCGTCGATGCGCAGCGCATGACGATACGCGTCGATCGCACCGTCGACGTCACCGCTCTCCTCCAACTCGACACCGTGCTCGAACCAGTCGCGGGCGTCACCGCTGGCTGATTCGTTGGCCCGGTCGCGATGCGCGGCAAAGTCGATCACCTCACCGCCGGCGTCGCTCTCGAGTCCGAGCTCACTCGAAGTCGACTCGGCCTCTCCCGACGAAAGCTCGCTCGAGAACATCGTCAGCTGACCGGACGCATCGGCGAGGCGGCCGTCGTCGAGGCAGACGAGCAACTCACCGCCGTGCTCCTGCAGCCCGAGTTCAGCCAACGAGTCGGTAGCCTCGGGCAGCCAGCGCGAAATCTGCTGCAAACTCTTCTCGAGTTGAGCGGACGTCAGCCCGCGCTCCATGAGCTCACGAAGCATCTTGATCGCAGCCACCTGCTGGAACGAGAAGTAGTCGACGCGGTCGTGCGTGCGCACGGGGTGCAGCAACCCACGCCGGACCCACGCTCGAATCGTCATGGCGGGGACGCGCAGGAAGCGACTGAGTTGGAGCGTGGTGTACAGCCCTTGCGAGTCGCTCGCTTCGCCTTCGCCGAGCGCTTCGAGGAACTGATGCTCCCCCAGGGTGACGACCGGGTAGCCGCGCTCTTGCAGTGATTGCGCTTTGATCAAGCACTCGGTGGGCTCGCCGTCTCGGTTGAGCGGCGCTCCGTCTTGCCCGACGATCAAGTAGCTGGTGTTTCGGTTGGGAACGCGAACCCAAGTTCCCCCGTGGCGCTCGATGAGTTCCGACATCTCTTCTTGGGTCATCGACGCAAAGCGGCCGGTCAAGGCGACGGCTTTGCCTGTCAAAGAGATCGGACTCGACGGACGCTTCGAGTCCCGGATGTCATCCGCCAACGTGTCCCCTGGAAGGTTGAAATGGGTTCGACCATCGAGAGACGTCATTCGTCTCTTGCTCACAAGAACCGCCCTTGTCAGTTCAGCGACACCTTGTCAGTTCAGCGACACAATGTGCTCGGAAGGCAGGGCGGCGTCCCCGCGGCCGAGCGCCCCAACGTTACATCCGACGGAGTCAGCCGTCGAGCAAACCCTCGAACACCGGAGCGCGAAGCTGCCCCTCCGACGTCCACTCCAGGTAGCTCACCGAGCAGTAAAACCCGGGCGCGACCCAGATCGCAGTCGGATGTCGTGTCTCGACGAACGGTTTCTCCTGAACGTGGTCGGCGAACATTTCGGCCAACTTGGCGCGCTGCGCTGCGGTCATGCCGCTGCCGACTCGACCGACCGCCCGGAGCTCTCCGTCGACGTGCGCGGCGATCGCGAGGCTGCGCACCTCTTTGTTCTCATCTTCGAGATAGCCGATGACCGCACATGGAATCTGGTGGCGCCGCTTGACCTTGGTCCACGAGCTACTGCGCTTGCCCGGCGTGTACTTGCTGGAGAGTCTCTTGGCGACGATGCCCTCGAGTTCGGCATCGGCCGCGTGCTCGAAGTAGGTGAGCCCCTGCCCCACGACGCCGTCCGAAAAGACCAGACGAGGATGAGGGTGCGCTTCGACGATCTCCTGCAGGCGAGTTCGGCGTTCCCGCAGCGGAGCGTCCATGATCGACTCCCCGCCGTCGTACAGCAGGTCGAAGACGACGAACGTTCCGGGGATCTGCTGGGCGAGCCGAGCGATGTTCCGCTCCCCGTGACCCTGTTCGCGCCGCAACATCAGATTGAACTGAGGCCGTCCGTCGCCATCGAACACGGTGATCTCACCGTCGACCACCGTGCCTTCGGGCAGGTCGGCCAAGAATGACATCTCCGGGTACTTCTTCGTCAACGAGTTGTGCTGACGGTTCCAGATGCGATAGCCGCCATCTTCGATGTAGGCGATCGCGCGAGTACCGTCCCACTTGATTTCGAAGACGTGATCGTCGGAATCGAACGCTTCGCCAGCCTTGGCGAGCATCGGGCGAATGAAATCAGGAAGCGGCAACAGACCCTACCCGCTCTTCCTCTTCGTCTTGGCCGACCGGGCACTGGGAGTCATCTTCGCCTTCTTCGCCGCTTTCTTCTTGCTCGCCTTCTTCGCCTTCTTGACCGACGCCCCGGCCGCGTTCTCGACGCTCGCCTTCAGCGCGTCCATCAAGTTGATAACCTTCGGCTCTTCCGGATCCGGGGCCGCGACGATCTCTTCGCCTTCGATCTTAGCGTCGATGATCTGCTTGAGCTGATTGACGTAGTCGTCGCTATAGCTCGAGTAGTCCAAGTCCGTCATGGTCGACGCGGCGACCAGCGTCCGCGTGAGCGCCATCTCGGCGTCGCTGATCTCGACGTCTTCGAGCTCTTCGGCGAACTGGTCCGTTTCTTTCAACTTGGCGGCGTAGGTCAACACACTCATGCCAAGTAGCTCGTCGACCGGACGGATGATGACCATCTGCTGGCGGCCCGAGAGAATCGCAGTGCCGAGAGCACAGAGCCCATCTTCGACCATCACGCTCTGCAGCAATTGATACGGCTTCTTGCCGGCGGGGCCGTCGGGGAGGAAGTAGTACGTTCGGCCGGAATAGAACTTGGGATCGATCTGCTCCGGCGAGATGAACCCGACAATGTCGACGGCCTTCTCGCTGGTCTTGCGCAGCTTCGAAACCTCGGACGGATCCACGACGACGTACTGCCCTTTGGCGTACTCGTAGCCGCTGACGATGTCGTCCGAGGCAAGCTCGCCGTGCGTCGGGCACACCTTCTGGTACTTCACCCGGGTATTGCACTCCGAGTGCAGCTGGTTCAGACGGATGTCCGTCGAGGTGTTGTTCGCGGTGAACCCGCGAACCGGGACCGAGACCAGACTGAGTCGGAGGAATCCTCTGAACGTCGCGCGAGGCGCCATACGCGCACACCCTTTCACTGATCGGAAGAGCCCCCGACGACAACGTCGTTCGACAGCACCGGCCGTCGCGGCTCGCCGCTCCCGCGCGGCGTCGCCCGGGAGGAACCTCGTATCATATCGACACTTACACGGGTCGGGTCAAGCCCTTTCCCCGGTGTTCTGAGCAAATGCTAGGGGGTTAACCGGCTCAGCGCAAAGGAGTTGTGGCGACATCCGGGTAGTCGGGAACGCCGCACCTCGCGACAATCGAGGCGATGAAGAACGACGACCTTTCGATCGACGACTATCGACGCAAGCGCGACTTCGGCGAAACGCCAGAGCCCGCGCCC
>JAJFFE010000149.1 GCA_021776775.1 Planctomycetota bacterium | reverse complement strand
GAATCCCGCGTATCGAGCGTGTTCTTCGAGTCTTCGACGGCTCGCTACCGTCCTCCGATTCGGTAGATCATAGCGAGTTGGTCTTCCACGTAACGGCAATCCGCTGATCCTCACTCTGGGAAGGGGGAGCCGTTCGTCGAGCGCGATACGGCACGAAGGCCATGGTGCCTCTGACTTTTCGGCCGGGCCTCTAGAGGCCCGGCCGAAAAGTCATTGCACCGAGAGCACCGTACTGACGTCGCATCTCACACCACAAGATGTTCGACGAATTCCAATTCGACTGGAAGATCTTGTGGTGCAATCTACAACGCCAGCCCAGCACTCTCGGCACAAGCACTTTCCGGCCGCACCTCTAGGTCGACCGGGATTCGGCTCGACGCTACAACAGCGAGGCGCCGAAGCGCCGCGGACGAGTGCGGCCAATGCCGCGACGTTGAGACGAGCGGGAACCCACTCGAAACTTGCGCAGTCGCTCGTCCCTGAGAGCGAGAAGCTGGCGGGATTCTACCGCGGTGCCCCGGGTCGGTGGTGGGGCAAGTTGGCTCGAGAGGTGCACGCGTCACCGGCGGCGACGATCTTGATTTCAGATGAGCGATTCGGTCGCATGCCGCCGGCGCGCGTGAAGGAGTACTTGCCACGCGACGTTCCGGTGTCGTTTCCACAGGAGGCTACGGGTAGTTTGGGTGTCGGCTGGACCGCTAGTTGGCGTTGACGGCGAAGTACCCGACGCTACAGGAGTCGACGTCGCAGTCGAGTTGCTTGATCCAGCCCGACAATTCGTGGTTGCACGTGTTCCACACGGCGTAGGTCGCCGGGTGCTCGACGAAGTGAAGGTCGACGCGCTCGTTGTAGAGCTCGGTCTCCTCGTGCGCCGCGTACAACGTGTTGAGGTTCTGTAGAAGGGTCTGCGCCCGCTTGGAGTCGACTACGAGCTGGGTAAAGCTCCGGAACCGCGGGTTCGACTTCAGTTCACGGGCCGGGTCGCCAGGTGCTAGGTAGTTGAGGTCGACGGTCCGCCGGCCCAACGCCCCTTTGCTCGGAAGGGCCATGCTCTTCACTGCCGCCCATAGCGTTCCTCGAGATTTTGCGTACCAATCCCAATCGCCGAACGAGTACTCGGTCAAACCTTCCGTCGACGGCAGCAGCAGACTGTTGTGGTTGCCCTCGTAGTGAAGGATGTACACGGTGATGGGGCGTTCTAGCTCGGCGGGGGGAGTGACGACGGTGACGCAGCCGGTCGTAGCGATCGAGGCGAGTACCAGCGTGGTCGTTGCTACCAGGCGAAGGCTTCGTCGAACCATGATCGTGTTCCCCAAACGCTGTTCGAGACTCAGTTGGGTGGGGCGAGAGAAGCCGAAGTGCTCACGCTCCCGTCTGAACTTTGAAGGGGAATGCGTGGCGCGATCGGACACCGAAATCGCAGGGAGGCGCCTCGGCCGCTGCCCGGCCCGTCGTGGCGACCGGAAGCGCCGGCCCGCTCGCAGAGGGCTCGCTTCGGCAGCTCATCGGTGTAACTCTTTTTAATAATAGGTCTTGGGTCTGGGCCTGACCTCCACTGGGTGGGGGCCACCGACCGACGCGTTGCGTCCGAACGGCCGGGTGGTCGGCGCTCACGGATTGTCCTGAGAGCGTGCGGTGCCCCCGCCTTTTCGTGGATGGACGGTCTGCCGCCGGGGCGGAGGGGGTCGTGAACCAAGGCGGGGCGACCCGCCGTACCGGGCCCGTCTCCCGTCAGCGAGATTTTTGATGTAAGGAAGACGGCCGAGTTTCCCTCGTAGTGGCAAACCTCTGGTTCGCCAAGCTCGGGTCCCGAGTTTCATACGGCGACGCTGCTATCGATGGGCGCTAAGGAAGGGTGTTGCGATGGTCATTCGTAGACTGGCTACTGCGGTCATTTGTGTATTTGCCTTGTGGAGCCAGAGTGACGCGGACTTCGACTTCACACCGGTGTTTCCCACGACGGTGTACGTTCCCTGGGCCGAGTCCCACTTCGTCGCCGACATCGATGGGGACGGGCACCTCGACTTCGTCATTACGTCCGGGAGCCAGGTCACGAGCTTCCTGGGAGACGGCGAAGGCGGATTCACCGAGACGTCACAACTCGTCGACATCGGATTCAGCGGGCTCGGCGACGTGGATGGCGACGGATACCTGGACTTCGTTTCCGGGTCCATCGACGGAGCGACTCTCTACCTCAACGACACGGCTGGTGAGTTTGTGTTCCATAGCGTGATCTCGACCGAATACGATCTTCGTCGGTTCGACCTCGCGGACTACGACAACGACGGAGTGGTCGATGTTCTCGCGATGACGTCCGCTAGCGTTGCGAACCGGATCGACTTTTTCCGCGGCAACCCTGACCTGACATTCGACGCGCCAGTATCGATTCCACTCTCGTCGTCTGGTACCCGGCTTCTGCCCGCAGACCTGAACGGTGATTCGTACCGAGATATCGTCTGCGTCTTATCCGACAACTCCTTCCGGGTCTACTTGGGATCGGAGTCGGGACCGTTCACGTTGTCGGACACCGGAGTCGGTTCGGTGCACGGTCCGGCGGATTTCAATGGGGACGGCCATGAGGATCTCTTCCACATAGCGGCGGGAATGTTGTGGCTCCATCCGGGCAGCGGAGACGGGCTCTTCGGCGCTCCAGTTGCGACCAGTTCGGGGATGCCGTTTGGTTCGAGCAGTTGGACCGACCTCCGTGTCGTCGACCTCGACCACGACGGAGCCCTCGATTTCGTCCTCAACAATGGCGGGCTGAAATTCTACCTCGGCGACGGTGAAGGCGGTTTCACACTCGTTCATGAAGAGGTAGGCCTCTACTACAACCTCGCCCAACCATCCGACTTCGACGGTAACGGAGCGTTCGACCTCGCCGCAATTCGATGTGACTCCATGAGCCCCGCACTTCACCTTTCTCTTTCGGCAACGATATTTCGACGGGGAGACCTCGACGGTGACGGCGAGCTCTTCATCAGTGACGCCATTCACGGCCTCGACGCGTTGTTCGGCGATGCGACGTTGGCGTGCGAAGACGCCGCCGACACCAACGATGACTCCGTCGTCGATCTAGCCGATATGGTGTTCCTGGTGACCTACCTGTTCATCGACGGTGATGCCCCGCCGGCACCGGGACCGACGAGCTGCCGCTGCGATCCGACTCCTGACTTGCTCGACTGCGAATCTGGGTGCCTCTGATCCAGGCACTAGCGTTCAAGACGACGTGAGAGTCGTTCGAGAGACAATACCGACAATACCGCCGCATGGTCGCTTGGCCAGCCGCGGGCGTGCTCCGACAGCACCTTGGAATCCTGAACGCCCCAACCCTCGCCACGGGCGTAGATGTAATCGATGCGATCTTGGTGACTTTCGGGAAACTCCGGCGACCAGGTGTGGCCGGGAGACCCGACTGGATCTGGGTTCACGGTGCGATAGGTGTCGATGAATCCAGCCTTCGCCATCGAGCTGCTCACCGGCCACGGCACGGCCAAGCCGTGGTGGTTCGCAAGGTCGCTCGCCGCCTTAGTCCAATCCAAGTGCGAACCACTGTTGAAGTCTCCCCCGACGAGTACCGGCATGTGGGGCGTCTTCGCCAGATGAGGGAGCAGTTGTTCGAGGATGAGGTTCATCTCCTTACCCCGCGTTTTCCCGTCGGCGGCCACGAGATCTTCCGCGCTGACGCCCGCGGCGAGCTGTGACTTTACGCTGGGCAGGTGGTTGATCCAAAGCGAGTACGCCTGCACGCGAACGCCCGGACGGAGCTCAATGGTGACGCCGCCGAAACGAAAACTCGGACCCAATCGATGGACGTCGACGATGGGGAACCGGCTCATCACCGACAGGTTGGAAGAGCGAAGGAAGTAGTCAAAGCCAAGTCGTCCGCTGATGCGCGGGCCACTACCGTAGGTCTCCTGCATGAGCACGATGTCCGCGTTAAACTGATTGATGACATCGACGACTCGCTCAACTCCTTCGTCTCGACCCTTACGACGACCGCCGTGCCAGATGTTCCACGCGAGCACGCGAAGTGGGCGGCCATCCCATAGCGCAGCAGGTTTTGGACGGCGATCCTCGCTAAACCGTTCGACGAAGTCCGCAGCGACCGCAGCCGTTGCCAGCGCTTTTGCGTTGAACCGAACCGCGCCGATCTCCGTTGGGTGACTGTCGGAGCCGAGGCGGACGCTGGTGGCATCCGAGACCAAGCTGCGCACACCGCTCAAGTCATGGACCGCAACGCGTCGCCCGTCGTGGTACAGGTGGGCAACGCCGGCTGCGCGATCGATGGCGAAGCCGATCTCATGCCATCGGCCATCGCTGATACTTTGGTCGCGTGCCTCGGGACGGTGGTCGATCCGACGGCTGCCGTCGCCAGCGTTCCAGCTCCACGCCCCGTCGGGCAGCACGCTGATGGCGAACCCGGCCTGAGTACCGGACTCACGCCCCAACCCGTACGCGTTGGTGGTGGTGTAGTCTTTGATGTCGCCCTGCTCCCAACCTTTGGTCGCCGCGAGAGCAGGAAGATCAGAGGAGGCAGCGGTCATCCGGACGCACATCCGGAACGTGAAACTGCCGCCCAGATCTACGCCCTTCGGTATAGCCAACTCGCCCGGAACGTCGATGGCCTTTACCTGGCCGAACGCGCCGGTACAGAGTAGTGCGACGAGAAGAGCGACGGTGGGGGCGCGGTAGATCATGAGAATCTCGGTCCAGTTCGATGGTGGTTCAGACATGACGGCATTCGTATAGCGAGACGGCGTGTTGGTCCCTTCGATCTCGAATTACAATGGGACCACTCTACCCTCACCGTTCTGCGCGGTGGACTGAATCACGGCACGTCACGACGACCACGCGCTCGACGCCAATCGGAAAGAAGCCGCCGTGCAGACCCGTACCTTAGGAGCCACGCTCGCACTGACGCTACTCACTTCGCTCGGCGTGGCTGCGAATCTATGCACCGCTCAGGATTCCGCGGGTGTCTCCCGAGTGGCCGACAGGATTCCCGTCCGATCACCACCTGATCGTCGCGGCGTTCAACCTGACTCGCAAGGCACCGAAAGAGAAGTGGTATGAAGTTCTGTCGCAGCTCCCGGGGCCGACCGTCACCGACGCGGCGGTGTGCCGGAAGATCGAGCAGAGCGGGCAGCCGTGGAAAGTGCGCGATCGGGCAACTGGAATCGAGATGGTGTTGGTGATGCCGGGCGAGTTCCTCATGGGGTCGCCCGAATCGGAGCGGGGCCGCAACGCCGATGAGGGGCCTCAGCACCGAGTACGGCTGACGCAAGCGTTCTACCTCGGAGTGACGGAAGTGACGCAGGCGCAATGGCAGCATTTGATGGGGCCGACTTCTAGCTTCTTTGAGGATGACAGCAAACCCGTGGATCCAACCTACGACGAGGCGGCTGACGGGTCCGCTACGCTGCATCGAGTGTTCTCCATCGGAGAAGATCGTGATGGAAAAATCTGGTTCGGAACCAGCGGGCAAGATACTGGCGCAAGGCGCCTGGAGATACGACGGCGAGTCGCTGAGGAATTTCACGGCAGAAGACGGTCTGACCAGCAAGGGCATTAGGGCCATCTACAAAGACCGTCGCGGCGAACTCTGGGTGGGGATGGGGTCTTCAAGTTCAACGCGGAGTCGTTCCACCGGATCCACTGACACGGCCCCTAGCTAGCTAGAGGCCCGGCCGAAAAGTCAGAGGCACGGTGCGCGGCGGTCTTCGACGGAATCTCACCATTCGTAATCCTCAACGAATCCACCAATTCGCCTGCGAATTCCGAACGGCAATCTTCCGCCGAACTCCACCACTCACCG
>JAJFFE010000148.1 GCA_021776775.1 Planctomycetota bacterium | reverse complement strand
TCGTAATCCTCAACGAATCCACCAATTCGCCTGCGAATTCCGAACGGCAATCTCCCGCCGAACTCCACCACTCACCGCACCTGCACTTTCCGGCCGCACGTACTAGGACCGTCTCGCGCCGTCTGGCGGTACTTCAAAGCGCCGCTCGGCCCTCCTCCGGGCCTGCGGGTTCTGCCGCTTGGGGCGATGTCAGCCGGTTCGACGGCGTGCATTGTCGTGCGTTCGTATCCGAGCGCTCTGACACAAGCGACCTTGCTTGTTGGTCTTCTGATCGGACCACTGCTCCTTCTCGGGAAACGGAAGCGCTGGCACCGGCCGTGCTTTCCCCAGGTGGAGGACATTCTCGATGAAGGTAACCGGAACGCTTTTCAACATCGGTTCAGCGCCCGTGATGGAGGAGACCCTCCAATTCGCCGAGGCGCGACACCGCTTGATCCTGTCGAACGTGGCGAATGCGGACACGCCCAACTACCGACGCCAGGACCTCGACGAAGCCAGGTTCACGAGAACTCTCGAGCGGGCGATTCGAGAGCGAAGCGACCACCATCCGAACAAGTTTCAGATGTCGAGCGGCGCCCGCGATCCGATCAGCACGTGGGGTGGAACGTTCCCCGGGCCGCGAGTCGCGCGTATGGCGCACGAGGGTCCGACGCGTCACGACGAGAACAACATTTCGATGGAGCGCGAGATGTCAGCGCTCGCCATGAATGCCGGAAAGTTCACATCAATGGCTTCGCTACTCCGCAAGGAGTGGGGACAGCTTCGAGCTGCAATCAACGAGCGGCCGGGAGCCTAGAAGGTAACTCATGCTTAGTGCTCTAGGAATCAGTGCGAGTGGCTTGGAATCGCGTCGTGTTTGGATGAACACGATCGCCGAGAACATCGCCAACGCCGAGACGACTCGCGACGCGTCTGGCTTTCCGAATCCGTACCGCCGCAAGGAGCCCATCTTTCAGGTCGATCCGCAGGGCAACGCGATCGGCGTGAAGGTCAAGGACGTGGTGCGCGACATGTCGGAGTTCCAGTCCCGCTACGAGCCGGGTCACCCCGACGCCGATGAGAACGGGATCGTGCAGTACCCGAATGTCCAAGTGGTACAGGAGATGGTCGACATGTTGATGGCGAGTCGCTCGTACGAAGCGAACGTCACCGCCATGGAAGCGACAAAGTCCATGTTCTCGACCGCAATGAGGATTGTCGGCTAATGGCAGCAGAACGCCTAGAACGAGTCGTGAAGCTTGATTCGCGGCGCCAGATGACTGGGGGAGCGAACCTATGAACGGATCCATACCGTTCGATTCGATCCGCCCGATCCAAGGACCGGAGACCGGTGCTCAACCGGGGGCGACGAACAAGTCGGCGGAGACGGACGGACCGAGCTTCGCGGACATTCTGAAGAACTCGATTCAAGAAGTGAACGAGCTCAAGAAGGACGCGGATACCGCGATCCAAGAACTTGCGCTCGGAAAGACCGAGAACGTGACCGAAGTCCTCACCGCTGTGGAAAAGGCTGACCTCGCGTTTCGGGCTCTCATGTCGATTCGAAACAAGCTCGTCGATGCTTACGAGGAAGTGAATCGTCTGAGGGTCTAGCTAGCTAGAGGTTTCAAACGAATGATCGTGTAGCAGGCATGGGGATGCCTGATCGAAGTGGGCTGACACAATCTGGAGAGGGGCGGACCGAGCATGGTTTCCGCCCACAGGTGGGAAGAGTTACGGGATGAAGTTCAGCGAACGACTATCGCAGAGCTACGAAAAGGTAGAGACACCGGTCAAGGAGCTTCTGTCGAAGCTATCGCCGTCACAGCGATGGAGCCTTGCCATCCTCGGCGTCGTCGTCCTGACCCTACTTGGTCTCGTCGTTATCTACGGGCCCGAGGACGATCGCACGTATCGAGTGAAGATCGACTCCGAGCGCCTGCTCATCGCCGACCTGGATACGAACAGCATTCCCTACGACGAGAAGAACGGGTTTGTGGTGGTCTCGAGCGAGCACCGAGCGAGGATCGACGCGCTTTGGATCGAGAATCCGAAGTACCTCGATGACCCGAACATGTTCGAGTGGCTCTACGGCCAAACGAGCTGGAACGAAACCTCCGGTCAGCGTCGGGACAAGATCCTCGATACCAAGCGCCGTCAGGTCCAGGCTGGAATCGAGGCTCTCAAAGGGGTTTCGAAAGCGCTCGTGACCATCAATATGGCGAACAACTCCCGCTTCGTGCTCGGCGAGAATCCGTCGACTGCTTCTATACTTCTGACCCCGGAGGGTGAACGGGTTTCCACTCGATTGGCCCACGGCATTCGACAGTTTGTCGCGTTCTCGTTCGGTCTCAAGAACGAACGAGTCTCGCTCATGGACCACAAGGGTCCGATCGCGATGGAAGACTCGTCCGAATTCTTCGAGGACGCCGAGCAAGCGTATGCAGAAGGACTTCGCCGCAAAGTAGTGGCGCTGTTCGGAGCGCAGTTGGCTTCGAACGAGTTCACGGCCACCGTCGACGCCAAGCTCGACCGCGACAAGGTCGAGTTGGCGAGCACCGTCTACGACCCTGACAAGCTGGTCAGCGCCGTCACCCGAGACCGCCGTGAGTCGGACGACTCGAGTACCTCGGATCAAGCACCGGGGACCAAGCCGAATACCGCGAGCCTCGTAAAGCCCAGCAGTGGGATGTCGACGTCGACCACCCGGGAGTACGAGGAAAACGAGTACGAGAACTTCGCGAGCAAGATCGACGAACGGCGGAGCACCCCCTCGGGTGAGCCCGAGCAAGTCAGCATCATGGTGTATGTCGCTCGCGACGCACTCAAACGCCAGATCAACATGATCAAAGGGAGTGAGCCGGAGGAGAAGGTTACCCCTGAGGAGATCCAGCAGCGCGTCGAAGAACTCGAGAAGGACGTCCGCGCGATTCCGGCCGTGAATCCCGCCAAGATCAACGCGCGCGTCAAGCCCATCATTATGGCTGCGTCGATGCTACCTGTTGGCGACGAAGCGGCCGCGGGAATGCTTGGCTACATGCAGCTTCACATTCGTGAACTGATTCTCGGCTTCCTCGCCCTGGCTGGTTGCTTCTTGTTGTACCGCGCCGCAAGCCGAGGCACCCCGGAACTCGAGGCGTTGCCCGACCCGGTTGCTGACCTACAGTACTTCCTGAGAGAGAAAGAAGAGCGGGATCGGATGCACGCTCAGGAGCTGGCGCAAGAGACCGAACAGAAGACAGAGATCGATTGGGAAGCCGAGGAGGAAGATCAAGACGCGATCAACCTGCTCGACTCCATCTCGCAGTTCGCAGATGAGCGGCCGGATCTTGCCGCCGCGGTCTTGCGCAACTGGTTGAACGAAACGGCAGCCGCCAAAAAAGAGCAGAAAGTGACCGAGGAGATCTAGTGTCCTGTTTCACAAGTTCCTTAACCATTCGTCGGGCCTCGTCCGCCCTGGCGTTGTTGCAGCTCCTCGAAGGAGTTACTAATCCGACTTGCGTCCCTGCGCCTAGCCAGGACGGTCGAATTCCTCGACGACTATGT
>JAJFFE010000147.1 GCA_021776775.1 Planctomycetota bacterium | reverse complement strand
CCAGCCGCTTCTGCAATTCGAAGTGTCGATCAACGGCGCGGTGTCGCAACTCGACCGAGCCGAGGTCGAGATTCACGAAGAAGACGGCTACCTGACGATTCGACGTTTCGGTAAGAAGACCGGCTTCGTCATTATCACGGTCGGGTTGGCCGCCATCAGCGACGCACTCGATCTATCGATCGACCTGAGTGGACTCAAGCGACCCGATCCCGGCGTGAACAACGCGCTCACCCTTCGCCTCGACTCGCTCGCGCTTCCCCACCAGATCATCGGCGATAGCCCGTTCGCCGTGACCTTTATCGAAGGGACCGGCGGAGGGAAGCGAACGAACGGAGAGTTCGAAGAGACTGTCGAGCGCGCGTTCACCGCGTCGACTTTCGTCGACTTGATCGGTGACGACGGCAGCGGCGTGCTGCTCATGCACGACGGCAGCCAACAATTCCTGCGCACCGACGACGGAGCGAAGGTCGTTCTGACCGCGTACGACCCGGCCGATGGCGATCGCTACGAAACCGAGCCGGCACTGAACCCGCGACTGCGGATCCAGCCACACGCCCCGCTCGAACATCACGAACGGTATCAACTCGCGCGCGAGTTCGAAGATCCCAGCGACGCGGCGCTACCGTTCGTCGAAGACGGACTCCCCGATCGCACGGCGACCACGCCGCACGGGGCCCCACGTCCCGACCTTCCTCCGACCATGGCCCCGATTGATCTCGACGGCGATGCGTCGATCGTGCCGACGTCGCTCAGTCGCGACACCGAGGCGAACGACACCGACCCGAACGGCAACGGAGCGATGATCCTGCGAGTGGTCGAGATGGATGGGAAACCGAGCAAGACTTCCATTCGAGTACCCCAGCACGAGCCCCCCGCCAGCGTGACGGCCGTGCGAACAGATCTACTCGGCCAAGCGCAGGGGGCCGCGATCGAAGTGCAACCGTGCGATCCGCCCGCCTGGGCGGCGACGTTGGGGTTGCAGTGGTTCGCCTTTGATATCGCGCTCGGCGCGCATGAGATCGCGACGTATCGGATCGCGTGAGGGTCATGCGGGCGAGAGGATCGAGCGCAGACTTCGCAAGTCATTCTTGCAGGCGTACATGAGCCCGCCCGTCGGTCGGTCAGATGACGCCGGAGCGTTCGAGGGCACGTGATCTTGGCGTTGGCGACGACAGAGGCATCGCATCGTGGTGGGCCTTCGGGGATCTGCTAAGCTGTAGGGACCCGACAGTCACGGGATTCGAATTCGCAGCCGAGATAGAAGGCCAATCACATGCGCAAGTTGACGGTGCTGATCCTGGGTCTAGCTTTTTTTGCTGGGAGCGCGAAGGCGGACTTCGACTATCCCGAATTCCTAGCAACGGATGTCGGCAACTTTACATTCGTGGGGGGAGCCGAACTCGGCGAGCCCATCCTCCACGTGTACCCGGACTACCAGCTGAGTCCCAGCAAGGCGGCCGTCTGGACGGTCGACCAATTCGCCCTCATCAACGGCTTCACGGTCCAGTTCGAGTTCGAGTATGTGAACGCACTCGGCGGTGCTTGGGCAGATGGCATGGCGTTCGTGATCCAGAACGATGCGGCGGATGCCCTCGGAGATCATGCGAACGCTCAGGGATACGGAGGCTTCCTGGCCACGCCTGCCAACGGTATCGCGAAGAGCGTCGCGGTCGAGTTCGATAATTTCTGGAATGACAACTGGGTCGAGGATCCGAACGACAACCATATCGCGATCATGAGCATGGGTACCGCGCCCAACAGCCAGGACCATGGGCTGGCCGGATTGGCCATCAACTCCTCGCTCCCCGACTTCGGCCAGGGCTCTGGGACTCACACGGTCATCGTCGAATACACACCGGGAACCATGACCGTCTACATGGATGATCCGACCACCCCGGCCATGACGGCCGCTTTGGATCTAGCGAGCACGCTGGATTCCGATAGCGGCTGGCTCGGATTCACGGCTTCCGGGGCGACGAACTTCCAGAACGTGCAGATCAAGAGCTGGAGCCTAGTGACGGGATCGACGGCGGGGCAGTTCACCCGCGGCGACGCGAACGACGATGGATCGTTTGATATCTCGGACGCGGTCTTCACCCTCTCCGCCCTCTTCGTCCCCGGTGCGCCGCCTTCAAACTGCGACGCGGCCTTGGACACCAATGACGATGGTGCCGTCGACATCGCGGACGCCGTGTTCTCGCTGGGCGCGCTTTTCATTCCAGGCGCCTCACCACCTCCACCCCCGGTCAGCTGCGGAAGTGATCCCACGCCCGACAGCACGACCTGCGATCTGTTCGACTCGTGCCCATGAGGCCGTCCTGGCCGGAAGCAAAGCTAGGATCTCACTGGAAGTAGGCAACGATGCAGAGCCGTCTGTTCCGCACCGTTCTCGGCTTAGTCGTCCTATGGTCCAGCGCGCCGGCGATGGCGCAAACCGACGTGACACAGCTTCAAATCGAGAGTTGCGCCGAACGAGTTGCTGGAGCGAATCCCGAATTCCGGTTTCGCGTCGAGGTGACGGGTACATCGCTCGATCCCTGCGTCCTCGTCCCAGGAATGGTCGCTCCTGGCATTGAATTGATGCCAGACGGAACGGGGAACTGGTTCTACGAAAGTGGGCCGTTCGACAGCCAGGCCGACATGGACTGTGAGTTCCCCAGTGGCGACTACGTGTTTGAGTTTGCGATTGGCGTCACGGACACCGTTTCTTATTCGACTTGGACATCACCGAGCTGCTTCCCCGTCATCGGCGTTCCGGTCGCTGGAATCACAACGCCGGTGTTTTCGTGGATCGTGCCCTGCCCGGTGGAACCTGGACACTGTCACTACGCTCTGCAGGACGCGGCCGGGGACTACTTCATCGATGGCGTCAGCGCCCATTGCGCAGGGTTCATGTCCGAACCAGCACCGGAGCTCCCCGAGGGCATGTACTTGTTCTGGGTGGAACTCACAGGTGAAGAGGAAATGACCACCACCACCTCGACCGGAGACTCATACCAATACATTCGGTCGGTCCAACGCAGCGACCAAAGAGAATATATCGTCGTCATACAACTCTTCAAACGCGGCGACTGCAATGCCGACGGTATGTTCAACATCGCCGACGCGATCTTCCTACTCTCGCGCCTCTTCGTATCGGGGCCAGCGGGCCCGTGCGATGACGCCTGTGACTCCAACGACGACGGGAGGATGGATATCTCCGACGCCGTCTACTCGTTGGGCGCCTTGTTCGTCCCCGGGGCTGCCCAGCCTCTGGCGCCGGCCGTCGATTGCGGAGTGGACCCCACTATGGACAGCGTCGGCTGTGTGAGCTTTTCTCCACCCTGCCCCTGATCGTAACGCTCCGGCACCTCCGTCGAGTGAACTACTGTCCCGCCGCAGGCAGCGGGGCCAGCTCGACCTTGCGAAACTCGACCTCGGTTCCCTCGGCTTGCAGTGCGATCTTGCCTCGATCGACGGTGCAGCCGAAGCCGTGGTTGACAAGGTCGCCGTTGATCCAGACGCGGATAGTTCGGGCGCGGCAGTGAACCCGCATGGTGTTCCACTCCCCGAGCGGTTTCTCTGAATCGTCGGTGAGGTTCAGGATCCGACGCGAGTCGCCTTCGGCGCCGCCCCACTTCTGGTTCTTGCCGCGGCGACGTCGTTTCTCCATATCGGGAACGGTGATGCTCTCCTGGATGCACCAGAAGTCGCCAGCGTTGCCGCTATGCATTTGTACTTCGATCGAAGCGGGGAACATGCGATAGAGCGCGCGCGGACGCGAAGCGTGCACCAAGACGCCACAGTTGCCAGCGCCCTTGGTGAATCGGTACTCGACGTTCAGCTCGTAATCTCGATACAACTCCGTCGTCACCAGATGACCGGCCGGGTTGCCGAGGCTGACCAGGAGTCCATCCCGTACGACGAAGCTGTCGCGGACGTCCGGATTCTTGTCTTTGGCCGGCACATCGGAGACCCAACCGGTGAGGTCTTGACCGTTGAAGAGCGACACCGGCTTCGTCACCGGTTCGACCGGCGCCAGCAACTCCTTGATGCGAATGCGACGGAAGCGAAGGTTGTGCGGTTCGCCGTGATCCTGCAGGCCAATGAACCCTCGAAGCGGTCGATCTTTCATGGCCGAACTCGAGAGATCAAGATCATGAATCTTCTGATCGTTCAAGATGACGCGAAGCTTCGATCCCCGACAGTGAACCCGCATTCGGTTCCACTGACCCGGCGCCAGCGACATGTTCTTCGAAGCGCCTCTTGTGCGAATGATGCCACCGTGGTCGTGATGCGATAGCTCTCCGGTGTGACCGGTGGAATCGAGGATCTGCGCTTCGATCCCGGTCTCGACGGGGTTCGCGACGTCGCCGACTCGGAAGAAGATCCCGCTGTTGCCGCCGGCCGGGTAGGCGTACTCGACGTCGAGAATGAAATCTTGATACTGCTTCTCGGACCAGAGGTAGGCGTCGTACCGTTGCCAGCCCTCTTCGCCGGCTCGCGGTTCGATGGCAAGCACGCCATCGCCTTTCGCCAGCCAATTGCCGGTCGTCTTCCAACCGCCCAGGTCGCGGCCGTTGAAGAGATCCACCCAGCCGTCGCGGTCGCTGCCCCCGGTGAGTTCACGAATGCGCAGCTTGCGCCACGACACTTGGTACGGTCCGGCGTTGCCGACGCCGTGCACCTGCAATCCGATGAAACCGCTCGGGTGCGTCTCGTACTTCAAGGTATCGACGAGGTCAGTGATCGCCGTGCCGTTGATCCACACCGTGATCCGGGCGCCGTCGGCGACAATGCGGTAGCTGTTCCACTCACCGTCTTTGAAGTGCTTGTGCGGGATCAAGTCGGCCTTCGGCGTCATCCACCCGCCGGCCGCTTCGCCGTACACGTACCCCGCCTCGGCTCCGCTCGAGCCACTCGCTTCGATCTCGACCTGCGGGCCGTTGACCCGACCGTCCGGAGTCCCGTGCCGCGTCCGCGAACGGATCTGCACGCCCGAGTTCAACGGATTGTCGACTTTGACATCGAACGTCAGCTCAAAATCGCTGAAGGTCCGGTCGGAACAGAGAAACGAGTTGGGACTGCCCGCGGTCGTCGTGCCGACGATCGCTCCATCCTCGACGCGATAACTCGCCGTACCGTTGCGCTGCGTCCAACCGTCGAGCGACTGACCGTCGAAGAGCGAGATCCACTCACCGGCGAACGCGGGCGTCGACGAGAGCAGGGCCAAACCGAGCAGGACGCGGTGCACCGTGTTCATGAAACTCTATCCTGTTTGTCTGGAGAGCGATGTCTAGAGAGTGACGGGGAGTCGGCGCTCCCGCCAGCCATTGAGAGTCTAGCGCAGAGTCGGCCGGCTGAGGATCGATCTCGCGGACCGGCTCGCAAGGTCAGAGGCTTTGACGGCGCGCGAGTGATCGACGAAGATCCTCCTTGGCTTGGCCCGGTTCGCGGCCGCCCCACCCGAGAGGAATGCCCATGCGTCCGGTCGTCTTCGTCGCCCCGTTCCTAGCGGAAACGACGCTCCGTTTCATCGAGGCCGCGGCAAAGCTCGACGGTACCCGCGTCGCTCTGATCAGCCAGGACTCCGCCGCCAAGATTCCGCCGGGACTACGCAGCCGGCTCGCGGCACACCGTCAGCTGAGCGATGGCCTGAACGCCGGGCAGATTCACGACGCCGTACGCTCGCTCGCGGCGGAGATCGGCCCGTGCGAACGACTGCTCGGCACCCTCGAACAGCTTCAAGAAGCGCTCGCCGATGTGCGAGCCGCGCTCGGTATTCCGGGCATGGGTCGCGAAGCCGCACACAACTTTCGCGACAAGTCGCAAATGAAGGACGTGTTTCGTCGAGCCGGCGTCCCGTGCGCGAAACACCAACTCGTCGGAAGTCTCGGGGAAGCGCAAGCGTTCGCCGCCGACGTGGGATATCCCCTGGTCGTCAAACCACCGGCGGGGGCTGGCGCCCGCAATACCATGCGTGTCGCTAATGACGACGAGCTCACTCAGTGCTTGCGCATGATGCCGCCGCGCCCCAACGACCCGGTGCTCCTCGAGGAGTTCGTGGTCGGCGAAGAGCACTCGTTCGATACGGTGTCGCTCGGCGGTCGATCCATTTGGCATTCCCTGACGCACTACACCCCGGGCCCCTTGGCTGTCATGGAAAACCCGTGGATCCAATGGACCGTGTTGCTGCCTCGGGAAGTCG
The DNA here is from genome assembly GCA_021776775.1 of Planctomycetota bacterium. Taxonomy (GTDB): domain Bacteria; phylum Planctomycetota; class UBA8108; order UBA1146; family JAJFFE01; genus JAJFFE01. The sequence continues at coordinate 15,065 of JAJFFE010000147.1, read as the reverse complement.
ATCACCCTCGCTACGACGACATCCGATCGGTCGCCGCGCGCGCACTGGACGCGCTCGGGATGGTCACGGGCTTGAGTCACATGGAGTGGTTCCGTCGACGTGACGGAAGCATCGCCATCTCGGAAGTCGCGGCGCGTCCGCCGGGAGCGCAGATCACGACGTTGATCTCGCATGCACACGGCATCGACTTCTATCGGGCGTGGGCCAAGCTCATGGTGTTCGACGCGTTCGACCCCCCGCCGCGACAGTTCGCCGCCGGCATCGCGTACTTGCGCGGGCAGGGACAAGGCCGCGTCAAAGCCGTGCATGGACTCGACGAAGCGCAACGCGAACTCGGCGATATCGTCGCCGAAGTTCAGCTACCGCGCGTCGGTCAGTCCCAAGCGAGCGGTTACGAAGGTGAAGGATTCGTCGTGCTTCGGCACCCAGAAACGTCGGTCGTCGAGGCGGGCTTGGCCCGCTTGGTACGCCTAGTCCGCGTCGAGCTGGGCTCGTAAAGGAACAACATGAACGTCCTCTTTCTGTCCCCCGCGTTTCCGGTCGAAATGCCCCACTTCACGCGAGCGTTGGCCCAGGTCGGCGCCCATGTCGTCGGCATGGGCGAACAACCCGAAGGTTCCCTCGGATCGCACGTCCGTGACTCCCTCGACGCCTACGTGCAAACGGGATCCTTGGCGGACGACGCGCGCTGGATCGCCGACGCGCAGAAGGTCGCGTCCCGGGTTCGCATCGATCGGGTGGAATGCCTGTGGGAACCCGGTGTGATTCTCGCCGCGAAGATCCGCGAGGCGCTCGGACTGCCCGGCATGCGCTCCGACCAGGCGACCTTGTTTCGCGACAAAGAGCTCATGAAGAAAGCGCTCGACGACGCCGGGATTCGAACCCCGCGCCACGTGCGAGCCAGCACCGAAGACGAGTGCCGAGCCGCGGCCGAACGTATTGGCTACCCGCTCATCATCAAGCCTATCAGCGGCGCCGGTTCCGCGGATACCTACCGAGTCGAAGACGCTACCGAGTTCGAAGCGATCTTGGCCAAGGTCAAACACGTCGCGCAGGTCAGCGTCGAAGAGTTCATTTCCGGGGAGGAGTACACCTACGACACCGTCTGCGCCGACGGACGAATTCTGTTCGCGAACACGTCGTGGTACCGACCGACGCCCCTCGTCGGTCGCACCTTGGAGTGGGTCAGCCCGCAAACCATCTGCTTGCGGCATCCAGACCAGCCGACGCTCAAACCGGGACGCGACATGGGACGCGCCGTCATCGAAGCGCTCGGCTTCGACACCGGTTTCACCCACATGGAATGGTTCCTGACGGCAGCCGGTGAAGCAGTGTTCGGAGAGATCGCCGCGCGCCCCCCGGGCGCACTGTCGGTCGACATCATGAACTACGCGACCGACTCCGACCTGTTCGTCGCATGGGCCGACGCCGTCACGCAAGGTCGCCTCAGCCAACCGCCGGAGCAACGCTACAACTCATCGGTGATCTTCAAGCGAGCGCAGGGGCAAGGTCAAATCCGCGCTATCCACGGGCTAGAACGGTTGGTCGCGCGCTATCGCCAGCACATCGTCCACATCGATCTCTTGCCCGTCGGTGCACACCGACGCAACTGGAAGCAGACCTTGTTGTCCGATGGGCACATCATCCTGCGACACCCCGACCTGCAGGCGACGCTCGAGATGGCCGATCGAGTCGGAACAGATCTCCAGATCATCGCGAGCTGAAGCGGTTCGGGGACGACTCGCCTTTGAACAAAGCGCGCGGCTCGCGGCACGACAAAAGGAAGTCAAATCCTTAGCGGCTTGGCGAGCGCGCCAAACTGCCGCAGCAACTTGACGCGCGACTCGAATCGCACCACTTCGCGCGAACGAGGATCAAGTCTCTTTGCGGCCTTGGCGGTTCTTGGCGGCTTGGCGTGAAAAGGCCAAGTGTCGAAAGCACAACGACCAGCGTTGCCAACTGCCACGACGCTTCGCCCGGCGGAGGACTAGCGTGTCCATCAGGCCATCTCTCACGAACCCGCCAAGTCCGCCAAGCTTATGAATGGAATGGCTAAACAGCGGTCGCCAAGTCGAAACCGGGCAACTAGTCGCGGTCGCGGCGGCGCTGGTTGCGACCCGGTCGCTGTGACCGCTTCTTCGATGTCTTCTTGCCGGTCTGGCTGCCGGCGCGACCGCCACCACCGCCCTCAGAGCGCCTCGGTGTGCCGCCGCCCTCCGTGCGCCTCGGTGTGCCACCGCCCTCAGAGCGCCTCGGTGTGCCGCCGCCCTCCGTGCGCCTCGGTGTGCCGCCGCCCTCAGTGCGCCTCGGTGTTCCGCCGCCCTCCGTGCGCCGCGTTGTGCCGCCGCCTCCCGAGCGCCGCGGTGTTCCGCCACCCTCGGAGCGCCGCGGTGCACCGCCGCCTTCCGAACGCCGTGCTCCGCCACCGCCACCGCCACCGCCACGCCGCGAGCTGCGTCGTGCGGACGGATCGCCTTCGCTGCGGTCGGACGAGCGCGAGCTGCTCGCCCTCTTTTTGCGTGCAGGTCCCCTGTTCGAACCCGCCCGCGAGCGCGACGGCCCCCCCCGCGGGGCGCTTGATCGCGACGATCCCGATCGGGACCCGCCGCGTTTCGACCGAGGCGCCGGTCGATCTTCGCGGTACTCCTTCTCGATCGCGTCGGAATGGTGATCGTGGTCGTGGTCGATCGGGATTCGCTTACCAGTGGTTCGCTCGATCGCCGTCAACTTCTGTGGCTCTTCGGCGTCGCAAAACGCAACCGCAACACCGAGCGCGCCGGCACGGGCGGTTCGACCGATGCGGTGCACGTAGTTCTCGGGTTCGTCCGGAAGATCGAAGTTGATCACGTGGGTAATACCGTCGACATCGATGCCTCGCGCTGCGATGTCCGTCGCAACCAAGACCTTGATCGAACCCTTGGCGAAGTAGGCGAGTGCCTTCTGCCTCGAACTCTGCGTCTTATTCGAGTGAATCGCCGCCGCTTCGATGTGATCACGAGCCAACTGCTTCACGACACGGTTGGCACGGTGCTTCGTGCGCGTGAAGACTAGCGTTCGCTTTGTCTCGCGATCGCGGAGGATCTTGACGAGCGTTGCGTGCTTCTTGGTGCGCTCGACGAACATCACCCGCTGATCGATTTTCGATGAGACCGAGGCACTCGGGGTCACTTCGACGCGCACCGGTTCGAAAAGAAGATCCTGGGCGAGCCGGTCGACCTCGGGCGGCATGGTCGCGGAGAAGAACAACGTCTGTCGGTCCTTCGGCACCGCGGCGACAATCTTCCGCACGTCGTTAATGAATCCCATGTCCAACATACGATCGGCCTCGTCGAGCACCAACATCTCGACGCGGTCGAGGCGAACATCTCCGCGACTCATGAGATCGAGCAGCCGACCCGGGGTCGCGACGACGATGTCGGGGCCGCGACGCAGACTCTGGATCTGCGGTCCCGCGGTCACACCGCCGAGAATCACCGTGCTTCGCAACGACAAGTGACGACCGTACGCTTGAATGCTCGCTTCGACTTGGATCGCCAACTCGCGAGTCGGCGCCAGGATCAACGCGCGGATAGGACGCGGTGACTTGGGACGCTCCGCGGCTAGCACTTGAAGAATGGGTAAAGAGAAGGCGGCAGTCTTGCCCGTGCCGGTCTGCGCCAGTGCCAACAGATCGTTGGCATCGAGCACCTCGGGAATTGCCGAACGCTGGATCTCGGTCGGCGTGCCGTACCCCTCCTCATCGAGCGCTTTCAGCAGCGGCTCGATCAGGTCGAGATCGGCGAACTCGAACTCAGGAGTGGGTTCTTCGGGAGGCTGATTCGAGTCGTCGGATGAAGGGTTCTTGGACGACCGATTTTGAGACGACGAATTTTGAGTCACGGTGACCGCTCGACAAATGGGAATCGCCGGTCCTCGCGTCCTCCGCGGCCGGTCAGGGCCGGGACAATAGCGATCGAGGCACCTAGGTGCAAGCGCGAGCCCTCCACGGGGGATAAATGCCCCCCCCGGACCGCCGTCAAACGGGATTCAGCCGCGTCTGGGCTCCCGAACGCCCGTGTAAGCGCTCCGCCCTCATCGCCGCTGTCGACGCGCACCTCTAGAGCCCGGACTATTCATCAGGCGGAGTCGTTACGCGCCCGAAAGGGCGCAAATCGTGCCCAGTGAGTTGCAGCAGAGGATGATTCGAAGATGGTCAACGGAGCACAGGCTGCGATTTCCGTGAAGATCCAGGCACGACGCCGCAGTCGACGTAGCGGTCTTCAAGAAGGAGTAACGCAGAGATTCGCGGGAAGCGCAGCCTGCGCGGCTTCGCCTGATGAATAGTCCGGGCTAGAGACAACCCTCCGCGCACGGGAGAACATCGTCTGTGGGATCGACCCCACAAATCGTCGGTTCTGGGATATCCGGGGCACCGAAGACGAACAGCGAACTCAGCAGAAACACTGCATCCGAGACATCGAAATTGCTGTCGTCGTTGACGTCGGCAGACTTCATGCAAATTGGGGGATCCGTCTCGGGGATGAACAGCACCGAGAGCGCCGCCACCGCATCCGAGATATCGACAACGGTATCGGCGTTGAGGTCGCCACGCTGAAAACTTCCCGGACCAAAGGTGACCGAGCCATGATCGAGGGCAGCAAATGACCCAGCCCCCGCAACGACGACGACATTTTCGACCGGAGGAACTCCCAACTCATCGAACGTCAACTCGAGGACCTGGGTAGCACCCGTGAGGTATCCGGGAACCGTTTCGTAGGTGACATCGAGCACCGCCACCGGGTCGGGGAACGTGACGAAGACACCACCCAAGAACGCATAGATGGTCCCGGCCGACCAACCGCCGACATGGAGAAACTCTTGAAAGAAGTCAGGAGTAAACGGCAAGGCGAAGTCCACGGCCAAGACGTTCAGCGCGGTGGGGTCATGAGCGAGGCCCATGGAGAATCCTTGACTGTCCACCATCGGAGCACCGGGTCCCCAAATGTGGACCGGCAGGGTGAACTCGAGCTGATCGATGGTCGAGTCCACCTGAAACTCGAAGTCACTACAGACGAACGTAAAGTCTTGCGCGGTGACGGGGGCCGCACAAAGAAGAAGCATTGCGCACACGAATCTGGAACTCATCACGCCTCCTCGGACTAGGAACGAGGGAACTCAGCCGACCATATCACGACCCACCGCGAGGGACAGGACTTCGTAGAACATCTTGTTCAACTACGCTTCATGAACAGTTGGAGCTACAGACACCCTTCGAAACAGGAGAGTAGATCCTGGGTCGGATCGATGCCGCATGTGCTCGGCTCGGGAACGTCTGGGGCATCGAAAACAAACAACGATCCGAGCAAGTACACCGGGTCCGAGATGTCGAAACCGGCGTCGTCGTTGATGTCGGCGGCAGCCAAGCATCCCGGGGCGTCGGTGCCTGGCAGGAACAACGAGGCGAGCGCGGAGACTGCGTCGGAAATGTCGACCGCTCCGTCGCTGTTCACGTCGCCGCGTACGAAGCTACCACTGCGAAAGGTGATCGAGCCGTCGTCCAACGCGACCGGGGCCGACGCACCACTGACGACGACCACGTTCGTCACGGGTGGGCTTCCGAGGCTGTTGGAAAAGTTCAGCTCCGTCGTTTGCACAGAACCGTCGAGGTATCCCACTTCGGTTTGGTACGTCACTTCGACGATGTCGAAGGGAGTGGGGAACGAAACCGAAACGCTACCGAGGAAATCGAATACGACGCCGACGCTCCAGCCGTTCGTGAGGAGATTCTCGGAGAAGAACGCAGGGCTAAAGGGCAACAAGTTCTCGACGTCGATCACGTCGATAGCGGTGGGATCGTGAGCGACCCCCATCGCGTACCCCGCAGTCAGCGCACCGGGTGCACCGTTTGCCCAGATCTTTGGCAAGACGGTGAACTCGATCGAATCAACGGCCGAGTCGACTTGAATCTCGACTTCAGGGCATATGAACGTGAAGTCTTGAGCGTCTGCAGACTCGGCGACGAAGATCACGAAGAGACAAAGTAGACCTCGAACCATGATCGCTTCCTATTCCAACCGGTCGTAACCGGCAGATCCCGACTGTCCTCCGACGACACTGTCCTCCGACGACACTGCCTCCCAACAACACAGACCCCTGTCAACAACCCCACGTCCCGGCCAACGGTCGACGGTCGACGTTACGGTGTCCGAAGGCGGACGTCACGCTACCCCAGAGAAGTGAACTCCTATTCTCTTACGGCAAAGGTCGAAACAAAACGACAAACCTGCGTTGTACTCACCGCTTGCCGCGATTGGACCGGTCGGCCACGGACGACCCAACCCCGTGGCTAGAAGATACTGCTACGCAACGCCGCCCCCGAGCCGGGAATTCCGTCGGGACGGCGCGGGTGACAGTGGATCGGCGGCCGGTCAGACGGTACCGTTCGGGCTCTACTCCCGAAGGAAGGCTCCTGATGAACGTCCGGTTGATCCTGCTCGCAGTCGCACTCACGATCATCGCGTCGCCGGAGTCCCTGGAGGGGCAATCCACGACGTACCAACTCGCCGACGACAGCTCCATGGAGACGGGTTGCACTGGCCCGTCGATGTGTCTCTGTCCGGCGGTGCTCGTCGGTGACGTCAGCGGGACGTTCGATCTGACACCGGTCCCGCTCAGCCTCGGCCCGGTCTTCGAGTACGACGTCACCAACGTCGACTGGATCGTCAACGCGGGCAGTGCAGACGAAGTGTCCGTGACCGGTTCAGGCTACTACATGGTCAACTTCGGTTCGGGCAACCACGACCTCGTGCTGGAACTGCAGCTCGGCGGACTGACGCAGGAGTTCGTCACGGCAGGGTTCATCCCTGGAGCGTCTGACTTTCCTGACCAACTCGGCTTCAGCGTGCACTCCATGGTGAGCGTCTGCATCTACGATGGATTCGTGATTCAGGCAGCGCCGATCGGAACCGATCCGATGTTCGACCGCGGCGACTGCAACGCCGACGAGAACTTCGACGTCGCCGATCCGGTGGCTGCGCTGTTTTGGCTGTTCACCCCGAGCACGAGCTTCCCGCCTTGTGCCGACGCCTGCGATGCCAACGACGACGGTGCCTTCGACATCTCGGATGCGATTTACGCACTCGCCGCATTGTTCTCCGGAGGCACATTACCGCCGGCCCCATTCGGTGGCTGTGGAGTTGACCCAACAATGGATGGCGTCAGCTGCTTTGAGTTCTTGCCGTGTTTGTGAGCATTCGGGCGATCGTCAACAATGCGAGTGTTCGCTAAATGCTCCATTGACTACCGGAATTGTCGAATTCACTCGCCTATTTCCGAAGCGATCAATTCCAGTATTAACTGTTAGTCGCCCGCAACGTAACGACAGCAACGCATCGATCGACTGGACAATTTCGCCGACCTGGATCCGCCTCCGTACCGTTGGTTGATCCGAGTAGGTCCCGAGTCTAGCGTTAGCCTATCACGCAAGAGATGGGCTCTTCATGCGAACAATCACCCGGCGCCGCGCAGAGACTGCCTCCGCCGTTCTGCGTTGCACTGTCTCGAGAAGCGCTGTCCTGAGCAGCGCACGTTTCTCGGTCCGTTCGTACAACGCCCATCGCGTCACTTCTATCCGCCTCCCTTCGATCATCCACTCATTCATTCCCTCTGAAGTTCGGCTCGTCGCTCTCGAGTTCGACGACCGCTGGCTGTCTTAGGCCTGCGCGAAAGTCGAATTCCAGACGAGACCAAGTGCACGACGCGTGGCGCAGGGTAGCGCCAACCGTGCACGAGTGGCTGGGGACGTGTGCGAAAGGAGAACGCGGATGCGTTTGCAAACTCTTACGTTGGGCATCTTGGTCATGCTGTGTTCCCTAGGCTCTCACCTTTACGGTGAAAGCGTTGTGGCGCAGCACACAGGAGCGTTGGACCCTACGGCAACGGGTTGGCAACTCGGTGGAGGTACCGGAGCGGGAGTCATCATGTCGCCTGTCTTCGACGACTTTGGCAACGACGCCTGGGCCGTCGAAGATACGCTGCTCGAACCCGGCTCTTGGGAAATGTACCACCAACCCATCGCGACGGACGTTCTAGAGGAGACGTCTCAATTCGGATGGGTCATCAGAGCCGTCGTTCGAATCCCAGGTGTCAGCGACATTCCCGGAGGCTCGAGCATGGTGTTCTTTCGAACCGAAACTCGGACCTGGAACATCCACTTCGGCAGCGACGAACTCGGACGTCCGTTGGTCCGGCTCGCGACCGGTGCGGTGCTCGGTCCCGAGTTCATGATCGACGACACCTCCGGCGGCTACCACTTGTACGAGCTGGAACTGCCCGCCGAAAGTACTCAAGCAACCCTCCGGGTCGACGGCGAAATCCTGATCGATAACTACTCGGGATGGATCGTTGACGACCCCGCTCTCGCCAATTCGTTCGCTTGGGGAACGGGCGCCGGCGGAGATACGGGGCTCACGCACTTTGCGTTCGTCGAGTTCGCAACGCTTGCGCCGACGTTCATTCGAAGTGACTGTAACGGCGACACCCTGGTCGACGTGGCCGATGTGATTCACCTCGGCAGCCGCGTGCTCCACGGCGAAACACCGCTGTGCGCACAGAGCTGTGACGCCAACGGCGACGGGTCGATCGATCCGGCCGATGTCGCCTACTCGGTGTTTCACTTGTTCGCGGCGGGACCGCCTCCGCCGGCACCGTTTCCGTCGTGCGGAACCGATCCGCTGACGGCGTCCATCGATTGCATCACGTCGCTCTGCGATTGACGGTGCAAACCGATCCCGATCCCCGAACGCGGGGATCGGTTTCGCTCGGCCGTGGTTCATGCCATCTCCAACGCACCTCGCGGATCCGGTACAGTCTTCCTCGGAGGTTTCGAACCGATGAGCTTGAACCCGTATGTACACGAGATGGTCGAAGGTTGGGTCAGCGATTTCATCGACTCGACTCGCTACGCCAATCTCCCGTACGCCGCCAAAGAGTGCGCTGGCCAGGTTGCCCTAACCCTCATGGTCGGGGCGTGCCAACACGGAGACGTCGATCCGGGCGAGGTCGCCGAATCCCACCTTCGACGCGCCCTCCTCGAAGACGTCTCGCAACTGGCCCTCCCCGAATCAGCCCGACCCGATGTCCCGCGACTGTGCGGAGCGTTCCTGGAGGAGCTGGAAGTGCAAGGTCGGCTCAGTGGAGGCGCCGAGCTCGGCCGCTACGTCGCCGCGCTCCGTGTCGCGTTTGGCGATGCGACACCGGGGCGTACGCGACAGCTAGAAAACGTCGCCAGCAAACTCGGTCGCAACGATCCGTGCCCGTGCGGTAGCGGCAAGAAGTACAAGAAGTGCTGTATGGGCCTACTCGGGTGAGCCCCCCGGCATCAAGCCAACACAAGCACCAAGACAACACAGGCACCGAGACTACAGACTTTGTAGACGCAACCAAGTGCGGTCGAAGCGGTGATCCTTCAGATCCTGCTTGCGAATCCAGAAGTACAGCATGCCGGTATCGCCCCACTCGAACTCCGCCGCGTCGTCGGAGTCGAGCTGCAAGAGAAGTGTCCATTCGTCGACTCCGGGAAGGTCCGCGCCTCCGGGAATGAGCTGCGACTCACGATCGACGCAGTGCACACCGGTCGAGACCAATTGGGCTTCCACCTGCATGTCACCCTGCACGTTTTCGGAGTGGCCGAGGAGGTGGTGGTGCGGCCCTTCGCGTTCGACCGCGCCGATCATGGCGAGCGCTTCCTCGAAGTCGAAGTAGCGATCCTGCTCGTCGGGAGTGAGCTCCGCGTCGACCAGCGGGTCGAAGGCGAGCGAACCCGCCGGCGGTACGGTCAAGATCGACCGAAAGTCGAGCGCTTGCTCTGGTACCGCGGTCGTTCCTCCGGGCCGAGCGAACGGTTGCCGCGGAACCTCTTCTTCGGTGTAGAGCACCCGATGCGCGGTCGTCTCGGAGGGAAGCAACCCCGACGGGGAGGCGACTCGATCATAGAAGAACGTCAACGTTCCTCGCCGAGGCAGCTCCGACGCCGGAAGATCGGGGAGACGGATCTGAAGCAGGAAGTCGAGAGGACGATCGACGCCTTCGACTTCGCGACTCGGCCACCAACAGTCGCTCGGTAGCTCCGGGCGGCCCCCGACGCGACTGCCGCCGAGCGGTACCGAGCTCACGTTCAAGTCGAACGCAATTGCCGGTCGGCAGCATTCAGTCAGTCGCGCACGCAACCGCTCGAGACCAAACAGGGGCAAGAGCTCATCGAGGGGAGAATTCATCGGATTCCAAGGTCAGGAAGGAGTCGAAGTAGGTCCCGACGATGTATCGAACGATCGAACTCGAGACAACCCCCCGCCGCTTCGACGACGTTGCGCGTGGAGGAGGCAAGCGGCACAAGCGTGCTCCGCCGCGGGCGACGCTCAGTCGAGCGAGCGAGCCAACTCGCGATACCTGGCCACGCGTCGATTGTCCGCACCGAGGATTGCCAGTGCGTCCGGCTCCAGCTTGGCCAGTATCTCACGTGCGCGTTCGGGCTCACCCAGACGGACAAACCGTTTCGCACGCCAGTAGCGTAAATCAAAGGCGTTGAGATCGTTTCCCAACGGATCCTCGACGATACCGGCGTCGGCCGCGCGGAAGTGCTCGTCGGCACCTTCGATATCTCCGAGGTTCACCTTCGCTGCACCCACCACGACTTGAGCTTCCACGCACAAAGGATTCGCAAAACCGTCGACGGCCGAGTGTTGATCGTACGCAATCAAGGCGTGATCGATTGCGGCGCGCGGCCGATCGATCTTTACGAACAGGCGAGCGAGGTTGACTCGATCACGACACGTGTCGGGGTGATAGGCGCGAAGCACGTCTTCTCGAAACTCGATCAGCGCTTCCAACCGCCGCGCCGCTTCCTCCAACTCACCGCGGAAGTACGGTATTGCGGCCAAGCCCGAGCGAAACCGCAGCGAGTTCTCGTCTTCAGGACCAAACGCCGCCTCGCACCGCGCAAGCCACGCTTGGCAGTGGCTCTCGGCCTCGGCCAGTCGCGACGCGTGTACGAGAGGGTTGATCGCTCGCACTGCCGCGTAAATCGTTTTCCGATCGAGCTCAGCTCCAGCCGCGAGCCGACGCTCCAGGGACAACGCATAGAGGTCACTCGCTTGGTCGTACAAGTAGAACGACTCGCACAAATCCGCCCACGCTTCCAGCAGTTCCACCGTGACGCCGGAATCCCCGGGGCCGGATCCCTTCATGGCGATTGCGCGCACCACCTCTTCGACGGGCTCCCCGGACTGGATCTTCTTGAGCGCATCCTTCATCTCGAAGAACACTTCGCTGTACGCCTGCGCGACCGAACGTTCGAGCTGTCGAGTCTCGGTGAGCCCGGCGACCCACCACACGGTCACCAACAAGATGACGATGACCGCAGTGAAGGCGGCGACGAGCGGCTTGTGCCGACTGGCGAGCTTGCGGAGCTGATACAACCCACTCGCAGGACGCGCGGTGATGGGTTCGTTGGCAAGATAGCGACGAAGGTCGGCCGCGAATTCGGCGGCGGAGTCGTAGCGGTGGTCCCGGTCCTTTGCCATAGCCTTGCCGACGATGGTCTCGATCTCGCCTCGAAACTCCCTCGATCGAAGTCCGAGCCGAGTCGGCTCATCGTCGCGAATGGCTCGCGTCGCTTCCGCCAAAGCGCGACTTTCGAGGTCGTGAGGCGGCACACCGGCCAAGAGTTCGTACGCGATAACTCCGAGCGAGTAGATGTCGGTTCGCGTATCGACGGCGGTGGGATCGGCTTCACACTGCTCGGGGCTCATGTACGAGACCGTTCCGATGAGCTGTCCCGTGCGGGTCAGTCGATCGTCACTCGCCGAACCGACCGCCAACGCGACGCCGAAGTCGACGATGTGCGGGGCACCCGACTCATCGACGAGGACGTTGGCCGGTTTGAGATCGCGATGAACCACCCGCTTCTGGTGCGCATGGTGAACAGCATCGGCGACCTCCGCGACCAGAGCCAATCGAGCTCGCACGTCGAGATACTCTTCTCGGGCGAATCGATGAATCGGCCGACCGTCGACGAACTCCATAGCAAAGAAGGGTAGCGTCCCGTGCATGGTCTCTTCGGTGCCCGCTTCGTAGATCTGTGCGATCCGCGGATGTTGCAACCGGCCGAGAAGGCTCGCTTCGAGAGTGAATCGCTCTTGCAGTGCCGTCGACAGGAACCCTCCCTTGAGAACCTTGAGGGCGACCTTTCTCGCGGGGTTGTCTTGCTCGGCGAGATAAACGACGCCCATACCACCTTCGCCGATGCGCTTTCGAATCCGGTAGCGTCCGATGCGCGCCGGGATCGCAACGTCAAATTCCGCCGCTGGTGTTTCGGGACCGTCAACGTCTCCTGTCTCTTCATCGAGCCGAAGGAGTACCTCCACGCGTTCACGCAACGGAAAGTCGGTGCCACACCGTTCGGCGAGGATAGCGTCTCTATCCGCGCCAGAGCGTTCGACGACAGCGTCGAAGACGTCTCGAACTCGTTGAAACTCATGCGCTCGCATCGGACGCTCCTTCGACATGAGGCGCACGATCACCGACCGTCGAGTCTGCGATGGAGTCGCCACTCCCCAGCTCCGCGGCGAGCCATGCCCGGGCGAAACGCCAACCGCGGACGATCGTCCGATCCGAGAGTTCTAGTGCCGCCGCCGTTTCGTCGATGTTGAGCCCGGCGAAGTGGCGAAGGACGACAATATCCGCGAGCTGCTGATCGTGCTCGGCGAGGTTCGTGATGGCGTCGTCGAGCGCGAGCAGCTCGGTCGGATCGACTACGTCGAACGCGGGAATGCCGGTCAGTGTCTCACGCGAACGCCCGCCCCCACGTTTGAGCGCAGCACGCTTGCGCGCGGCGTCGACGACGATCTGTCTCATGGTGCGCGCTGCGGACGCAAAGAAGTGCCCACGACTGTCCCAAACCGCGGTTCGACCCTGAGAGAGTCGAAGCCACGCTTCGTGGACCAGTGCCGTCGGTTGCAACGTATGCGCTGGGGATTGCCGCGCCAAATGAGACCGGGCCAGAGCCCGCAGCTCGTCGTAGAGCACCGCGACAAGCTCATCGGAAGTCTGGGCCGGTCCATTTGGATATTGCGGACCGTATTCATCAAACTGGCGAATCACGAAGAGCCCTCCTCTGCACAGTGTACCGCAGCAAGGTGCCCTCTGCATGCAGGTGACGACGCGGAATACGATTCGCCGGTCCAGAGTTCGCGTCGACGTCCCGATCACGGCAATGGGCGCTCCGGCGGGCCGCACCACGACTCCCTTCGAGTACACTGAGATCGACTTTCAGGAGGTCGAACGCATGGATATGGCCCACTTCTCGTTGCGTCAAGCGCGTCTGCACGCCGCTCTCCCGGAACTGTCCCAGGCGAGTTCGTTTCGCGAGTTGTGCCGCGCCACGGTGATACTCGCCACCGAGCAGCTCGGACTTCCGCGCGTGTCGTTTTGGTCGGTCACCGACGACGGACAAACGCTGCGACTCATCTGCACTGCGTCCACGGACGGAATCGCCGACTCCGACTTGCGCGAAGTGCGTCAGCTCGGCGTTGCCGAGCACGAACTTCCGGTCGGGGACAGAGACGACCCGGTGGGCTACCTCGTCGTCGAGAGCGACAACGACAGCCCGGTCGCGGCCGGCGACATCACTGTTGCGCAAATGCTCGCGGACATGGTCGGACATCTGGCCCGACGTGTCATGGCCGAGGAGGCAATGCTCGAGCTCTATCGCATCACATCCGAGAGTTCGCTGACCAACCATGAGCGCATCGAAAAGTTGCTGCGGATGGGTCTCGATCGATTCGATCTCGAGATCGCCATCCTCGCGCGAGTCACGAAGAGCCGATACGAAGTCATCCAAGTCGTCGCTCCTCCGGAGCTCGAACTCACGCCCGGAATGCGTTTCGATTTGTTGGGAACGTTCTGCTGCGAAACCCTGGGCGCCTTGGGCCCGGTCGGGTTCACGATGGCCGAGCAAAGCAACTGGGCTTCGCACCCCGCGTACCTCGCCTTTGGACTAGAGGCGTACCTCGGTACTCCGGTTCGCGTCGGAGCTGAGGTGTACGGCACCCTCAACTTCTCGAGCCGAACGCCTCGCGCTCGTACCTACACAAAGTTCGAGCGCAAACTCGTCCAATTGATGGCGCGATGGGTGCAGGTTGAACTCGAAAACGACCGCAACCAGAGGCGGATCCGAGAACACGAGTCGTCGATCGCAGCGCAAGACCGCTCGGACTCCATCGGCGAACTGGCCACGAGCATCGCTCACGAACTGAACCAACCCTTGAGGCCCGGTCGAAAAGTCAGAGGCACGGTGCGCGGCGGTCTTCGACGGAATCTCACCATTCGTAATCCTCAACGAATCCACCAATTCGCCTGCGAATTCCGAACGGCAATCTTCCGCCGAACTCCACCACTCACCCCACCTGCACTTTCCGGCCGCACCTCTTGGCCGCACTCGTCACACTCGCCGACGCCGCGCAGCTCGCCTTGCAAGCGGGGCGACCGCACGAGCGAATCGAATCCGATCTATCGGAACTGCAACGACAGGCCCACCGAGCGAGCGACATCGTCAAGAGCCTGCGCAATCTGATTCGCCGGGAAACGGCGACGCGCGCGCCGTGCCTCGTCAGAGATTTGATCCAATCGGTCCGCGAAGCGCTGAGCGACGATCTGTGCGATCTTGACGTCGAGCTACTCGCGCTGCTCCACGATGACGAGCTGTCTTTGACCATCGACCGAATACAGGTGGAGCAGGGGCTGCGGAACCTGATCCAGAACGCCATGCACGCGGTCGCCGCTTCAGATCCCACCGTGCGCCGCGTCGAGGTGTCGACGACGCCAACGGACGACGGACGCGACGTGACGTTCACCGTCACAGATACTGGACGTCTCGCCGATGACATCGACCTAGAGGCCCGGCCGAAAAGTCAGAGGCACGGTGCGCGGCGGTCTTCGACGGAATCTCACCATTCGTAATCCTCAACGAATCCACCAATTCGCCTGCGAATTCCGAACGGCAATCTTCCGCCGAACTCCACCACTCACCG
>JAJFFE010000146.1 GCA_021776775.1 Planctomycetota bacterium | reverse complement strand
TCGGACAGCTCCCGCCAGACGACGACACCAAAGCTCGCGCTCGAACTCGTCGGAGTTCAGACCGTGGAAGAGCTCGCGAGCGCTTACGGTCGCGCCGTCGCTCGCGCCGTGGAAGAGTGGCGCACCGGACACTTGACCCCGGAGTCGAAGCGGCTGCTCGACGACCTCAGCAACTCCGACTTGCTTCCGGTTCCCGACGGTTTCGAGTCCATCGTCGAAGAGCGCCACCGCGTCGAGGAGTCGATTCCGCGACCCCGCCATGTCTTGGCCATCGACGAGGGAAGCCCGGAAGAACAGCCGGTCTATGTTCGTGGCAATCACGCGCAGCTCGGCGAAGAGGTGAACCGCCGGTTCCTCATCGCACTCGCCGACGAACAAGCCGCGATCACGGCGGGCTCCGGGCGGTTGGAATTGGCCGAGCGAATGCTCGACGAGCGCAACCCGCTGGCGGCACGCGTGATCGTCAATCGAGTGTGGCACCACCTCTTCGGCCGCGGAATCGTGGCCACGCCGGACGACTTTGGCGCCCTCGGTCGGCTACCCACGCATCCCCGCCTGCTCGACCACCTCGCCACCTGGTTTCGAACCGAAGGCGACTGGTCGATCAAACGGCTGATCCGCCGGTTGACGCTGACCAAGACGTACCGCATGGCATCGACCACCGTCGATCCCAACGCGGTGAATCTCGACCCGAACAACGATCTGTTCCACAGCATGCGGGCCAAACGGCTGCAAGGCGAAGCGATCCGAGACGCGGTGCTCGCGGTGAGCGGCCGGCTCGACCGCCAACAGTTCGGGCCCGCGATCCCTATCCACCTGACGGACTTCCTCCAAGGACGCGGACGGCCGCGAAGTGGACCGCTCGACGGCAAGGGTCGTCGTAGCATCTATCTCTCGGTGAACCGAAACTTCATGTCGCCGATGATGCAGGCGTTCGACGCACCAGTGCCCATGACCACGATCGGACGTCGCAACGTCTCCAACGTTCCTGCGCAAGCGTTGATGTTGATGAACGACCCGTTCGTGCAAGAGCAAGCAGTGATCTGGGCCCGCGCCGTCCTAGCGGAAACGAAGGACCCGGATCGACCAACGCGCATCACGGCGATGTTCCGACGCGCCCTGGGACGTCCCCCGACCGCTCATGAACTCTCGCTCTGTGAGGAGTTCTGGCGGGATCAATCAACCCTACGCGAAGCCAGCGACCCCAACGACGAGCACGTGTGGGCCGATCTAGCGCACGTGATCTACAACATGAAAGACTTCCTGTTCGTTCATTGAACAGGGTGCTTCGACGCCAAACGAACCCGAGGGAATCGACCGAACCACGATGAGCCGACCCACCGATCCACACGCTGCGCCTGCAAGCGCTGTCCCGCACCACTCCTGTGGATGCTACGCCGCGGCCCCTTTGACGCGGCGCGAGATGCTTCGCAAGTTCGCCAACGGTTTCGGATCGGTCGCGCTCTCCGCTCTGATCGCTGACCCTCTCTTCTCGAGAACTCGCCCGCCGACAGCCCCGACCGACTCCACTCCTATGCCCCACTACGCGCCACGGGCGCGCAGTGTGATCTTCCTGTACATGGATGGAGGCCCTTCGCAAGTCGACACGTTCGACCCGAAGCCGCGATTGACGCGCGAGCACGGCAAGACGTTCGGCATGAAGATGGAGCGCACGCAGTTCGAGAACAACGGCAACACCTTTGGCTCGCCGTGGGAGTTCAACCGCTACGGTCAATCCGGGCTCGAGATCAGCGACTTGTTCCCGCACGTGGCCAAACACGCCGACAAGCTCTGCGTGATCCGATCGATGACCTCCGAGTTTTCGGAGCACACGAACGCAAACTACTTCCTGCACACCGGGCTCGGCATCTCGGGCCGACCGAGTGTCGGCGCGTGGGCGTCGTACGGCCTCGGCAGTACCAACCAGAACTTGCCCGGTTTCATCGTGCTCGACGGTGGATTGACGCCGCCGGGGGGTTTGGAGTGTTTCGGAAGCGGGTTCCTACCGGCCAATCACCAAGGGTCCATCTTCAAGGCGGGTGAGCAACCAGTCGCCAACATCAACCCGCTCGAACCCACCGCCGCCCTGCAAAAGCGAAAGCTCGCGCTGCTCGACGACCTCGACTCGGCGACCACCGCGCGCATCGGTTCCAACGATGCGATCGAAAGTTCCATCCACAACTACGAGCTCGCCTACCGCATGCAATCGGCGGTGCCCGAGTTGATGGAAGTCGACGCTGAACCAGAGTACCTGCGCCAAGCGTACGGCCTCGACGCCGACTATCGCCCGACGCAGATCTTCGGCCGTGAGTGCCTGATCGCGCGACGGCTAGTAGAACGCGGTGTGCGGTTCTTAGAACTCACCTGCCCCAACATCGGCAGCGATCGCTGGGATCAACACGGCAACCTGAAGAGCGGCCACGCCAACAACGCGCGCGCCGTCGATCAGCCGATCGCGGCGTTACTCGCCGATCTCGAACAGCGCGGGCTGCTCGATGAAACGCTCGTCATCTGGGCGGGAGAGTTCGGCCGTACCCCGTTCTCACAAGGCGGCAGCGGTCGCGACCACAACCCGTACGGCTACTCGATCTGGATGGCCGGCGGCGGCGTCCGCGGCGGCATGACCTACGGCGCGACCGATGAGTACGGCTACAAGGTGGTCGACAAGAAGGTCGAGATGTATGACCTGCACGCCACCCTGCTCCACCTGTTGGGTATCGACCACACCCGCCTGACGTTCCCCTTCGGCGGACGCGACATGCGGCTGACCGACGTTCACGGACACGTGCTCCACGACATACTCGTGTGATGAACGACTCGCGTCGCGGCCGATCTTGCAGACGGGTTGCCTGGGGTTCAATACGACAACCGCAATCGGTTACGCTCCGGTCGTCCCCCTATCGCCTTTCACATCTTCCAGCCAGGAGGCCAGAACATGTCCGAGCCAACGAGACAAGCGGCCGTAGTCGCCAAATGGAGTGAGCTCGCTGATCGAGATCCTCAGTACGCCCTCGTGTCGGATGTCGACCTCGTCGTGGTTCGCCACGGAGAAGCAGTCTCGGTGCTTTACGGCCGCTGCCTTCACCGGGGAGCACTCATGTCCGACGGGCATGTCGAAGGTGACAACTTGATCTGCGGCGTGCACGGCTGGGACTACCGGCTGGAGACGGGCGTCAGCGAATACAACAACAAAGAAGCGCTGCACAAGTTTGCTGCCTGGCGGGATGGAGATGACGTCTGCGTGGACTTGGAGCAGATCGAGGCGTTCGAACGAGCGCACCCCCAGCCATACCAACGCGAGCAGTACCTCGGCCTGTACGCCGATGTCCACGGAACACCGGAGGAGCCGTTCAACGGGCACATTCAGACTCTCGCAAAAAAGGGCTACGCGGGAGTCGGCCACCACGGCGCCGGGTCCGCGATGGGAGTGCCGCTGACCGAGTTGCCGCGCTGGGACGATTTGCAGATCCTCACGGCGCAAGCCGCGGTCAAACCCCTACACGACGATGCAGTCGTCGGCACCGAGCTCGTGATCGGTCCGAAAGCTAAGAAGCCGCTCCGGCTGAACATTCCACTCTTCGTCAGCGACATGAGTTTCGGTGCCCTCTCCGAAGAGTCGAAGGTGGCGCTGGCCACCGGAGCAGAGATCGCCGGGACGGGCATCTGCTCCGGCGAAGGGGGAATGCTCCCGGAGGAACAGGCCGCGAACTCGCGCTACTTCTATGAACTCGCGTCGGCGAAGTTCGGCTGGAGCCTCGACAAGGTCGCACGCTGTCAGGCGTTTCACTTCAAGGGGGGCCAGGGAGCAAAGACTGGCACCGGCGGTCACCTTCCGGGCGAGAAGGTTGTCGGTAAGATCGCCGACGTGCGAGGTCTCGAGCCAGGGACTCCGGCGATCAGCCCACCCCGTTTCCGTGATCTCGACACCGCCGCAGACTTTCGAAAAGTCGCGGATGAAGTTCGAGAGGTCACGGGTGGAATCCCCATCGGTTTCAAGCTCTCGGCGCAACACATCGAAGCCGACCTCGAGTTCGCGCTCGAGGCGAGTTGCGACTACATCATTCTCGACGGCCGCGGTGGAGGCACCGGATCCGCCCCGAACGTCTTCAAGAACAATATCTCGATTCCGACCTTGCCGGCGCTCGCTCGGGCGCGTCAATACCTCGACCAGAAGGCGCCTGACGTGACCCTCATCGTCACCGGCGGCTTACGTCACGAGGGCGACTTCACGAAGGCGCTGGCGCTCGGTGCCGACGGGGTCGCAGTATCGAACTCGGCTCTACAAGCGATCGGCTGCCTGGGCATGCGCGCCTGCCACACCAACAACTGCCCGGTGGGCATCGCCACGCAGAAACCGGGTCTACGCGCGCGTCTCGAGATCCAAAAGTCCGCCCGCCAACTGGCCAACTTCTTCGAGGCAAGCGTTGGTTTGATGAAGGTCCTGGCCCGCGCCTGTGGCCACGATGATCTCGGTAAGTTCAACATTAGGGATCTGACGACGTGGAAGCGTGATCTCGCCTACTTGACGGGTGTGCAGTACGCCGGTGTCGTCCCGCTGAGCACGGAACGAGGGTGAATCACGGCTCGATCGCAAGCCCGGTAAGTTTGCGAAGACCGGCGGAGTTCGTCGAACGCGAAGGGCGACAGTGATGGAGCCGACGACCATCGTCACGATCGCACTCTGCGTGTTCGCGTTCGGGCTGATCTCCCATCGCATCGAGAGCAGTCCACTCACCGCGCCCATGTTGTTCGCGACCATCGGTTTGTTGGCGGGTCCATTCGGGTTGGGATGGATCCGTTTGGAGGGCGCGACCGACGACGTCATCATCGAAGTCACGCTCGTCCTCGTTCTATTTTCGGATGCATCACGGATCCGTCTCCGAGATCTCAAGAGCGGCTACCGACTACCGGCGCGTCTCTTGATGCTCGGCATGCCGCTGACCATTGGGCTCGGCGCGCTGCTCGCGCGACCGCTCTTTCCCGAGCTGAGCTGGGCTGAACTCGCGCTACTCGCCGCGGTGCTCGCTCCCACGGACGCTGCCCTCGGCCAGGTCGTGGTCAGCAGTCCCCGGGTCCCGGTCCGTATTCGTCAAGCGCTCAACGTCGAGAGCGGATTGAACGACGGCATCGCGGTACCCATCGTCATGGTGTTGCTCGCCGCCGCGGCAGTACTCACCGGAGATAGCACGGTCACCAGCGAAACCGCTCACGGCTCCGAAGTGGGTCTTGGATTCGCGGCGTCCCAGATCGGACTCGGCCCAGTCGCGGGGCTCGCGGTGGCGTGGCCGGCTGGCTGGCTCGTGCAACGCGCGGCGGATACCCACAGCATCAACCGAGCGTACGTGCACTTCGCCGGGCTGGCCGTTGCCTTGGGCGCGTTCGGAGTTGCGGAACTCATCGGGGGCAACGGCTTCATTGCGGCGTTCACGGCGGGGTTGATCATCGGCAACACCACGACCTCGGTGTGTGAGAGCATCCAGGAGTTCGCTGAAGATGAAGGACAGCTGCTCGCGCTGATCGCATTCCTGGTGTTCGGCGCCACGATGCTGCCGGCGGCCTTGGCCACACTCGACTGGCAAGTGGCCCTCCACATCGGCCTGAGTCTCACCGCGGTTCGCATGGTCCCTGTGGCGATCGCCCTGCTGGGTAGCGGCCTACGCATCCCAAGTATCGCGTTCCTCGGTTGGTTCGGTCCCCGCGGTCTGGCCACCATCCTGTTCGCGTTGCTGGTGTCGGAGTCCGAGATGATCCCCAACCATGAACGGCTGTTTCACATTCTGACGCTGGCCGTCGCGGCAAGCACGCTCGCCCACGGCTTGAGCGCGGCACCTCTGGCGAGCGCCTATGGACGGTGGGTGGAACGCTTGCCTGCCGATGACCCGGAACACCAGGCCGCGCCAGACCTGCCGGTCCGCATTCGGATGCGCGAACAACGCGAAGCGGTCAACCGCGCACAGCGTTGACTCTACTCGAGGGTCGCCGCCGGGGCTATGTCATGGCGCCCGATAGGAGAACCCGACGAAGGAGCGGTCGCTTCAGCGGCGAGTCCACCATCCAACCGCGGCGAAGGAATCGTCACTCATTAGCCCGGATCATTCATGAAGCGGAGTCGTTACGCGCCCGAAAGGGCGCATCGTGGCGAGCGAGTAAAGCAATGGACAATCGAGGACTGATCAACGGAACACAGGCTGCGATTCTCGTAAAGATCAAGGCGCGACGCCGAAGTCGACCTAGTGGTCTTCAAGAAGGAGCAACGCAGAGATTCTCGAGAAGCGCAGCCTGAGCGGCTTCGCTTCATGAATGATCCGGGTTAGAGGTCCGCCTTTCACAGCGTCGTGACCCCTCAACGGTTGAACCACACGCTATGAGGGTGCGTCATCCGGTAGGACGCCTCGAAGGCCGCTGTTGCGGGGCGCATCTTTGCAGGGCGCATCTTTGCAGGGCGCATCTTTACAGGGCGCATCGTGGCGTGGCTCGAACACCAGTGGTTTGGGGAGGGCGGCGTCGATGGCTCGCCACCGACTATGAGGTAGAGGTGGGCTTTGGCGCCGGGGCAGTGGTTGGAGACCGGGACGGCTTCGAACGTCGGACGGGCGGATAGGGGTCGGTCCGATCTGTTCCGGGCGTTGGGCAACGGTGGTGCCCGATGCTTTGCGGAGGCCCCGAGAGAGTACACCGCGGGCGATGAGCCGTGTGCGCAGGGCGGCGTGATCCGTACCGAGCTGAGTACGGTTCTTGGTGGGCGAAGGTGTAGCGTCGTTTGGTTGCGTTACTGGGTGCGGCATCGTGCGGACGATGTCACTTGACTGTTTCGTTCTTGAATCTCGAAAGTTATCGAGTTTGTTGTTGACGAGGTTTTGGCCATGAATGGGGACCTCTATGTCGAGCGATCGTGGGGTGCACCGTGACCGTCGAGCTTGCGACGTGACGTGTTCTCTGAAGGTGCTTGATCTTCGACGATGGCATTGGCGTTGTTCGTCTTGTAGGCGGGACAAATCGTCGACTCTGGATCGTCATTTACAATGGGTACTCGAAACTCGTTGATGACTCCGGAGGGTCTTATGTCTTGGATGATGGATTGTGTTCGTCGCGTTGGAATGCTCTCGAAGGATGACTTGGTGCTCGAGGTTCAGCGGTTGGTGAAGCTCGAGAAGGTTCACGCGGCTCAGGTCATTGCGCACTTGGCGGAGAT
>JAJFFE010000145.1 GCA_021776775.1 Planctomycetota bacterium | reverse complement strand
GACGTCGCCATCGTTGTCGACGTCTCCGACCAAGGCGGTCGTCGCATCTTCGACCAGAAGAAACTGGTTGCCGAACGTACCGTCTCCGATCCCCTCCGCGAGACGGATCTCACCGAGAACCATGACGGCGACGGCGTCGAGCACTCCGTTGTTATTGAAATCGGTCAAGGTGATGCTTCGAGGACCAAAGAAGACCGGAAACGTATGAATGTAGGAGAAGGTGAAATTCCCGAAACCGTCTCCCACGAACGAGACGATGGCCGTCGCCGTGTGCACGAAGACGAGGTCGAGGTCTCCATCGTCGTCGAGATCCCCGAACTCGATGTCTGTCGGCGCAATCCAATTGATGGTTGACTGTTCGGCGAAGGTGCCCAACCCGTCGTTCGCCCACAACCGGATTCGGTCCTCGTAGTACTCGGAGATGGCGAGATCGAGATCGCCGTCTCCGTCGATGTCGCCGACCGCCACCCCGCGTGGAAACAAGAGATCAATAACATCTCCTACCACCAGTTCGCCGCTCGCCGAGCCGAGGAATATCTCCGCTCGAAAGGACGTCAGGACGACAACGTCGGAAAAGCCGTCGCTGTTGACGTCACCTACCGCGACTTCGATGAGAGAACCCGTGACCGGCAGCGAAGCCGTGGCCGTATAGCCGGTACCGTCGGAGATCAACGCGATGATCTTCGTCGAGGACACCGCCACGAGATCGAGATCTCCGTCGCCGTCCAGATCCCCACTCGACAGTTGACGGCCCGCGGATCCGGTCGGGAACACCGGGAACGTCGGAGGCGCAGTGAACCGGATCACCGTCTGGGCGGGCAGGTATTGAGTGCATAAGACGAGGCCGAACACCATCGCGGCAATCAACCTAGCCGGCCGGGCGCGACTGATAAAGCCGGGGCGATTCCGGTGCAGGGCGGGTTTGTCGAAGGGAAGCAGGTCAGCTGCAAGGGGGAGGGATGCGTTCAGATCACGCACGAATGCAGTCATGGGGGTCCCTTTCACTTGGTTCGTCGAGACAAGCTCTCTTTCTTCTCTTTTGACTCTGACGACTGTTGCCAAGGGAACCCGCGGAGTTTGGCGAGTCCGTTCGAGACAATCCGCCTCTGAGTCGCCAAGTGTTGCTGACGGGCCCGGCGCTTGACTACGCGGGCGATCGCACGGTGGTCACCGACCAAAGACAGTCTCGACCTCCGTTCTTTGTTCGTCTTAACGATTCCGAGTCGTACGGGATCATCTCGTTCTGCTATGGTAAGGAACAGACGGGCCACCTAGTAATGTGGTTTCGATCGCCTCTGGCCTGAGCGCTTTGAAGTTCGTCTCGGAACGAACGCGACCGAAGTGGCTTCGTTGGGAGGAACTCTGATCGAGTAGAAGTCCCAACTCCCAGCAATCCGCGATTAGGTCAAACAATGAGATCAGTATTCGCTTTTATGTCGGACGTCGCGGTCTCAGGTGTACGGTCGTGGCTCGATGGAGTCGCGGTCGCCACCAAGCCCGATGGTTGGCGCTGGCCCGAGGAGGGAACCGGGACTCTCTTTCCGGGACTCGACGAAGGGTGCAGATATGTCGATCGCGAGGACGTGACATCGGCGACGGCTGCTCTGGGGAAAAAGCCAGCGTTCGTGGTTCAGGTCGACGTCTCGGGCCGTCTTCCGGGGAATGTGGAAGTGCTCCAGTTTCTTACCGAACTGATGACAGCGTTTCCTGCGGTCGCTCAAGACGAGCACACGTCCCATTGCTGGACTCTCGAAGAGCTGAGCACCGAAGCAAAGTTCGAAGGCCGTGGGTTCTTCGACACGGAGGATTGGCAGGTCGGAGGATAGAGCGAAGGGCGTTGAACAGGAAAGCTGGCAGACGCACCTAGATACCTTGGTGTCGGACTGTGCTGCGTTTCACAGCGCTAAATTCAACAGTGCTGAAGTCAACAGCGCTGC
Organism: Planctomycetota bacterium; assembly: GCA_021776775.1. Lineage (GTDB taxonomy): Bacteria > Planctomycetota > UBA8108 > UBA1146 > JAJFFE01 > JAJFFE01. The sequence goes on along the minus strand of JAJFFE010000145.1, from coordinate 114,240 downwards.
GTTCCTCAGTAGAGGGCACCGCCGGCGATGCCGATCAGTGCGCGCCGCCGGAAGTCGCGGCGGTTTGCGCGGCCGCGTCAGCGGCGGCTTGTGCGATCAAGCCGGTGTCGGTGGTACTGCGTACCGTAGCCATGGCCGTCACCCCGAAGCCGAACCCGGTCATAGGGTTTGACCAAAGTTCGGATCCGTCGCGCGGGTCGAGGGCGTAGATGTAGCCGTGCGCCGCGGCGTACAGAACACCCTTGTCTACCAGAAGCGAAACGTAGCCGCTTCCTTTGGGCGCTTTCCACTGCCAGATGATATCGCCGTTCTTTGGGTCGAGTGCGGCCACGCGCTTGTTGAACCCGACGTAGAGATAATCGCTCACGGTTGTTCAATTCCCTTCGACGGCGCTACCTGACCGCTCGGTCGTTCTATTGCGACGGCGCAAAGATAGACGAGGGTGCACAACGCCAGAGCCAAACCGAAGACGCGATGCACGTCGAGCAGTTGGTGCATTTCTTCGGTGCCGAACACGGGTTGCATGGAGACGACGATCGTGCCCAGTGTTCCGAGTGTTGTGAACAGTATCGCCACGAATGAGACGCGTGCCAACGTTCCTCGCTGACGGGCGCGAATGACTCCCCAGATGCTGAAGAGCGAGATCAACACCACGAACGGTCCGGCCGCAGCGAGGTGTACGAACAAGGTCCAGCCGGAGAGTTCGCCGACGAACGTGCCGCGAAACGCCGTGGCGGTCAGAACCGCGACGCAAACGGCGACGCCGGCGGTCAGCAGCATCGACAGCCAAGAACGGCGAAGGTTACTGGTCGGTCGATGCGGGCGGCGCCGTGTGGCGAGGAAGTACGCCCCGAGCACGAGCAACGTGGTGGTCGTCGTGACCAGGATCGCTTGTGGGTAGTCGATCATGTCGCCGGTGTGTCTGTAGTCGGCGGCGTTGGCTCGCCGTTCGGCGTCGGCTCGCTGGGTAGGTTGCGGGCTGATACGCGGGACCGCCCCAGAGTTAACAGCGCGACGAGCAAGACCGCCGCGACGACGCCCAGTGCGATCGTCGCCAGGAGTTTGAACGTGTCACGCGCAGTGAACGACTCTTCCCACACCGATAGTAGCGTCGCGTCGAGTTGCGCCAGTTCGTGGGCGGCGTGCGTTTCGACTTCGGTCACCGGAGCGGGGCCACTTGTCGAAATGGTGGCGTGAAGGAGTGGTGCCTCCTTGGAGTGACATTCAACGCAGCCGCCCGAGCCCAGCGAGTCGCGCGCCGGGCGAACGTCGTGCGCGATCGGCCACGCGTACGGTTCGGCGGCCGGGTGTGATCGCTGCGTTTGCCCGTCGTAGAGCTGTCCGCCCGAAACGAAGATCGCCTGTGCACCTTCGGGAGCGTTCGCTTGCAGCGCAGTCAGCGTTTTGTTGAGTTTCTCGAGAAACGCTGCTTCGTGTTCGGCCGGTGTCGCTCCGTCGGGGCGGACTTCGGCGGGGAAGTCTTGTCGAACCCGGAACGCGCGACGTACCGCCCGGGTCGCGGACTTGGGCGGCATAGGCGTGACGACATCTTCGTCGAGCCAGCCCCAGAACGACGGCCACATCATGCGGTGGGGAGCCAACCGACCGTCGGCGTTTCGCAACAACACCGGCTCGACGATGCGCGGGGAATCACGATCGGTGCGATCCTGCGAAGCGATTCCCAGGCCGTGCGCGAGTGAGGTTTGTACGTCCGTTGCGGTCGGGGTCGGCTTCACCCCCGAGTGGCAACTTGTGCATGTCATCTTCTCGAGGTGTAGCGGGGGCAGTCCCCGGTGCAGCGGCCGAGGGGCGCCCAGTCGGCCGCCGCTTCGCACGACGTTGCCGTCATGGTCGAGTTCATCCAAGTGGCAACCGCGACAGGTCAACGTTTCGACCGCGGCGCCACCGCTGTGCTGTTCACCTTCGAACCCGCGTACCGTCTGGTGGTCGAGTCCGTTGCGGTGGCAATCGACGCACAGCATGCCGGCACGCAGGTGGACGTCGCCATCATGTAGCCATGACTTCCGACCGACTGGCTGCGCCGTGTGGCACGCGTAACAGGTATCGTTCGGCGTGCGCTTGACGACGTCGAAGAAGACTTGGCCGCCGGAGTCGAACCGTCGACTGTCATACTTGGGCGTGCCGTCTTCGGAGGGTGCGCCTCGTGCTTTGGCCAGACCGGACGCCACCGCTGCGGCCCAGTCGTACGCTCCGCTCTTGACCGTGTCGATCCACTTGCTGTGCCGATACTCACGGCCGGCGGTGTGGCAGAACAGACAATCGATGGCGGGCAATGCCGTGGTATCCACCGCGTCGTCGGCCGCACCGCTTTGTGCAACTCCGTCCGCGAGAGCGAAACCGGTCCCTGGTAGATGCCGGGCAAAGTGAGCGGTGAACTGTTGCGCGTCGAATCCCACCCGCTCCGGATGGTGCGTGCCGGGCCATCCGCGGTACGAGAGCGGTAGTTGCGTCCCGGTTCGCTTGTCGATCCAAATGAAGGGTTCGCCCGGCCGACCCGCCGGGGTCGTGCTGCTACCGACGAAGTGGGTGCCACCGGCGATCGTGCTCAGGTCGTGGCACTTCTTGCACGTTTCATGCGGTGAGTACGGTTTGGCACCGGCGGCCGTGGGGTCGATGGCGACGCCGTCGGCGTCGTACAGCGTGATCAAGTGCGTGTACGGGCGGCGGCTGCCGCTTGTCTTGAAGTTCTCTTGAGCGCAGAGCGGCGCGATCCCGACGGTGAAGAGCACCAACGCGAGAATGACGCTCTTGCCATGACTAGTTGGCGCGGTCGACCTTGGCACGGAGCTGCTTGCCGCCTTCCTTCAGGATGGTCTCGATGCGTTCGATCTGGCCGTCTCCCCAGAAACGCTTCTTCTCTTCGGCCGTGGGCTCGGCCAGAGGACGCACTATGCGGAAGCCGATGTGGAACGCGTCGGTGTACCACCACAGGCTCTTGGGGATTTGCGGATCGCGACGCTGCAACTGCTTGGTCGCCGCGAGGCGCGCCGCGGATCGACACCCTTCGGGCTCGGACTCCCAGTTTCCGCCGCGAACCACGCCCGGGAAGATCTTGGTGGGCCAGGCGATCGTTTCACGCCAACTCTTCTTGGCGCCCTTGAATCGCGCGTACCCTTTGGGATCGTGCGCGTCGATCACCCACTCGGAGACGTTGCCGTAGATGTCGTGAAAGCCCCACGGGTTCGCCTTCTTCAAGCCGACCTTGCGGTAACCGGCGCCCATGCCGGGGTACCCTTTGTCGAGATCTTCGTATTCGCTGTTGTCGAACGTCCACGCGTAGTCGTCGAGCTTGTCGGCGTCGTCGCCGAAAAAGTATCGCGTGGACGTACCAGCGCGGGCCGCGTACTCCCACTCCGCTTCCGTGGGTAGTCGGTAGAACTTGCCGGTCTTTTGCGACAGCCACTTCGTGAACTGTTGCGCGGCGAAGCGCGAGATGTCCGCGACCGGGTAGCCGTCCTTTTCGCCCATGCCCATGAGGATCGGTCGCGAGTCTTGCTCCCACAGCGGGGTCGGCACGCTGACGGCGTCGACCCACGCCTTGGCCGGGGCGGTCTCTTTGTCGAGACGCCGGTCGAGTAGTTTCGAGTACTGTTGGCGGAAGACGTTGAACTCGTCCCACGTCACCTCGAGCTTGCCCATCCAGAACGGCTCGACTTCGACCTCGAAGGCGGGGCCCTCGTCCTTGCCGCGGCCGGCTTCTTTGGCGGGGGAACCCATGGTGAACGTCTTGGGGTACTTTGCCTTGCCGACCGGAACCGCGATGAATGCCATCTTGATCGGCGTGCCGGCGAGCGCTTCGGTGTACGGTTTCATCCCGTCGAGCGGGGGGCCGTCACTGCCAGCCTTTTGACCGCTACCGGCAACCATGGACGGTTCACTTTTCGCCGCGAGTGTCTTCGAAGCACGCGTCGAGTACGGCACGATCAGGGCAGCGAGTGCGACGGTGATCACGAGAATGGGAAAGCGCATGCAGAGTCTCCTGGAGAACGAGCGAGGGGAGGTCACGATTCCGAGCCGTTGTCGGTCGGGCGGGCCGGCTACCGGCCGCGTGATTCGCCATTCACGCCGCCTCCGTTGGGGCGTTTTGGGTCTGATCTGTAGCGGTGTCTTCTGTGTGTCATGTGGTCTTCCGCCGCGCGAGTCGACGTCGGCGTTCGTACGCCTCGAAGACTCTCAACCTCACATGGGGACCGAGTTTCGGATGGTAGTCGAAGCCCCGACCGAGGTCCAGGGACGGCGGGCGCTCGACGCCGCGTTCGCGCGCGTTGCCGAGCTTGACCGCGCTCTTTCCCATTACCGTCCCGAGAGCGAGCTACGTCGACTCGCGGCAACCGCGGGAAGCGGCCGAGCGATCCCAGTTAGCGACGATTTGTGGAATGTCATGACCGCGGCTACGGAACTCTCCCGCGCGACCGACGGGGCGTTCGACATTACGGTCGGTCCGTTCGTGGCGCTGTGGAACCGGTCGTCCCGCCAGGGCGAGTTGCCGCGGATCGAGCGAATCGCCTCGGCGCGATCTCGCGTCGGATATCAGCACGTGGCGTTCAACGAGACACCGTCGCGCTCGGTCGAGCTGCTTCGCGACGGCATGCAACTCGACCTCGGCGGAATCGCAAAAGGGTACGCGCTCGATTGCGCGCTGCGTGTCCTGGCCGACCACGGCGTAACGCGGGCGCTGGTCGATGGAGGCGGGGACGTCGCCGTCGGCGATCCGCCGAGCGGTCGACGTGGTTGGGCGATCGCCGTGGCAACCCTCGGCGAATTCGCGGTGATCGAGGTGAGCAACGTCGCCGTCGCGACCTCGGGTGATCTCTACCAGTACGTCGAGATCGATGGCGTTCGCTATAGCCACGTGATCGACCCACGCACCGGATTGGGGTGTACCGATCGAAGCACGGTAACCGTGGTGGCCGCGACCGGTATGCACGCGGACGGATTGGCCTCAGCGGTGTCGGTCCTCGGTCTTGTGCGTGGTGGGGAGTTCATCGACACGCAGAACCAGGGTGCCGGCTGTGTCCGCAGCGGAGACGGGACCTATCGATCCGAGGACTTCCCGGTTGTCACGGACCGACGCGAGTGATCGCCGGCTGGCTGCTACTCGTCCAAGTCGTTCTCTTCGGTGAGAAGGTCGAACGTGAAGCTGCGCATGGAGTCTTGGGCGTCGAAGATCGAAAGCTTCAGCGTTGCTTGGTCAGCGGGCACGATTGTGGTGATCACGTAGCTTTGGGACGACTGCTTGGGAATCGTGATTCGTTTACCGCGGTCGCTGCTGTAGCTTTCGAGGCCCGGGCGAGTCGGGTCACACACGGCAACGCCGATGGAGACCATGCGCGCCCCGGCTGCGGTCAACGTGGTGAGCGGTGCCTTGCGCGTCAGTCGTATGTTGGCTTTGTGCGGGTTCGCGAAGAGTCTCGGTTCGCGGCTGAGCTTGATCGCAAGGTTCTCGGCCAAGCTCTTCACGACTTCGGCGCGAATGCCTTCCGCGGCCGTTTTCTCGTCACCAGCCAAGAGACCAGACGGAACCAGGAGCGCCACCGCGTACTGTTCCCAGTTGTCCCCGGTTCGTTCCACGAAGGTCAGCGCGGGATCGTCCGCTTCGACTTGAGGGTCGTCTTCGAGCACCTTCTGGTCAAGTCGAGAGGCAAAGCGAAGCGGCGCCTCCGCGGTGTCCGAGAAGTAGGTGCGTGCGGTCATCTCCACCGGTCGACCGCCAAAAGAGTAGTCCCAGTCTTCGAGCCCCCAGGACAGAAACGGGCCGGTAAAGAACAGGTGCAAGCTGTCGAGAAATCGTTCGTTGGACCCCGCGGTGATTCGTGAGTCGTAACGAATGATCGGTTGCACAATGAGATCCGCGGCGCTCGATTGTTCTATGGCGTAGCGATCTCGCTGAGCGCTGTCGGCTCCGAGTTCGGCGGGAATGGCGATAGTCGTAACCTTGACGAACGTCGTCCGGCGCAGCTCTTCCGCCAGGGTCGCGTTCATCCACTCGGGTTCGAAGGCGACTTGCAAGCCGGTGGTGCTATCGCCCATCGCGTCGTCGAGGATCTTCGCCGGCAGCAGCGCGACATGAAACGGGAGGCGCGGCGGCAGCTTTCGCACGGGGCCCGAACAGCCGGGCGCCATGATCGAGGCGAGGCACCACAAGAGAACGACGGCACGACGTGAACTCACTGTTGGAGGTGATCGCAGCGTCATGGCCGCAGTCCCCACTCTCGTTCCAGCAACAATCCGAGTCCCTCGACGTCGAGCGCTAGGCGATAGCCGACGGCAGTGCCGTCGCTGACGGTCGTCGCGTCCCGAGCGGTCGGCTCGAACCGTGCGTAGTCGCCCGTGACCACCACGAATCGCGTTGCCTCTTCCGGGAGTCGCCCGAAGATCATGCTCTCGATCGTTTCGTGTTGTCGTCGTGATCGCGGCGTTCCCTCCGCCCATGGTGAACCCGTCCACTCGTAGCTCCATGCGAGTTGAGATTGCTCGTCGTGGTTGACGAGCTTCGACCCGGCGTACGAACTCCAGTAACGGCGCCCGCCCCGCGTCGCGAACTCCCACTCGTACCAAGTAGGCAGTCGAGCCCCTAGCCGAACCGCGGATTCTCGCGCCTCGCTCCAAGAAACACCGCGTCGAAACTCGGGGCGGCGTGACAGGTAATACGGTCGCTGACGGATGGGCGGTACGTCGTGGTTGAAGTGCGGGAATTCCTGCTCTCGTCGCCGTCCGCCGAACTCGTACACACGTCCCTCCATCTGGTGCTCGGGGTCGAGTGGGTCGATGAGGAACAGTTGGCGATCAGCGAGCGTGAAGCTTCGGGGTAAGGGCAGCGCGCTGCGATCGGGCACGCGCGAGGTTCGCGTCAGGCGGAAGCGCCGGCCCCCGTGATCGGTTGCCGTGACCACGACGCGTGCGTTTCGACCCGCCCAACTCGGCGGTACGTTGGCGTGCTCGGTATCCGGAGTTCGATAAACACCATCGCGCTTGATCAAGTCGAACTCTGCCAGCGACAGCGATGACCCTTCGATGGTGATGCGCGCGCTCACCGATTGGATGTCCGGTTCGGAACTCGCGTAGGCAAGGTCCCAGCGACGCACCCAAGATTCAGGGCCGGTGACGGCTCGGACTGGCCAGTCCCCGGAACCGGTACGATCTTCGATGACCGGAAGGTTGCGGTTCAGGCGTAGCTCGAACTGCTTCTCCGTTTCATTGCCGGCGAAATCACGGGCCGTGACCACCAGGGTGTGCGTACCGTCGGGTAGCGACTCGGGAACCCAGCTCGCCAGGCTCCACCCCCGGTCGGTCGCGCTGCCCCAGGAGAGTTCGGTTGTTTCCGAACCGAGGCGGACGCGAACTTCCGGGTGTGGTTCATCGAACGGAACGTCGGTCACTTTGAACCCTTGGCCTGCGAGCTGGTCTTCGTCGGTCCCGAACCACTCGATCTCAGGGGCGACGGCATCGACTAAGATGGTAAAGCTTCGACTTTGGCGGTTCTGATCCGCGGCGTTGTTGCGAATCCCGAGCAAGAGTTCGTAACGACCCGACTCTGCGAGCGCGACGGTCAGTGACCACTCTCGCTGTTCAGGGTCGAGTTTGAACTCACCCATAGGAATGCGCTGATCGTCTGGGCACCACAGAAACACGTCGCCGTGAACGCGTCTGGCTTGACGTGCGAGTCGCAGCTCTACGACATCGATCGGCGTGTTCACCAGGACGGACTTTCCGGCTGCGAGGATTCGATCGCCGCCGATGTCGAGCACGATGTCCGGGAAGTCCTCGCGCCACTCGAACCCGAAACTCCTCGCCTCGGATACGTACTCCCGGCGGTGCGGGTCGAACGGCCGAACCGTCAGTTCGTACTTGCCGCTCTGAAGGCTGGGAAAGAGTTCGTCGATCGGAGCTCGAAACTGTGGACCGCCCAGCTTGTTGATCTCGCGGACTTCTCCTGTGCCTTGGTTGAGCAAACGAAAATCGAGACGCCCCGGTCGATTGAGCTTCGCGACGACCATGTAGTTCATCGGACCCAGGATCAGATTGTTGAGCCGAGGTACGCCGCAATCGTCCGTCTCCGACACACCCCAGTCGGCGAACTCCAGGGCGAGAGGCGGCAGCTCGATCGGGACTGAGACCGTGGCGCTCTGGCCGCAGAGATCGATCACTCGGAGTCCGAGCGTCACGGTTCGCGTGGCGGGTCCGAGGGGGTTCGATTCGAGATACTTTGCCAGAGAAAGTCGAGGGGTGCGATCCGCCAGGATATCGCACTCAGCGAAGACGGTGCCGTCGATGATGGCTTCGACCCGGCGCCACGACCGCTGATCCGGCGCGGCGGCGAGTGCGATGACATGGCCCGGATCCCACGGAGCGGTCGGTACTCCCTTGATCGTCGGGGTGCCGTCGGCGTTGCGTTGGAACTGCCACTCGTCGATCCAAGCTCGGATCGCGTCCGCGTCCGGCGCCTCGATCCACTCCACCCAGTACTGTCGGGATGACGTGACGTGTTCGTCGGCCCGCAGTTGAACTTGAATCCAACCCTTCGCCGCCGGACGTTCTTTCGCGGTCGATCTCAGCTCGAACCGACCGTCGCCGAGGTAGCTCGCCTCGATCGGTACGGCGTCGCCGCTAGCGGGATGGATCACGACAGCGGTCGCATCGGTCGGCGCGTCTACATCTGCCGAGTGCAGCACAACCGACCAATCGGCAGTGGGGTTGATCGGGACCGCCAGCGCCACGGGCTCTCCGCGAGTGGGTTGTCGTTGGCCGAACAAGACAACGTCGTCTTCAGCGATATGTAGCTCGAACGGTTTTGGGTCGGGCCAGCCGAGCCACCCCGCCAAGCTTGCGAGCAGCAAGACGGCCACGACTAACGCGGTCACCGCCTTCCGGGGTGGTTGAACGATTCGTTCTAGATGAGCTCGCGCCGCGCTCGTGTTGGTCCAACGATCGTCGGGATCCTTGCGAAGGCAGCGATCGACGAACTCGTCGATGCGTTTGGGGACGCGCGCTCCGGTGGCCTTCAGCCGCTTCGGTGTCGTCTCGATATGTGCCGCCAACGTCTCGCCGGCGTCAGTACTGCTCGGGTACGGGAACTCGCCGCTGATCATGTAGAACAGCATGATCCCCAACGAGTAGATGTCGCTGCGGCCATCGAGGGGGCGTAACTCTGCGAGGTTCAATAGGTGCGACGCTTGTTCGGGCGAAGAGAAGAGCGGCGTCCCACCGCGGGCGCGACGAGGTTGATCGAGACGCGGAGGTGCGATGACCGTGAATGTTGCTCCCAAGTCCAGAACGCCGTCCAGAACACCAGCGAGCGAGGGCGACCCCGCGTGGTTCGGACCGACCTCGACGGCAATTCCGACGTGCTGGCCAATGCCAAAGTCGATCACTTTGATGCGTTCGTGCTCGTGATCGGCGACCTCCAGCACGAAAACATTCTGCGGCTTGAGATCGAGATGCAGCAGGGATTCACCGTTGGGCAGATCGTGAGCGCGTTCCAATGCGTGAAGTACCTGAAGAGCGATCCGCACGGCGCGGCGCCACGGCAGCGCGCCCCCGTTTTCAGAGAGCACGGTCGATAGCTCGCTCCCGTGCAAGTACTCCATGACGAAGTAGGGGGCGCCGTCGTCTGTTTCGTCGAAGGTGATCCAACGAACGATGTTCTCGTGGTCGACGGTGGTCAGGAGTTTCGCTTCGGCGACGAAGCCTTCGATGGCGTCGGCGCGTCGCGCTGCTTCCGGGTGTAGGAACTTGACCGCAACCTTGGCCCCGATGTGAAGGTCCTCGGCCTCGTACACCGTTCCCGCGCCGCCGCGGCCGAGGGCCCGAGCTATCCGGTACTTCCCCTTGAGCGTGGTTCCGATCAACGCGTCTTCGGTCGGAGCGCGGCGCGCCACGCTGGAGTTTCGTCGAGCGTTGTCGGCAATTTCGGCGAGATCCTCGGTCAACGGAGCTTGTGACCGATGCGGAGGTCCCCGGTCGTTGTCGAGTTCGAGGGAGAGATGGCGGGGCGAATCGAAGGCGATGGTTCGCTCGGCCCCGGTGCGGCGGTCTTCTCCGTCGTCGAGTGTTGACGAGTCCACGCTACTCGGAAACAGACGTGATCCCGGGGGGGCGTCTCCCGAGGCCACGGCAATGTTGGGCGGCGGTGGCACGTCAACACCGAGTTCCTCGGAGGCGAGCGCCGCGGTAAGTTGCCACGCACGTCGGACGCGAGCCTCGATGAGCGCGTCGACTTCGCGTCCTGGTTCTGGATCACCGACCGTCGCGTCGTCTTCGCTCCAGTCCGTGGCGCGCAGAGTGTCACGGAGGCAGTCGCGTAGCCGTCGCTGATCGAGTCGCTCGACCGGAGTGTCGAGCGCTCGCGCGACGAGATCGAGGAGAGTGCCTTCGAGTGCGTTCACGCAGTCCATCCAACTCGGTTTGACGAGCCCGCAAGTTTCACCGATGGAAGCGGCGTCTGCACCAAGTTCATCGAAGTTGTTACCACTCGACGTCCATCTCCACCGCGCGCCTCAAGATCGATACGAATCGGTCACGAGGAATCTCCTCCGCGCCGAGGGTTTGCATATGAGAACTCTGCATTTGCACGTCGAGCAGAATGAACCCTTGTCGGTCGAGGTGCCGAACGAGGTGGGCGAGGCACACCTTCGACGCGTTCGTGCCGCCGAGTCCGGGGCGATGGAACATCGATTCCCCGAAGAACACCGCGCCTAGGTGCAGTCCGTACAGCCCGCCGACCAGATTGCCGCCGCGCCACGCTTCGACGGAATGCGCCGCGCCGCGTTCGTGAAGCTGCAAGAAGGCGTCGGTGATCTCGACGTTGATCCACGTTTCGTCTTCGTCGCGACGAGGCTTGGCGCAAGAACGGATGACCGATTCGAAAGCGCGGTCGTGAGTGACTTCGAAGACGCTTCGATCGATGTCGCGGCGAAGGCTTCGCGAACAACGAAAACCGTCGAGCGGAAGGATAGCTCGTGGATCGGGATCGTAGAACGCCAACTCGGAAGAGTCGCGGCTCGGCGCCATCGGAAAAACGCCGCCGCGGTAGGCGTTCAGAAGCAGTTCGCAGTCAATCGCGACCAAAAGCGTGGACCCTCCTGCTTCGAGTTGGGTTACCTGTTCGTCGACGGTGAAGCGCACTTTTCGGTGATCACCGCCACCTTTTTCGATCCGAGACGCAATACGAACACGACATAGGAAACGCTGCCTTCGCCCCGCAGGTCGCGGGCCGCGCGATTCGCTTCTACCGCGGCACCGCGTGTCTTGACGACGACGATCCCGCCATCGTTGGCGCGCAACCATTCGCGGACCCGCGCGACTCGCCACGGCATGACTTCGACGACGCGGTACACCGTCAGCCACGGGCTATTGGGTTGGGCGCTTCCCGTGAGCAGCCCGAGCCCGGGGGTGATCTCTCGCAGGTCGAGGTCATCGGCGAGCGTGCTCACCAGTTGCGCGCGCTCGAGAGCAGCGTCGGTCTGCACGACGAAGTCGTCGATCTCGCCGTCCCCGGCGTTGGGTCGGCCGGGATCACCGACGAGCGTCGCACCGTTTGGGAGCATCGTCGCGGAGCGCCGGCCCGGGTTGGTAGCGAGATCACCGAACCACGCGACGCACTGCACCAAGTCGCCGCCGTCCGTGATCAGTTCGAGTTCGGCGTTGTCCCACGGCAGCACATCGAAGTCGACGCCAGGCCCGAGTTTGATAGCACCGTGTGGGTACGCGGCGATCAGTCGAGTCATGAAGTCGGGCGACGGCTGGTACCCTTCGAAGCGAGAGACGCGTTGACGTGTCCCTTGGCCAGTGTGTTCCACGCGTCGCGCCGGGTCGAGATGAAAGAGTGACTCGGAATTCGGTGTCGCACTGTTCTGGCTCGTGCGTTCGAGCCACGCTTCCACCTCTGAGACTTCGGTCTCGCACGCTGCGTTCTGCGAGCACATCCAGGCGCGCACCGGGTCGAGGTCGATGGCGAGAACGTCGTGAGCGTTGGCGAGGGACATACAGTCACCCCCGATGCCGCAGCAGAGATCGATCACCGGACGATCGCTGAAGCGCGCGAAACGAGTCGCCTTGTGGTCGGCGACTCGGGCGCTGGTCGCTTGCTCGATCCCCTCGCGGTCGCCGATGACCTCCTTGCGGTCCGGATACTTCGCACGAGATCCCGCGCGCCCCGCCGCGACTTCGAGCGCCGCCGAGACGAGTTCGGCCGGCCACTTGGCCCGCAGGCGCGCGATCATCGAGACCTCGGTCGGATCGACCTCGAGGACTGCGGTGCGCAGAGGCAGAAACTCCGGAGAGTAAAGGAGTTCGAACGTTTCGACCGTACGTGTCACGTCACGCCTCGTTTGCCGGGTAGCACAACAGCCGGGTACGCTTGATGGACGATGCCGCACTGTGGTGGCGTCTGTGTGGGCGTCTCGTCGCCCGATCGATCGTTGTTACGCTGCTCACTTGAGAGACCTCGCCATGGCGTTCAATGCCCATCTCATCGGCTTCGGACTCGACGCGATCTTGCAGATCGTCAGCGCCACTCGGAAGTCCGGCGCGGTCACCATCGTTTCCGAGGGTTGGGGAGCGCGTCTCTTCTTCTCCAACGGTCGTGTGATCTACGCCAGCTCCGATTCGCGAGAGCGATTGGGTCACCGCCTCATTCAACGCGGTCACATCAACGAAGCGCAACTGAGAACCGCACTCGAGATTCAGGCTCTCCCCGGGGAAGACCGCCCGCTGGCTAGTCTCTTGACCGAGCAGGGCTTGATCTCTCACGACGTCGTCGAGGTCGAAGTCACGAATCACATTATCGACGTGGTTCGCGACATGCTTGCCTGGCCCGACGGTTCGTTGATCTTCGAGCCGGTCGCTCCGGGCGCGAGTTCCATCGTGCTGACCAAGGGGTTGAGCGTCGAGAACCTTCTGCTGCGCGCCGCGGCCCGAGACGAAAACGACACTCCGGACACGGACGTCGAGTTCACGAAGTTGGTCGGCTACTCCTCCGAGTGACGCCGCTTCGCGCCCGTTCTCGAGATGCCCGGTTCTCAGCAGCACGCCCTTCAGCGGCACAGCGGCTGCGCTTCCACTCGTGAACTCTATATCTGTCAGTGAGCACGACTCGCGTGTGCGAGGTGCTACGGCATCACCTGCTCCAAGATGGCGAAGTTGCCCGGGTTCCACGCATAAGCCAAAACGAAGAGTTTTCGCGTCCCGTCCGCTTGCGTGATCACGCGGAACGCCGCGTTGTGGATGTGCGTGAATCCTGGCAGGCCCAGGTCGCGCCCGATGTTCAACTCGGCGACGAGGTTTCCCTTTTCGAGAATGTAGATCGGAGCCGGCGTACTGTTCTTCGGTCCGCGTAGACAACCGACGAGCATCAGGTCTTCGTGAAAGTCGACGTCGCACGGTAGGCAACCGGCGGGCAGTTGAAGGCCACCGACGTAGCGTCCCGCGGGCGTGTACGTTTCCAAACGCGAGTTGGCACGATCGGCGATCGTGAACACGTTCGTGTTGGGAACGATCGTGATTCCGTGCGCGGTGCCGAACTTGCCGTGCTCTTTCCCTTTGCCGCCGAAACGAAATGCGTCCCACGCGCCGACCCAAGGATCGTTCGGCGAAGCCATGAACGGGTTCGTGGTGAAGCAGACGTTGTCCGCGTACCCGTTCGGCGCGAACAAGCGACCGTCGATGTACTCCAGATCGCACACCCGAAACGCTTTCTTACCGGCGCTGTAGGGGTTCGGAAACGTTCGCAACAGCGTGCCGCTCGTCGTGGTCAAGAACGCCTTCTGCGCTTCGTCCGACGGCAGGGCGAGGTAGGTCTCGCCGCCTTCACGGAACAAGCACGTGTTGTGGAGATTGACTCCGGTGAAGGCAGCGTCGCCACCGATGATCTCGATCCCGGACAGATCGGGGGCCAGCCGCATCAAGCCGACGTTCTTCAGAGAGAAGTAGGTCGATCCGTCACCGCCGTCGGCTTCCGGGTCGCGCGCAAAGCCGCCGTGCGCACCCTTGAGGTGCTTCGCCATTTCGGCCGGGACCTCGATCGGGTAGTGCCGGAAGGTGTACTTGCCGCTCCCGGTCACCCCTTTGGGTTCCTGCGGCGCTGCCCCGTTTTCGGCCCGAGGGCTCGGGACGTTGGGCTTCAGCCACGGCGTCGACTCGGCGGGAGTTTCGACGTGATCGTGCGGATGAGCGTGGCCGTCGTGGGCCGGCGCAACGGTGGGAAACAGGACGATCGCGGCGACGGCGAGTAGAACGTACTTCATGTTGAACTCCGACGTTTGAACACCGATGAATTGGACTCAGCAGAGACGGGTCGAGACTTCCGAGGAACCGATCGCACAGGATACGAAATCCGCGCCGTAGCCCGACACGCTTTTCCGGGATTCGCCGTGATGCAAAACACCCTTCGAGCGGGTGTCGCTCGAAGGGTGCTGCGGTGAATCGTCGGTCGCCGAGCCTCAGTTGCGCGTGTATTGGTCACGCGTCGGAGAAGAGGCCCGGTTTCGGCGCTGTGGGCCGGGGGGGGGTCCTTTCGGCTCCGGCGCGGCGGGTGTGTCCGCGTCGTAGTCGAGGCTCGGTGCCAACCACCGTTCGACCAAAGTTTCGTCCATTCCCTTGCGTTTGGCGTACTCGACGACTTGGTCCTTGCGAACCTTGCCGACCCCGAAGTACGTCGCTTCGGGGTGCGCGAAGTAGATTCCGCTGACCGCGGCTGCGGGGAACATGGCGTAGTTCTCGGTCAGTTCGATCCCTGCGTTCTTCTCCACCTGCAGGAGGTCGAACAGCGTGCGCTTCTCGGTGTGATCCGGGCAGGCCGGGTAGCCGGGTGCCGGACGAATCCCTTGGTAAACTTCACGGATCAACGCTTCGTTGTCGAACGTTTCGGCCGGGACGTAGCCCCAAACCTCCCGCCGCACCTTCGCGTGCATCCGCTCGGCGAACGCCTCGGCCAGCCGGTCGGCCAACGCTTTCACCATGATGCTCGAGTAGTCGTCGTTCTCCGCTTCGTAGCGAGCGACGAGCTCGTCGATTCCTCCGCCGGCGCACACCGCAAACGCTCCTATGTAGTCCGTGACTCCGGACTCTTTGGGAGCGATGAAATCCGACAGGGCGTAGTTCGGCTTCGTGTTCGACTTCGCCATCTGTTGGCGAAGGGTGTGGAACACGGCCTGGACCTCGGATCGCGACTCGTCGGTGTAGACTTCGATGTCGTCGCCGACCGAGTTTGCCGGGAACAGGCCGACCACTGCGGTAGCCTTCAGCACTTTCTCGTCGATCAGCTTGAGCAGCATGGTCTGAGCATCCGCGTAGACGCTACGGGCTGCCTCGCCGTACTTCTCGTGTTCGAGAATCGCCGGGTATCGTCCTTTGAGTTCCCACGCGTGGAAGAACGGAGTCCAGTCGATGTACTGGATCAGTTCGGCCAAGTCGTAGTCTTCGAAGATGCTGATCCCCGGTTGGTTCGGCCGCACGATAGGCACGTTCGCCCAGTCGCTCTTGAGTCCGTTCCGGCGCGCTTGCTCGATCGTGAGTTTGCGCGCTTCCTTGCCCGTCTTCTGACGCTGAGAACGAATCTTCTCGTACTCGATCTTGGTCTTGGCCACGAAGTCGTCGTGCTGCTCGGCGGACAGCAAGCTCGACACGACGGCCACCGCGCGGGACGCGTCTGTCACGTGAGTCGTGGGACCGTGGTAGTTCGGCTCGATCTTGACTGCGGTGTGGACGCGTGAAGTTGTCGCGCCACCGATCAAGAGCGGTAGGGTGAATCCCTCGCGCTCCATCTCTCTCGCGACGTGGCACATTTCGTCGAGCGACGGTGTGATCAACCCGCTCAGCCCGATGATGTCTGCGTTCTCCTCTTTTGCCGTGTCGAGGATCTTCTTCGTCGGCACCATGACGCCGAGATCGACGACGTCGTAGTTGTTGCACTGAAGAACGACCCCGACAATGTTCTTACCGATATCGTGAACGTCGCCCTTCACGGTCGCCATGACGATCTTGCCCTTGGCGGTCTTGGGCGCGCTGGTGTCGGCCTCCATGAATGGAAGGAGGTGCGCGACCGCCTTCTTCATGACGCGCGCACTCTTGACGACCTGCGGTAAGAACATTTTTCCGGCACCGAACAGGTCGCCGACGATGTTCATTCCGTCCATGAGCGGCCCCTCGATGACATCGAGCGGTCGCTTTGCGTTGAGTCTAGCTTCCTCGGTGTCTTCGATAATGTGCGACGTGATCCCTTTGACCAGCGCGTGCGAGATGCGTTCCGAGACCGGAGCTTCCCGCCACGTGAGGTCCTCCTTGTTCTCCCGCGCCTTCCCTTTGTAGTTGTCGGCGATCTCGACCAGTCGGTCGGTCGAATCGTCGCGTCGGTTCAGGATGACGTCTTCGACGTGCTCGAGCAGCTTGGGGTCGAGTTCGTCATAGAGCGCAAGTTGCCCCGCGTTGACGATCCCCATATCCATTCCCGCGCTGATGGCGTGGTAGAGGAACACCGAGTGGATCGCTTCACGAATCGGGTTGTTGCCGCGAAACGAGAACGACACGTTGGAGACGCCGCCGCTGACCAGCGCGTGCGGTAGCGCCTCTTTGATCTGGCGCGTTGCCTCGATGAACGCGACCGCGTAGCCGTTGTGCTCTTCGATCCCAGTGGCGACTGCGAAGATGTTCGGGTCGAAGATGATGTCGTGCGGCGCAAAGCCGACCTGCTCCGTGAGTATCTTGTACGAGCGGGTGCAGATCTCGACCTTGCGTTCGACTGTGTCGGCTTGCCCATCGGTATCGAACGCCATGACCACGACGGCGGCGCCGTAGCGGCGACAAAGGGTCGCGTGGCGAATGAACTCTTCTTCACCCTCCTTGAGGCTGATCGAGTTGACGACCGACTTGCCTTGCACGCACTTGAGGCCGGCTTCGATGATCGACCACTTCGACGAGTCGATCATGAGCGGCACTTTGGCGATGTCGGGTTCTCCTGCGATCAGTTGCAGGAACTCGACCATCATCGCTTCGGAGTCGAGCAATCCCTCGTCCATGTTGATGTCGATGATCTGAGCGCCGCTGACGACTTGTTGTCGAGCCACAGCCAAAGCGTCCTCGAAGTTGCCGTCTTTGATGAGGCGCGCGAACTTGGCTGAGCCCGTGACGTTCGTCCGTTCACCGACGTTGACGAAGTTCGATTCCGGGCGAATGGTCACGCCTTCGAGTCCGCTCAGCCGACAGTACGGATCAATCGTCGGCCGGGTGCGCGGCTTGACCCCGTCGAGCGCCTTCACGATGGCGGCGATGTGGTCGGGAGTGGTCCCGCAGCACCCGCCCACCATGTTCAGGAGTCCGGTCTCGCCGAACTCGCGCAGTGTGGCGGCCATCATCTCGGGCGTCTCGTCGTACTCGCCAAACTCGTTCGGTAGCCCGGCGTTCGGGTGAGCACTGACGTACATGGACGCGATGCGAGAGAGCTCTTGCACGTAGGGGCGTAGCTCGGTCGCTCCGAGCGCGCAGTTGAACCCGACTGAGAGCGGGTTGACGTGCTCGATGCTATTGAAGAACGCCTCGGTGGTTTGCCCCGAGAGCGTGCGTCCGCTCGCGTCTGTGATTGTGCCGGAGATCATGACCGGCACGCGACCACCGAGTTCGTCGAAGAGCTCTTCGATGGCGAACAGCGCGGCTTTGGCGTTGAGCGTGTCGAAGACGGTTTCGACGAGAAGGATGTCAGCGCCGCCGTCGATCAGGCCACGCGCCGCTTCGGTGTACGCGTCTCGCAGCTCGTCGAACGAGACGTTCCGGAAGCCCGGATTTTCGACATCGGGTGAGATGGACGCCGTGCGATTCGTGGGTCCGAGAGCGCCGGCGACGAAACGCGGCTTGTCCGGCGTCGAGAACTCGTCCGCAACCTTCTTGGCAATGCGGGCGCTTTCGAAGTTGATCTCGTACGTCAGTTCCTCGAGCCCGTAGTCGGCCTGGGCGATTCGCGTCGCGTTGAACGTGTTGGTCTCGAGGATGTCCGCCCCGGCCTCGAGGAACGCGCGATGAATGTCCTCGACGATCTTGGGCTGGGTGATCGAGATCAGGTCGTTGTCGCCTTTGAGATCGTGCGAGTGATCTTTGAAGCGCTCCCCCCGGAAGTCTTCTTCTTCGAGTTTGTATCCCTGGATCATCGTGCCCATCGCGCCGTCGATGATCAGGACTCGTTCTTCGAGCAACGCACGAAGCTCTGCTGTGCGATCACGAGACGGATCGAAGGGTGGATTCGCGTTGTCTTGGGCCAACGTTAGGCACCTTCCACGGCCGACGCGCGTTTCTGCGCGTGGATTGTAATGATTTCGAAATAGGGAGCGCGGCGTTCGCGACACGTAGTATCACAGCGTGACACCAGCAACCCGGCCTTGGCGAGCATGTCTCGTAGTTCGTCCGGCTCGAACCCGAGCTGGACATGGTCGTATTGAGTGACGTTATCTCGGTGCTTGTGTTTCTTGAGCGACGATCCCACCAAGAACCCGCCCGGGCGCAATACTCGGGCTGCCTCTTGCACGACGAGGCCCGGATCGTGGGCGTACGTCAACGCGTTCATGAGCGCGACCTGATCGAAGCGGTCGTCTTCGAACGGCAGCTGGTGCATGTCGCCCGTCGTGACTTCGACATTGGTGAGGTGCGTCAGGCGTCGGCGTGCCGCTTCGACGACTTTCTCACTGAGGTCGACGCAGGTCACGGTGTGCGAATGCGATGCGATGAGTTCAGCAAAGACCCCGTCACCCGACGCGATGTCCAGCACGTCGCCAAACTCGGCGAAGCCGAGCACGGCTCGCGTGGCAGCTTCCCACGTGCGCCCCGGGGAGTAGTGACGGTGCATGCGGCCAGCGACCGAGTCTGCCCACGCGCCGCGTTCCCGCGACCGCACCACTTCGCTGACCCGGCTGAGATCTTCTTCGAGCAGCGGATCGTAGGTGGAGGTGCGCAGTACTTCCCAAAGGCGCCGGGTCGATTCCGGCATGGACGGGCTGATCGAGTAGAAGCAGTGGGTGCCGGCCCGTCGGTCGCGGACGAGTTTCGCTTCGCGCAGCTTGCCGAGGTGGGTCGAGACCCGAGACTGAGAGAGTCGCGTCACCTCGGTCAGTTCAGCGACGGTGAGTTCTTCTTCGTCGAGTATCGACAAGAGTCGGGTGCGCGTCGAATCGCTGAGCAACCGGCAGAGATCGGTGGACGCGTCCAGGCTGAGCATCGGTATGGCGTGCCTCACGTTTGGGCCGGGTGACCGCGGGCCGAGTGACTGGGAGCGGGGTGTTCTCTGTATCTTCGTCACATGCTGAGGATTGCGAGAGCATTGATCGCTCGCTCGTCGCCTCGTCCCCTGTTGTCGATCCGCTTATCCGCATGTAAGGATATTCCAGTATTCGGCTCGCTGTCAACCAGGCTTGAACACCTGCCCAGGAACAATAGAGTAGGTGGGTCTGGGCTACTCACCACAGAAGAGGAAATCGAATGGACCGCTACCTTGCATCCGGGCTCCGCCCGTTGCGTCTTCTTTCCGTATGTCTCGCACTGGTAGCGCTTTGCGGGCTCGCCGATGCGCAGTACACCATCGCCATTGGCGGCGGTGCTGGCGTCGAGGGCACCTCGGCCACCACGTCGGTCCTTTTCGACAACGCGGGCGACGATCTCCGCGGCTGGTCGTACGGCGTCTGCCACGATAGCGCAGATCTCGCGCTCACCGCCGGGGCGACGGGGTCGACGACGGCGACGATCAACGGCGGCGACGAGCCTGATTTCGAGTCGATCGACCTGTTCCCGGCCGGCCTCACCCACGGCGTTGTGATCTGCTTCACGTCGTGCGCCGTGCTCGGTCCGGGGACCGGATACGAGTTGCTGACCATCGACTACGGGTTGCTCGCCGCGCCCGGCAGCTACACCGTTTGTTTCTGTGGCACGCTGGGCAGTCCGCCGGTGCCGACACTCGTCGTCGACACGGCCAGCGCCGGTATCACGCCGACCCAAGTGTGCGGCGACATCGAGATCGTCGAAGACGTCGATCCCATCGTCGCCCTCGATTGCACGCAGTCCGGCGATCTCTGCACCTGCATCTTCACCTTTCAATGGACGAATCAGGGGCCGTACGACTCGATCAACGTTTACGAAGACGGCGCGTTGATCGACACGTTGGCCGGCACCGCGACCATGGCTCAAATCGAAGTGCCGGGTGTGGCGGACTACTGCTTCGAGCCGATTCGCGACGGAATCGCGGGCGCGCAGACTTGCTGTCTGGCGGACTGCGCGATCAGCGACGTGTTCCCCGATCCCGTGGAGAACCTCGTCTGTGACGAGGACGAAACGAGCTGCATGGTTTCGCTGAGTTGGAACAACATGTCGATCTACGCGTTCCTCACCGTCACAGTCGACGGCGTCGAGGTGGTGACGCTGCCCGGTGACGCGCAAGAGGCGGTGATCGTTCTGCCCGGCGCGGGATCGTTCGACGTTTGCATCTCCGGCGAGACGGTGTGCTTGGAGCCGGTGCCTGCGACTTGCTGCACCGCCGAGTGTCTCGCTCCGTTCTCGCGCGGAGATTCCAACGGAGACGGAATGGTCAACATCGCCGATCCGATCGCGTCGCTCGAGCTGTTCATCGGAGTCGACAACGTCGTCGATTGTGACGACGCGCTCGACGCTAACGACGACGGAGGAGTCGACGTTGCCGACCCCGTGTACGTGTTGAGCTACCTGTTCTCCGGTGGCTCCGAACCGCCGGCTCCGTTCATGATCTGTGGCTTTGATTCGACCGACGATGCGATTCGTTGCGACGAGTTCCCGTTGTGCCCGTAGTCAGCGAATAGATTACACTCGAAAGCGAGCCAGTGACGGAGACCGTCACTGGCTCGTTTTCTTTAGGCGTGAGGAGATCGTGTTGAAAGTCCATCTCGTCGACGGCACGTACGAGTTGTTCCGCCACTACTTTGCGGTACCGGGGAAGAGCGATCGGGAGGGCAACGAGATCGGGGCGATGCTCGGTGTCTTGCACTCGGTCATCTCTCTCCTGAGAGATGGCGCGACGCACATCGGCGTGGCCACGGATCACGTGATCGAGTCGTACCGCAACGAACTCTGGCCCGCGTACAAGTCTGGGGAAGGCATCGAACCCGAACTCTTGTCGCAGTTTCATCCCTTTGAAGATGGCCTGCGCGCGATGGGAGTGAAGGTCTGGCCGATGGTCGAGGTCGAGGCGGACGACGCCATGGCAGCGGCGGCATTGCGCGCCGCGGCCGATGAACGCGTCGAGCAAGTGGTCATCTGCACACCCGACAAAGACCTCGGACAGTGTGTCGTCGGTGATCGAATCGTGCAGTGGGACCGTCGCCGCGACGTGATTCGAAACGCCGACGGTATCCGAGAGAAGTTCGGTGTATCGCCGGATTCGATTCCCGACTACCTCGCGTTGGTCGGGGATTCGGCCGATGGGTTCCCGGGGCTCGAAGGGTGGGGGGCCAAGTCCACCGCCACCGTGCTCGCGCGGTACGGCAAGCTCGAAGAGATTCCGGCGGACGCGGCGGATTGGGATATCAAGGTGCGCAGCGCGGTCAAGCTTGCGCAAACGTTGTCGAACCACTTCGAACTTGCTGAGCTGTTCAGGAAGCTCGCCGTGCTTCGGACCGACGTCGACGTCTTCGACAATGTCGACGAGTTGCGTTGGCAGGGACCGACACCCGAATTCGAAGCGCTGACCGAGCAGTGGCAAGACGCTGCACTGCGAACACGTCTCACCGAACTACAGGCGTGACCGCGCCCCCGGCGGCTCGCTCCCTTTAGAAGCAGCCGAGGAAGAACGCGCAGTCGATGGCGTCGGCGGTCGTGTCGAGTCCACATCCGGTGGGGCCAGGGGCGTACGGCAGTGGTGCGCCGCTGATGAACAGAGCGCTGAGCGTGAAGATAGGGTCGCCGATGTCGACTTGACCGTCGTCGTTGGCGTCTGCCGCGTCCAAGCACGTGACCACCGGCGCGCCGAGCGTGAACAGCAAGGCGAGCGTGGAAACCGCATCTGCGATGTTGAACGATCCGTCGCCGTTGGAGTCGCCGCGCAGAAAGTGCACCCCGGACGGTTGCTTCGCCTGGCCGAGAAACTCGACGTAGCGAGCGGCGACCTCGGCTTGATCTCCGGAGTACCCGCCGAACTCCCACGACTGCGCGATCACCCGGCCGAACGGCGCTACCGTATCGTAAAGGACGCCGACGTCGTATCCCGCTCCGCCCGGAGCTGCCTCGCTGCGCCAGATCACGCCTGATTCAGGACCGGCAATGTCGTTGATGGCCGGTACCAGTCGATCCGTCCAGTCGCTCCCGGGTTGGTCGTGGTCGTACTCCGCCGTCAAATCCGCAAACGATTGGCCCGCGAAGTCGGCCCCGACCAAGACGGCCAGCGAGTCGTCTCCGTCCTCTGCTTCGAAGTCTGCCACGCCGTCGACTTGCCACATTGGCGTCGCGGGGTGGAATCCCCAGGTGTCAGCCCCTTCGACGTAGAGCGGGATCCCGGCCACGACGAGATCGCGAACCAGTCCGCCTTCCGCTTGAGTCATCACGTGGGCATTGGGAAACGTGCCGAGGCATAGCCACAAACTCGCCGGCGTGTCCACGATCGACGGAGTCAACCCGGTGACGACATCGACCGAGATTCCTTGCGCCGAGAGCGCCGCTTCGAGGGCGGCTGCGCTGTCGATGTCACCGGGCCCCTCGCCGGCGAAGATCAACGCCGACAGGGAGGGCGGACCGGGCAGAAACGTCGAACAGCACGTCGGTAGTGATTCGAGTCCGTCGAGGACACCCGACAGGCAAATGTCCGAGATGGTCGACAGTGAAAGCCCGGGGGTCGAGTAGGTCGTCGAGATTCCCGCGATGGTGTCGATCACCGTTCCGTTGACACGTACCAAGATCTCGTCGTATCCCGACGGTGGATTGCCCCAGTTGAGATTGACGACGCCGGTGCCGAGCTCCGGGTTGCAGGTGATCGCTTCGATCGGAAGCGGCGGTCCCATGTCGGAGATCGCCACCGACCACGAGTTGAACGTGCCGTCATCGTCTAGGACGGTGTCCGTGACCGTCATGGTCCAAGTGCCGTACGCGGACTGGCCGAACCAGTCGAAGAAGGACCCCGGCGCCGGCTGCATCTCGCAAGCGCAGTCGTACTCCTCGTCGCCGTTGGCAACGCCGAACTGCCACCACGTCAGGATGAGATCGGCGCCGCTGCCTCCTTGATGATCGTGCAGGCGCAAGGTAGTGCCGGCGGGAGAGGTGACCTCGACTTCGAGGTCACCGCGCCACGTGTGAGTGACGTCGATGCCGACTTGAATGTCGGCGATCGAAAGAGTCTCGGAGATGAAAATCGTGCTCGTCGCGACCGGGTTCGTGTCCGAAACCGGCAGGCCTGGGGTAGCGGTGCCGCCGGCAACGGCGGTGAACTGCGCCCACGCAGGAGTGCCGAGCGTAAGCAAAACTAGGCCCAGGTGGATGATACGAATCACGCTAGTGTTCTCCTTGCAGTGAATTTCCGACGATCGGGAATCCTCTACATTGTATCGTCCATCCTGGGCCGGCGCCGCGCTTCAAAAGTGCTCGATGATCGGCAGCGGCCCGACCAGTGGCAGCGCATACTCCCGGAAGCTCGGCGCGATGTCGCAGCCGTCGACGATGTATTCCAGCGGCAAGGTTCGCGTCTTCGCCGCGACGTCGCTGAGTTCGATTCGATCGTAGGACACTTGGTACGGATCGTTGCTCGTACGACGGATCGCTATCGAGCCTTCGTCGCTCCCGTCGATCGCTAGGTCTGCCGCGCGTCGTCCCGCGGCTCGAGCTTCCCGCTGGTCGACTTCGCTGACGCAGCCCGCGAACGACCGCTGGAGGTAGCCGAAGGTGTCGGCCCGCACCCGCAACTTCTTGCCGAGGCGGTCCTTGATGAGCTGTGAGAGGTAATCGCCGAGTGCGCCGCTGCCCGACAACTGCACGTTTCCGTGGGCGTCCTTCTCGACGTCTGCCGCGAGCTTCGCCGCGATCGCGGTTCCGTCGGCGTCGTGAATGCCTTCGGAGGTCGCGATCACGCAGCGGCCCAACCTCGAGAACACCCGGTCGACGTCGGCGATGAACCGATCGATGTCGAAAGCGACTTCCGGAACGTAGATCAGATGCGGCCCGTCGTCGTCGGACGTGCGCGCCAAGGAGCTTGCCGCGGTGAGGAAACCAGCGTGACGACCCATGATGACGTCGACCTTGATTCCCGGGAGCGCCTTGTTGTCGAGAGCGTCCCCCATCAACGCACACGCGACGAAGCGAGCGGCTGAACCGTACCCCGGAGTGTGGTCGTTCTCTTCGAGGTCGTTGTCGATCGTCTTCGGTATGTGGTAGGCGCGCAGTTCGTAGCCCTGACTCTTTGCCACTTCGTTGACGATACGACAGGTGTCCGAGCTGTCGTTGCCGCCGATGTAGAAGAAGTACCGAATGTTGAGCTTCTCGAAGCTTTGGCAGATGTTTCGGCAGTACTCTTCGTCCGGTTTGTCGCGACTCGATCCCAACGCGGAAGATGGCGTTTGTGCGATTCGCTCGAGCCGTTCGGCACTCACGTCGGTGAGGTCGATCAAGTCACCGTCGACAATGCCGCGCACGGCGTGATGAGCGCCGTAGATTTTCTCGATCGCGTCGCAGGTTCGTAAGCCCTCCACGCAACCCACTAGCGATTGATTGATCACCGCGGTGGGACCGCCCGATTGACCGATGACCGCGTTGCCCTTGAGCGTGCTCATGTTCGCAGCGTTCCTCTCACAGTCGGCGTTCTGTCGCCGAAGGTTGGAGCCAGACCGATCCGAACCGCATGAGCTCTTGGATCGGAGGGATGACAATTGGATTCGTAGAGTTTCTGGCGAAACCCACGCGACGATTCTTGGCGTCGAGCGTGACCTCGAAGTATTCCATGGCCCGGGTACCGAACAGCGGTGATCCGGTTCCGAAAACGACGATCGGGTTGAGGAGGTCGTGCGTTCCAACGCGTAGGACCCCGTCGATCTGACGGAACTCTTCGCGACGGACGCGATGAATCGTTTGCACGTCGACGGCATAGGGCCGGCTACGGTACTCGAAGCGATCGCGCCACTCGATGGGTAGACGGATCCACCCGTTGAAGCCGGTGTCGAGAGTGAAGCGTGCCGTTTGATCGTCGACTCGGGCTTCAAAAATGGGGACGCCACCTTCGAACACGATAGGGACCAGGTTAGGGTCTGCTAGGTCGAGCGGTGCGGTCGGCCGGAAGTTGAACGAGTTGTTCGGGAAGTCCATCACCAGGACCCCGGCGTCGAACAGCCCGTTACCCAGGAAGCCGTCGTCTTCGACGCCATCCAAGACCAAGCAGTCGATGCCCTCGAACTTGGTCGCACCGAGTGAGACTACCGTGAGCTGTGCGCTCTCGATGACCTTCCAGCGGCTCTCGCCCGCTCCGGTCAATCGCCACGGCAAGCTTCGGGTTTCGAGCTTTAGTCGGTCCCGCGCGCTTGCCGTGATGGCCATCACGCTTGCCCCCGTGTCGAGCTTGAATCGATACGGGCCGGTGCTATCGACGTTCGCCAACGCCAGGATCTCTCCGCTGCGGTACTCCATCGGCAGCCGCGAGTTCTTCGGATCGATGGAAGTCGTGATCGGGATGTGGCGGACCGACGGCAAGCAACCGACGGTAACTAGGGCAAGCAACAAGGCGACTATTGGACGAGCCACCCATAGGCGCATAGGCTTCGAGCTCGTCGGAGGTCCAACCTCACGCTGAGAGTTATCCATCTTGCTCGAAGAAGCTCGAAGCTCGATACAGCTCCATCACGCGCGGGTCTGGGTCGGCGGGCTTTTCGGCCGTCAGGCGAGCGTGCGTTTCGACGATGAGGTCACGGTCGCCGGATGCGATGGCGAACTCGCGAACCAATCGATTGAAGATGCGAAGTTCGGCGATATCGAGGGTCCCGTCTGCTGCGGCCATGAAGTACGCGCGGTAGGTTACGAAGAAGCGATCCTCGTAGCGATTGACGCGAGTTAGAAGGTCTTTCAGCGGGACGGTTCGAGCGTACTCGACGACCTCGTCGACGATCGGTCCAGTCCCGAGCAGCTCTTCGAGAAGCGCCCGCTCGGGGTTGCCGATCTCGCCGTCCATGAGCGCCATTTTCGCGGTGACCGCGACGGCGGCCGATCTCTCGTCCAACAATCCTCCTGAAACGCAGCCGTCCAAAACGCACTCCCAAGCCGAAGTTTCGACGGAACAACAGTCCGCGCCGGACTTTGCTCCGAACGCTTTGCTTCTCGTGAGACCAGCGTCCGTCGGGACTCGGCGATCGAAGAGTAACCGATTGCTAGCTCGATATCATACCCGTATGGCTCTTTCCTTCCGCTTCGGGAACGCTAGTCTCACTTGGCTCGACCGCCTTTCGGATCTCCAAAGATAGTGAGCGATACATGTCTATACCGGCCGAAAAACTCCGGATCACCCCAGACATCTTGCGTAGCCAAGGAGTGGATCTGTGGCTCACCTTTGTCCGCGAGTCGAGCTGTGGCGGGGACCCGGTCTTATCGCTCATATTGGGTCACGATGTGACTTGGCAGAGTTGCTTCCTCGTTGCGGCCAACGGAGAGCGGGTCGCCATCGTGGGGCGCCACGACGGCGTGCGCGAGTCGGAAGTCTGGCCCCGCGTCGTTACCTACGTCGAGTCTCCGCGACAGCTGTTGACCGATGAGATCTCGCGGTTGGATCCGGCGAGGATCGCGATCAACTACTCGTTGGACGACACGCAATCGGACGGGTTGTCGCACGGGATGTATCTACGACTCGTCGACTATTTGCGAGACACGAAGTACGCCGATCGTCTGGAGAGCGCCGCTGCGATTCTCGATGTCTTCCGTGGTCACAAGACCGCGGCCGAGCTCGAGCGAATGCGCGAGGCGATCGCCATCACGAATTCGATCATCGACGATGTCTCGCACCAAGTCGCACCCGGTTGGAGCGAGACTCGAGTCTATGATTTCGTTCGCGATGCCATGAAAGAACGCGGGGTACCAGCGGCGTGGGATCCGTGCCCGCTCGTGACGAGTGGACCTGAGTCGGAAGTGGGCCACGGCGCTCCCTCGGCTGCGCTCACCGTCGCACCCGGCCAGATTTTCCACATCGACGTGGGAGTCAAGGCGCGTGGGTACTGTTCGGATTTGCAACGATCGTGGTACGTCCCGCACGACGGTGAGACTGCGTTGCCGGATGACGTCGCGCGAGCGTTCGATACCGTTAGGGCGGCGATCGACGCCGCGTTTTCGATTCTCGAACCGGGGATCGAAGGGTGGCGCGTCGATGCGGCGTCGCGCAAGGTCATCACCGACGCGGGGTATGAAGAGTACGCCCACTGTGTGGGGCACCAGGTGGGTCAGGCGGTTCACGATGGTGGGACACTTCTCGGGCCGCGGTGGGAGCGGTACGGCGAGACGGTCGAGCGAACCGTGGCGTCACAACAGGTATACACGCTAGAACTCGGTGTCATGGTCGAGGGGCGAGGATACTTGGGACTCGAGGACATGGTGCTCGTGGGTGACGACGGGTGCGAATGGATGTCGCCCACTCCTCGGGAACTTCCATTATTGCGTTGAGCGGGAACCGTTGGCTTTCGTCAGTCGCGTTCGAACTCACCGAGAAGTAGTCGCCACTTCTCTCGCTCGAACGCCGGCGTGTACTGTTCGCGATTCTCCGCGCACGCGCGTGAGAGCCGCTCGTAGTACGACGGGTCGGATTCGGCGCGGTGCAGTCGCTCGGCAAGCGCTCGCGCATCGCCGACGGGATAGTAGCCTTCGTAGTCTGGCCCGAGCATACCGACGCTGCCGGCGATCTCCGTACAGATCACCGGTGTCCCCAGCACGATCGCTTCCGAGACGACGTTTGCCCCACCTTCCAACTTCGACGTGAGCGACAGAACGTGAGCTGAACCGATGTGTCTCAGCGCATCCTCCAGGCTAGTCGGTCCGAGGTACGTGTACCGGGGCTGAGACTGTGATGCTCGACGCGCGCGCTCCTCGAGGACGGGGTCGAGGGGTTGGCCGACGTGAACCACATGGATCGTCGACGATTCGGGTAGGTAGGAGAGCGCTTCGAGCGTGAGCAGCGGGTCCTTGACGTCTCGGAGGTTGCTGACCACGGCAACGCGGACATGATCGTGGGGACGCGCCGGAATTTCCGTCGGAGGCAACACCGACTGCGGGATCCAGCGCACGCGTTCTCGGAATTGAGGGGGGACGTCTTCCCCACCGCGTTCATGCAGAACGATCAGACGATCCGCCGCCTCGAGCGACCGCGTCATGATCGGATCTTGGTGAAGATCTCCGTACAAATCGGTTCCCGACAACAACAACACAATTGGGCGATTCGGAAACTCGGACCGGAACGACGCCACCGCGGTGGCGCTCTTTCGGGCATGTATCGCGATCAATAGCTCGGTCGTCGAATCGTCTTGCTCACCGACTGAGACGACGTGCCCGAGACCGGTGAGCAGTGCTTGCCAGCGCCCCGCGGTACGCGCGTTCCCCGTGGGTTCATCCCAACTTGGCGTCGCGATTCGAACATGCATTGAGAGTCGCCTCGACGAGAGAGCTCAGTTCTTCGATGGAACTTACCCGAGCGATTGTGATTTGCTACAACGGGAGACTTGGCATTGTACGCGGGAGGTTCGCTTGGAGTCGAGGATTGCGCCCGCCATCGCGGCGATTGAAACGTTCACTTCGAGTTTTGGGTCGAAGCCGTCGGCGATCGTTCGCGCTCCGGGCCGCATCAATCTCATTGGCGAACACACGGACTACAACGGTGGTTTCGTGCTGCCGATGGCGCTCGATCGCTCGGTGTGGATTGCGTTGCGTCCCCGCGAAGATCGGACGGTTCGAGTGCAAGCCACCACGTTCGACGAGGTCATGTCGTTCGACCTCGACTCCCTTCAGCGCGAAGGTCACACTTGGATAGAGTATGTCAAAGGGGTCGCACATCAGCTCCAGCTCAACCACGAGCTACGCGGGTTCGACGGTGTGATCACGAGCGACGTTCCCTGCGGCGCGGGTTTGTCCTCTTCCGCCGCGTTGGAGTTGTCGGTGGCGCGTGGATTCGCGACGAGCTCGGGGCTGGAGTGGGACCCGATCGTCATGGCCCAGCACGCTCAGCGAGCAGAGTGTGATTGGGTCGGTGTCGAGTGCGGAATCATGGATCAGCTGACCAGTGCGGCGGCGGTGGCGGATTCCGCCATGCTGATCGACTGTCGAACGCACACGATCTCCGCTCTGCCCCTTCCGGTGGGATTCTCCGTCGTCGTTCTCGACACCGGAACTCGCCGGCGCCTTCAGGACTCTGCCTACAACGAGCGACGTCAGCAGTGTCGAAACGCGGCCGAGATGCTCGGCGTGGCGGAGCTCCGTGACGTCCCGCTGACGGATCTGGAGCGAGCGGCCCGCCGCGGGCGTATCGACGACACGACTTTTCGGCGGGCCCGCCATGTGGTCACCGAGAATGAAAGGACGCTACTGGCGGTCGCAGCCATGGGCGCGGACGATGTCGTCCAGTTCGGAGAGCTGATCAACGCCAGCCACCGCAGCTTGAGAGACGACTTCCAGGTGTCCAGCGTCGCGCTCGATGTCATCGTTGATGTTGCACGAGGTCACTCGGCGTGCGTGGGCGCGCGACTTTCGGGAGCCGGCTTTGCCGGCTGCGCGGTGGCGTTGGTCGACTCCGATGGTGTCGAGTCGTTCGAGAGTCACGTGCTACAGAACTACGAAGAGCGCACCGGCCTCTCGGCCGTTGTCTTCGAGTCGATAGCTGCTTCGGGGGCGATGGAAATAGACATCACCCGCTTCATGTAGATTCTTCCGATGAGAGAGAGGCTGCCGTGCCTGAGAAATTCGACGTTCAAGTCGTCAAGGTGATGTTGTGGGCGCAAGACATGGATCGTGCGGTGTGCTTCATGCGCGACGCCCTTGGGCTCGAAGTCGGGTTTCAATCTCCGCACTGGTCAGAGCTGAAACATGGGGACACCGTGATCGCGCTCCACGGCGGCGGGGACGGCACGCCGAATCGATCAGGCCTAGGTTTCCAAGTCAGTGACGTAGAGGCGGCGTGCGCCGCGGCCAAGGAGCACGGTGCAACCGTGCTGAAGGCACCGGAAACGCGCCCCGGCGAGCCGATCAAGCTCGCCGAACTTCGCGATCCCGACGGTAACGAATGGACGCTGTCTCAGTACATTGGCTAGCGGCCGAACGGTGTCTCTTAGCGAACGGTGCCCCGAGCCTCACGTACGCCGGCGATGTATCGCTCGAACTCTTCCTTGGGCGCGAGATACTCGACGGTACGGATTCGCTTCGGCGCAACGACGTAGACCGTGATCGAGTAGCGGTAGTCAATCCCCTCGACGGAGGCGTCGCACACCAACTCGCGGCCTGGCCCGCAATCGGTGACCTCGTCGTCCGAAACGACCAGGTAGCCCCGGCGTTCGACGAGGTCATTGAGTAATGCTTCGGTCCAGAAGTCGAGGTCCGCCGGTACCGATGTCGACTGTTCACGAACCCAGACTCGGGCGTCGTCGGCGGTGGTCAGCTTCAGACCCTCTTTGGAATTCAAGCGAAGGAAGTCGCGCGGCGCGTCGATGGTTAGTCCGCACCCAGTGGTGACGCCAACGATCGACAAGACGAGGGCGATGCTCAGTCGTTTCATTAGAAGCGCTCCAATACCGAACGGATGCCGACGCGGTTGATCCATGGAAACCGACTCGCCTGACGCGCCGATCGTGAATTATTGATCAGAGGCGCCTGGTAGCTCACGGTGATCAACGAAAACGAGACACGCTCGGTCATGTAGCGGAGCGCGCCTTTCATCCGTTCGATCTCATCTGTCAAACGGCGCAGCTGCTCCTCGATCTTGAGGATCGCCTCGACTGCTTCTGCCTTCTCTAGAAGCTTTAGCAGCCGCGTGCGTGACGTCTCGGCGTTCTCGAGTCGGATACCGATGTCCATGTATTCGCGTGTCACGTCCTGTGCCGTGACATGTTCGTGTGCGATCTGCCCGGAACCGCGGACACCAGCCACGACTTCGTCGAATCGATCCGCCGGAACTCGGCACGTGACACTGCGGTCCTTCTTCTCCACCAGGTAGCCACCGGTCTCTTGCACACGACGAATCAGCGATCCGATCGCGTCGTCCGGGTTGCCGACGATGATCGTGAAAGAGCCTTCGTAGATCATCAGCCGCCCGGCGTCGGGCGCGTCATCGACGGACACCCGTATCTCGGCTTGATCGGCGGCGACGGTGGAGCTGAGCCCTCGGTCTGATCCGAGGTACCCGGCCGAGGCCTCCAGGGTGCGTGAAGCGACGTCATTGGCGATCCACGCCGATTCGCCCGGCATTGACGCGCACCCGGCGCAGGTGAGCATTGCCGCTACTACCACCCATTTCATACAGATCCCCCAATAGAGAGCACGAGTGCCATTAGTTGCCGCGGGCCGCGTCATCGCGGCCTGCCAAGCAATGTTCTAGGCGACGGGCCGAGTGATGGTTCAAAGCTTTTTTAGATTCTCGTGGTGCGGGCGGGCTGCATGGACTGGGGCCAGCGAGACTGGACAGCACCAGTCGCCTTTGGTGGTTGTTGGCTCGATGCGAAGACGCTACTCGTCTTTCGCGGGTGTCACCGCGAGCACCGCGCGATCGACCGCAAGCCGCTGGCGAAGGTCCTCGAGCCGATCGGATCGAGCAGCGCGGTCGGCCAAGAATGCGTCATCGATATCGACGACGGTCACCCGACCGTCGCGATGACTGTCGACAATGACACCCCGTTTGTTGGCGTCCACCTGGATCGTGGGAATCGAACCGGCTTGAAGCAGGCGAGCCCCCCCGTCGGTAACGCACTGCGCGACATACGCCTCTTGCGCGACGAGTTGCGCGTCGTATTCGAAGAGCATGGACTCCGCGAGGTGTCGAACGTTGGCGTCGATGAGAACGGGATGATTGTGCTCGTCGCGCAGATCGAGGATCGCGATGTCCCCGCCGCGTCGTTTTAGGAACAAGCCGTATCTCGGTGCATGACGGCGTAGCCAAGTCGGGAGGTCATGGTACAGAAGAAACGGAGCGCCGACACTGTGCTCGAAGCGAGCGAGACGCGCTCGTGCGTCCGATCGAAACGGGGTGGATCGAAACGGAGTCGATCGGCGAAGAGCCGACGCGGGCGACATCGGTTGACCGTGCGTGATCCATGGATCCGGCGGGGGAAACTGTTGCGCGCGTTCGATGATGTCGTCGGCTGTGGTTGCAACGAACGACGGCGTCGTCGGCGGTGCTTCAGACGCGGGAGCGATCGCGACGACCGTACCGTCAGCCGCCATGAACGCGACGGCCAGTGACAGAGAGAGGACGACGCTCGCAGCGACTTTGGCGGCTAGGGAGAGCCCCACTCCCGTCTGCGCGGTGGCCGCGATCGGGTTATGGGTCCCTCGCTGAAACCAAGAGCCGAACCACGGGAAGAGGGCCACCGACGCGGGACCGTGTTGGGCAGAGAGTCGATCGCGAAGGGTAGCGCGCGCTCGATGGAGGCGCGTTCTCACCGTGGCGGGTGCCACGCCCAAACGGCGCGCCACCTGGACCGAGTCTAGCTCTTCGAAGTAGGTGAGACGGACCACCACGCGGTACGGCTCGTCGAGCTCGTCGATGGCGAGTGCGACGTCGGCCGCCCTCTCGCGATCGACGACCCTGTCCTGTTCGACATGGAAGTGGGAGTGGTGCTGATCGAGGGTCGCGCCGCGCGTCTCTCTCACGCGACGCACGTGATCGGCTCGCCGCGCGTTGGCGCTGACGCGACGCAAAACTCCGCGCAACCACGCCCCGGTGTCTCGGACGGGAGAGCTAGCACCATTGATTGCCGCGAGCAGCGTGTCTTGCACTGCGTCGTCCGCGCGATGGGGATCGCCGAGTAGGTGTTGCGCAAGGTTGTGCAGTTGCGCGGTGTCGTCCTCCGCGACGTTCAGTTGCACGTCGTGTCGCTTCGTGCCGGAGCCACGGCGTGAGGTGGCGCACGGTCGTCCCGGTCTTAGATTTTGGGATCCCGGGGTTCGCAAGTCTTGATGATCCTTGCGGTTCGTGTGAGGCCCAGGTCTCGGTGTCGGCATGGCGGATTTCTGCGTGGCGGAGGTGCGTCGGACAGACGTGGTGGCGCGAGTGGAGTCAGCTGTTCCCGAAGATTTGGTCGAATTGCGTACCCGTTGGTACTCCCGTATCGGAAGTCTTTTGACGGACGCGGGAACAAAGCTCAGTGGCAGAACTACTTGTGTGAAATCTCGGCCTCCCAGCGCGACAACCGAGCGGCGCGTCTTTCTTGGTCGTCTCGCGGATCGGGTGGAACACCAAACTCAACAACCCTGACGAGTACAAGCCGCCCGATCCGAGACAACTTCCCACTCCTTCCCACTCCGACTCCTTCCCACTCCCCCCGGGCGGGGCGATCGTACTGAACCCCCCAAAAGCACCATTGATACGCACCACGATCGCCCCCGCTCCCCCTTATCCTTGAACCTGGCGCCCCCAGAGGCAAGATTGGCCCTTCCTCTCGAGAGAAGGGTCACTTGTGATCGGCCATATTCTCCTTGCCGCGGTCGTCTCGTTCGGCTTCTCCCAATCGAGCTCAGAGCCCCCGGCGCCGGTTGGCCCCGTTCCTCATGCACGGCAAAGGGCGTGGCAGGAGCTCGAGCTGTACGCGTTCGTTCATTTCAACATGAACACGTTTACGGACCACGAATGGGGTGAGGGCCGGGAAGATCCCAAGCAATTCAACCCGACCGAACTCGACTGCCGGCAATGGGCCAAAGTCTTCCGAGACGCTGGGCTTCGCGGCGTCATCATCACCGCCAAGCATCACGACGGCTTTTGTCTTTGGCCCTCGGACTACACTGAGCACGACGTCGCATCGAGCGATTGGCAAGAGGGCCGGGGTGACGTGCTTCGCTCGCTATCCGAGGCTTGCCGCGAGTTCGGGCTGAAGTTTGGCGTATACCTCTCGCCTTGGGATCGACACCACCCGGACTACGGCAACTCCGACGTATACAACGAATATTTCAAGAACCAACTTCGCGAGGTACTGACGGGTTACGGCGAAGTGTTCGAGGTTTGGTTCGACGGTGCTTGCGGCGAGGGACCCAACGGAAAGCGTCAGCAATACGACTGGCCGGCGTTCGTCGGCGTGGTGCGCGAATGCCAATCGAATGCAGTTATCTTTTCGGACGGCGGCCCCGACGTGCGTTGGGTCGGGAACGAACGGGGTTTTGCCGGAGAGACGTGCTGGTCGTTCTTGCGAAGGGGCGAAGTGTACCCCGGTTACCCGCACGCCCGCGAACTCACCGTTGGACATGCGAACGGGACGCACTGGGTTCCGGCCGAATGCGACGTGTCGATACGTCCAGGGTGGTACTACCACGCGTCGCAGGACGAGAAAGTGAAGAGCGCTGAGCACCTTCTTCGCATCTATCACGGTTCCGTCGGGCGAAACGCCAATCTGCTTCTCAATTTCCCCGTCGACCGGCGCGGGCTCGTCCACGAACGCGACGTCGCCAGTGTCATGGAGTTTCGCGCCGCGCTCGATCGCATCTACGCGAACGACATCGCCCGCGGCGCAAGCGCTACCGCGTCGAACGTCCGCGGTGCGTCGGTCCGATTTAGTCCGGCAAACCTGACCGACGGCAGCAACGAAACCTACTGGGCAACCAACGATTCGGTCCAATCGGCGTCGGCGTTGATCGACTTCCGCGCTCCCCAAGTCTTCGATCGCGTCGTGCTTCGGGAACCCATCGCGCTCGGGCAGAGGACGAAGTCGTTTTCGATCGACGCCGGGACGGGGGATTCGTGGGTAGAAATCGCACGGGGAACCACTATCGGGAACAAGCGAATCGTGTTGACCGGAACCGTCCGCGCCTCCCGCATTCGGGTTACGATTCATGAGTCACGAGCGTGCCCAATACTGTCCTCGGTCGAGGTCTATGCCGCGCCACCTTCGGTAGCGATTCACACACCGGCGGCGCACTTCTTTGGCGAGACTACCGTCACCCTACGCTCCGACGATCCCAAGGCTGAGATTCGCTACACGACAAACGGGGCGTCGCCTAGTCGTGAGTCGACCCGGTATCAGCGACCCATACGGGTCGATCGCACATGTGAGGTTCGAGCGATCGCAGTGCGTGGCGAAGTGACGAGCTTAGCCGAAGCTCGCCTTTCGTTTCGGCGCTACTCGCCCGCTGAATTGCAAGTCGGCGCGCGACCCAAGGTCGCATTGGTACCCGGAGTTTCGTTCGCGTTGTACGAACGTGCTTGGCAGAGCTTGGCCGATCTCGAGGGAAAACCGACACGCAGTGGTGAGATCGACGGAATTCGAATCGATGTGACGGAGCGAAAAGAGCAGTACGCGATCGTGTTCGAGGCGTATTTGGAAGTCCCCACCAACGACGTCTACACACTCTATTTGACGAGCGACGACGGTAGTCGTCTGTATCTCCACGACAAACTCTTGATCGACAACGACGGGCTGCACGGCATGGTCGAACGCTCAGCGGTCGTCGCGCTGGCGACTGGTGCGCATCCCATTCGGATCGAGTACTTCCAAGCGACGGGAGACGCCGAGCTGCAGCTGGAGATGTCTAGTTCGACGATGCGCCGACAGAAAATTCCCGCCGGTCACTTGTACCGTCGTTGATGGACACAGAAAAATCGTGTCCCACCCGACCCGGGTGGAGACACGATTTTCGAACACAGCCAGTAAAGACGGCGCGGTGGTTAGCCCGCCTTCTTCTCCGGTGTATCCTTCTTCTTGTCAGCCGCTTCCTTGTCTCTTTCGATCAGCTTCACGATCGACGCGGGCAAGGCGAATGCCGTTTCTGGCAGTTCGATGTTCTGTTCGACCTTCGTCGTGATCAACTTCACGGTCATGCCGAACGCGGCCACCTCTTGGGTAGAAAGAAACGAGATCATGACGCCGTCGACGTCTCGGTAGTCCGCCGCCGTCGTGAGGACCTTGAGCTTGCCCATTTGGGATTCGGTCTCCATCTCCATGCCGTGGACCAAACCTGATTCTTCACCGAAGAAGTAGACTTCATCCGGAACGACTTTCGTCGTGCCGTCTTTCAGCTTGATCGACGGTGGCGTGCAGATGAGCTTCGCGCACTTCTTGCCTTTGAACTCGACCACGCCCTCGTGTGTGATCTTCGCGTACAGGGACTTGAAGCGCAGCGGCATGTCGAGGTGGAGCGATCGCATGATCTGCTCGAACTCGATGGGCGTCTTCAGTCGATCACCACGGCTCGACATCTCCCAAGCGACCTTGCCCAACACACCGTGCGTCTCTTTTCCGAACGGCGTATCCATCTCGGTGACCATGTCGGTTCCGCGTTGGACGACTTTCGACTTTCCGCTGATGCCTTGGCCGACGACTTCGAATGTGCCTTCGACGCTCCGGCTCTTGATCTTCTTGAGTGCCGGGCCGCCACTGGCCGCGGCAAACTTCGCGAGGACGGCCTCGACGGGTGTCGGGTCCGCAGGTGCGGGCTTCTTTTCGTCACCTTGAGCAAAGCTGGTGCACGGCAGAGCCACAAGGACGGCGATCGCGGCGCCTAGGACGAGTGTTCGCATGTCGGCCTTCTTTCGATCCAGACGAATTGTTCGGTCCGTCTTCATTGTCGGTTCGTTTCTGTTTGTTCTATCCATTGAATCGCGGCGCGTAGCACTTCATCGGTCCCCGCGAGTAGCCCATCTCGGCTCAACTCAACCATTTCATTCGGAGCGACTCCGACCCCTTCGAGCACATCGCCACCGCGAGAGACGTAATTCGCGATTGCGAACTGAAATCCATCGCCGTTGGGAAGTGTCTCGATAGTCGACGGAAGAGCTGCGCCCGCCGTCTGGGTGCCGAACAGCCTCGCGCGACCCAGATCCTTGAGTCCGCCGGCCATGATTTCCGACGTCGAGGCCGAGCAGCTGTCGATGAGAACCGCCAGCTTGCCTCCGTACGAGTCTATTCGAGGGTTGATGGAAAAGATGAGTGGCCGCGACGCGTCCCGGTTGAACATCTGTCCGAGTTGCAGATCTTCGACATCGTGCTCACCGTATTCGAAGAACCAACCGGCCATGGCATTTGCAAAGAAGCCGATCCCGCCGGGATTCCCACGCAGGTCGACGATGATGCCGGCCGCTTCCTCGTCGCGGAATTGCTCGACCGCAGCCGCAAACTCTTGCAGTAGCGCGGGTCCGAGAAACATGTTGAACCCGATGTAGCCAACATTCGGGGTCACGTTCTTGGATTCGACGTGAACGTATTCCGCGATCTTACCGAGTTTTGCATACCGCCCTCGGGCCGGTGAAAGCTCCAATACGCGACGTTCTTCGAGGTCGTTCTCGCGGACGAACGTGAGGTCGACCTCGTCTCCCGGGTCGCCGTGCAGCCGGCTTGCGACCGTTGCCCGGAGAATGTGATCTCTCAGCGAGCTTTCGGCGTAGGCCGCGGCAACGGTTCTGATCCTTGGTTCTATCGCGCGTTGATCGATCGAAATCAGTTCCCAGCCGAGGCTAACACCGGCTACGTCAGCGGGACCGTCGGGGACCACGTTCGTGACGATGGCTCGACCGTCGAGCACTCGCAGGTCAAATCCGGGTCGGCCTTTGCCATCGAGGTTGCGCTTCTTCTTCGGTGTGTCGGGCGAGGTTGCGATCGTCGGTTTGGAATCGTCTGTCTTCGCCGGTGGCGCGTCGCCGAGCGACGCGGATTCGTTCTTCGCAGCATCCGCTTCATTCTCCGCGGCTTCCGCTTCGTTCATCGCTTGAATGGCATCGGCCGGTATCAAGCCGAAGTGCGACAGCTCGAGTCGCCCGATCATCTTGCTGATGATCATCCGCACCTCTGAGGCGTTTGTGGCGGTCGCGATGCGGGGTCGGTACTCGAGCCTGATCGCCGGCCAGTCGAGCCCGCCGAACGACGCGTCGAAGTGCCGCTCGTGGATCGTGCTCCAAACGTGGTCGAAGGACTCCAGGTGCGTTTGCCGCTCGGCCGCCGTCATCGCAGGTTCCGGTGCCGCTGGAATGACTGGCGGTCGCGTGGAGCTGCAGGCGGCGAGGGCGAACAGGAGCGCGCCCACCAGGAGCGGTCGCGCCGCTCCTCGAGAGCTCGGTTTCGTTCTTAGGATTGGATTCCGAAACACCGGACTCCCTCTCGCGTTGGCGATGGTGTTGGCACTTGAACAGAACTCGGCAGTATAGCTGTGAGTACGGAAGCCGGGAAGCGGGACGGCCGCGATGGTAGAAGCGGGGGCTCCGCAACGGTATCCGTGACGGGCTCACCTCATGAGCCGTGCTCGGATCCTCAGCCCAGTGGAAAGTCTGGAAGCGACTCCGCCCGGTCGTCAACGTACACGAGCGGTTCGCCATGCAGATGTCGCGTTCTGCCCGCGGCGCCGCGCGGTCCCGGTAGATTTGATCACGCAACCTCGCGGCTCGGCGGGGGGGTTGTCTATCTCGCCGCGTCTGACGGATCGAGTCTACAACAATCTTCAAACCCTACGAAGTGAAGCACTCGACTCCGTCGGACCTCTCTTTCCACATCCAGACCGAGCGCCAGAGCGCGACCGAGAGCAATTCCAGACGTCCTTTGACGTATGAAGCTCGGTGGCCTCCGGCCTGTTTTTCGTCTCGCCGTGATCTGTCCACCAACAGCTCCGCGCCGGGTCCCGTAGAAACTGCAAACAATCTGGTAGACGAGCGAGCTTTTCACATGGAAAATCTCGTCGTCTGAACGAGGCTCACTGAAAATCCGACATGAACGCGCTTTGCGGCAGCCTATGGAAAGCCCATCGGTAGGCCGTGATGTAGGTTTTGGAACCGTGTATGCGATCGTTGGGGTCGGCGGCTCGTTAGCCGCCGAGGCGATCATGCGCGAAGTCGGATCACGTTGGGTGCGTGAACAACATAACCAGAGACCCCGGTCTCGGCCGTCAGGGGACTCGCGCGACTTTCGAGTCGCCGCGCGACCTGTGCTGATGTTCGCCCATCGTGCGTTTCGGGCCTCGGAACCTGTAGTTGGCTAGAAGCGCAACTCGCGAAAAGGGCGTTCGCATGAATCTCAGAGTCTCACACGTAATATTGTGCACCATCCTTTCGATGGTTCTTGGCGTCTCCTCGATCTATGCGGAGGGGAATGAAGGGCTGTTCGAAGCGCAGATCGCAGTTCAGTCGGGTAGCGGATTCGTCGCGGCCGGGACCGGTCTCGATATCGAACCCGGCCTGCTGAATATCGACGTGCCGGCTGGTTCGACGATCACCCAGGTTCTGATGTATTGGAACGGTAGCGAGCTTGCCCCCGTCTCGGCTGGGAACTCGCTCGAATTGGATGGCACCACGGTAATGGGCCGACCCGTCTCCGATCCCTTGTACTTCTTCACCTGCAACGACTGCGGGGCGGGGCTCGACGGCGACCACTACTACACGACCTACCGCGCAGACATTACCGACCTCGGTTTGGTCGCGGCGGGTAACAACTCGTTCTCCGTGACTTCGTCGATCGGTGGATTTGCGACCGGCGCGGGCATGATCGTCATCTACGACGACGGATCGCCCGTTCACCAAGTGCAAGTGATCGACGGCACCGACTTCGCCTTCCAAGGCTTTGGCGGCGCTCGCCAAGTGACGCTTCCGCGCGAGTTTCGTTTCGACAGCTCCGTTAGCGAGCGGTCGGGGACGTTGACCGCGTTCGTCGGAAACGTGAACAGCCCGGCGAATACGATACGCATCACCATCGGTTCGGACGTGACCGAGATCGAAGGCGCACTCGATAGCGGTGACGGCGCTCTTTGGGATACCTTCTCTACGAACGTCGTCGTGCCAGCAGGCGTCGACGAAGTCACCGTGGAAATGATCGACGGCGGCGGCAGCCTGATTTGGGTCAACGCTGCGCTCCAGCTCGAAAATGCGAGCCGACCCGAAGGTCGTCGTGAGTTCCTGGGAATCTCCAGTTTGGCCACCGCGAGCGGGACCGGCGTCATCGCCGCGGGAATCGGGCTCGACTCGTCCCCGTCTGACGCGCTGGAGATCGATGTGCCCGGCTCGGTCGTACAGGCAATCTTGTATTGGTCGGGCGCCATGCTCGGTGATGTCGACGGTGACGATACTATGCTCGTCAACGGCACGACGGTCACCGGGACCCAGGTCGGGTTACCGACCTTCGCGTTTCCGTGTACTCCGTGTGGTCCGTTCACCGGCGACTTCTACTTCTCCAGCTACCGCGCCGATATCACTGGCCTCGGGTTAGTCGGTTCTGGATCGAACACCCTCGAGCTCGAGATGGACTTCTTCGCTCAAAACAGCGGAGCCAGCCTTCTCGTCATTTACGACGACGGAAGTTCGGCCGTCGACGTTCACCTCCGAGATGGTATCGACGTCGCTATCGGCGGCTTCCCGACTGTACGTGGTGACACCGTTCGTCAGTACTTCGACTTCGACGGGTCCGACGCGTCCCGTGACGCTCGCATTGATCTGTTCGTCGGCAGTGCCAACGATGGCCTGGACACGATCGAAGTGACGGTCGACGGCAACACGACGAGCTACGACAACCTGTTGTCGGGCGCCGACGGCGCGATCTGGGACACGGTGTCTCTGCCGGTGACGGTTCCCGCTGGTGTCGAGTATCTTTCGGTAAGAATAATGACTCCGTCCGGCCCTCCGCCGCAGATCGATGACATCATCTGGGTGGGCGCCGCGTTGTCTCTCGAGACTGCCGACGCGCCTCCGGTCGACGGCGACGGGTCGATCGAGGTTCGCCCGGGTTCGACGTTCCTCGGTGGATACGCAGAGGTCGTGGTCACTCCGACGGACGGCGACGGCCAGCTCCTCGGCGCCGGACTCGACGTTGACGTGAGCTCCGCCAACGTGCAGATCGGCGGCGTGGTCGATAACGG
The DNA here is from genome assembly GCA_021776775.1 of Planctomycetota bacterium. Lineage (GTDB taxonomy): Bacteria > Planctomycetota > UBA8108 > UBA1146 > JAJFFE01 > JAJFFE01. Next base: position 73,266 of record JAJFFE010000145.1, on the reverse strand, counting down.
CGACGGCACCTACACCCAGCTGCTCGGCGCCACGGCGCTCGGCACCGATACGATCACCGCGACCGTCAACGGCGACGCCATCAGCGAGAGTGCGACGCTCGAAGTCGAAGTGCCGCCCTCGAGCATCTTCGGCGTGCGGGACGACGGCACGGTGTTCATCTACGGAACGATCCAGGAAGCGCTCTACAAATCGGCAGCGGACTCTGTCGAGACGGTCTACGTGAGTCCCGGAACGTATGCCGAGCGGGTTTGGGCGTGGAACCTGAGTGGGCTGACCATCGAGGCGCTCTCCGCCGAATCCACCGTTCAGATGCGAGGGTTCCGGGTGGTCTGCTGCCACGACATTGCGATTCGCGGGTTCGATGTCTACAGCCAGTACTACTGGGACGGTTTTCGGTTCTACGGCGGGTGGGCGTCGAGTCACCAGGTTCTGATCGATCGTTGTGTGGTCGACGACATGGGTGACGGTATCACGTTGCGGTCCGGCAACTCGGACATTGTGGTTCGAGACTGTGAACTCACCGGCAACGTCTACTCGGGGGTCTTCGCTTGGGGATCGGGGCCGTACTTTGTTCAAGGCACCGACATGTCGGACAACGGCTTGAGCGGGATCGACGCGGGATACCGGGGAACCGAGATCACGCTGATCGAGAACACGATCGAGGACAACGGTTGGATCTGTCCCAACTGCGGTTGGGGGGTGTACCGCTACACCTTCGGATCAGGCGGAGCCAATTTGATGACCTTCATCGACAACGAGTTCTCCGGAAACCTCGGCTCCGTCTCACCCGGCCAGTCGGACGAGAACGTGTATCGCTACGATCTCTGGATCGACGAGACCGATCAGCAGGCGCCCTACACGCCGTAGCACGCCCGCGACTTTCGACCGTCTCGAGAACATCGCCCTGAGGGCCTCGGCTGGAGATCCCCATCCTTCCGCCTGGCCCTCGGGCTTCTTCTATTGGGCCTGCCCCCGTTGACACTCGCGCGGCAACCGCGCAACCTTGCCCGTTCTCTAGGTGAGGTTTGATGTCTCTCAGTGTTGCCGGAGGTGTGTTATGCGTTTCTTGTTCATCGTTGCGTTGTTCTCTTGTGGCTGTTCCGGGTTGAAGGAGATGTCTGACTCTCGCTCCATCACGGACGCGGTCGAAGAGGTCAAAGAAGTTGTTCGTTGGGAGACTCTGTTTGACGGATCTTCGACCGAGCACTGGCGTGGATACCGCAAGGAAGGGTTCCCGGCGAAGGGGTGGCTCGTGGAAGACGGGGCGCTTCACGTCGTGGCCGGAGGTGGCGGTGGTGACATCGTCACTGTCGACCAGTATGACGACTTCGACTTCTCTCTCGAATGGAAAGTGAACGAGCCGAACGCCAACAGCGGCATCATCTACCGAGTCTCCGAAGTCAAGAACGCGAGCTATGAGACCGGTCCGGAGATGCAGGTCTTCGGCGATCCAGAGCCAACGTCAAGCAGCACATCTGCCGGCGGCCTGTACGCCCTCTACGATACCGAGAACAAAGAGCTCAAGCCGATCGGGCAGTGGAACCGCGCTCGAGTCGTCGTTTGTGGTAACCGAGTTCAGCACTGGTTAAACGGTACCATGATCGTTGAGTGCGAACTCCATTCGCCGGACTGGTACGAACGCGTCGGAAAAAGCAAGTTTGGCGCAATGCCGCTCTTCGGGACCGTTGGTCGCGGCCACATCGCGTTGCAGGAGCATGGCAATGATGTTTGGTATCGAAACATCAAGATTCGCCCGCTCTCACTACGGCTTGCTGAAGGTGGCGTGCCGATTCCGTTGTTCAATGGTGTGAACTTGAACGGGTGGACTCACTTCCTGAAGGACGGCGGTCTGGTCGAAGATACATGGTCGGTCGAAAACGGCGTGATCATCTGCACCGGCAAGCCCGCTGGCTACATTCGTACCGTAGACGACTACAAGAACTTTGTCCTCGAACTCGACTGGCGTTGGCCGAGTGAACCCGGCAACAGCGGTGTGCTGCTGCGGACCGTCGGCGAAGACAAAGTGTGGCCGACTTGCATCGAGGGTCAGCTGAAGGCGGACCACGCGGGCGATTTTTGGAATCTCGGTCTGGAGATGAAGGCGGACCCCGATCGAACGAGCGGGCGCAATACCCGTCACACGATGCAGAACGAGAACCCACCCGGCGAGTGGAACCACTATCGAATCTTGGTCAATCGAGGAAAGATCGAACTCGAGGTGAACGGGAAGATCATCAACGAAGCGTGGGAATGCTCAGAGGTCGCCGGCAAGATCTGCCTTCAGTCCGAGGGGGTACCGATCCACTTCCGAAACATCATCCTGACTCCGCTCGGCGATCAGTAAGCGCGCGCTAAAGATCTTCGGTGTCGAGGGTTCTGCCTGGCTCGAGTTCTCCGTAACCCCGGCACCAAAGATCTGCCACCGGTTCTGCCGATTGAATGGAAGCGACGTCTCTCGGCTGGGCCCGAGAGGCAACCGTCCATTATCGGAACCGGAGATGCCATGAAGGTGCGCGCGAAGATCCTTTGCGTCGACGACGACGTGATCAACCGAGCCACTTTCGTCGAGCTACTCGAAGACGACTTCGAGATTATTCTCGCGGAAAACGGCCCGGAAGCGATCGAGAAGCTCCATCGATACCGGCCAGAGCTCGTCCTGCTCGACATCATGATGCCGGGTATGAACGGCTACGAGGTCTGCGAGAGGATTCGCAAGACCGAGAACCTTCGACATACCAAGATCATCATGATTTCGGCAAAGGCGATGGTGGCAGAGCGGCTGGCCGGGTACGACTCGGGCGCCGACGACTACATGACGAAGCCGTTCGACCACGACGAGCTAGTCGCCAAGATCCACGTTCACCTGCGTCTCCGCGCCAGCGAAGAAGTGGAGGAACTGCAGGTTAGCGTTATGGAGAGCCTAGGCTCCCGAACCTCGGCACCCATGGCTGGAATACTCGGCCCCCTCGAGCTGTTGCTGTCGGGAGATCTACTTCAGCCCGACGAGCAGCTGGAGTTTATCGGCGACGCCTATCGCAGCGCGAAGTCACTGCAGGAGTTGTTCGGCTATGTGTTGAAGTTGACGTCGTTGAAGTCGAAGCAGCTGCAGTTTTCGTTCGGTCATGAGTCCGTCGTCGACTTTCTGCACGTTGTGACAATGGAGTACGCGGGCGCGCCCATCGATATCCAGGCCGACGTTCCGGCCGACTTGAGTGCAGACATGGATCACGACGAAATGACCTTCGTGTTGCGGACCCTGATCGAGGGCGGGTTAGCGCGCAACCCGGACGGCCGCATCTCGATCAAGGCGGAAGCCTTGGACGAGTTCGTCGTTATCTCCGTGCTCGATTCCGGGCCGACCCTCGGCCCCGACGAGCTCCGTGAGGCGTTCGCGGAAGGCACAGTGTCCTACGTGAGCGGGCTTGGCTTACGACGGGCAGCAGCCCAGCACGTTCTTTGGAGCCACGGAGGAGAAATCTGGGTTGATAGTGAGGAAGGCAGCCAAACTGCTTTCCGCGTCCGCCTTCCGGCGGTCCCCGTACCGGCCTAGCGTGTGACCCGGGTTGCGGGGGTGTTCACTTCCACGGTGGTTTCCAGTGGTAGTGCCAGATGGCTGTCGGCGCGATACGAGCTCTGGGGTCGTCTTCTGCCAGTAGTGTGAACGCGAACCCGATTGGGTGTGGCGTTAGATCACCCCCGCGGGCGTTGTAGCGAGTCCCTCCCCAGCGCTCGCCGATCGACACGAGTTCCAGCTCGACGAGGCGATTTTGTTTGGGATCGTATTGGCCTCGTCCGAGGAGTGTCCCGCGGAATCCGCGCTTGGTGTCGTCTTCGGTCTCGCCGCGGCCCTGGTTCCAACTACCGGTTTCGCTGAGATGGATGTTGCCGGAGAACTCTATTGCCAAATGATCGTTCGGCGACTCCACGATCGTCGCCGTGAGTTCTGCCAACTCCACGTGTTCGGGTGAGTACGAACGAGTTTGGCCGCGAACGTTGTCGACTAGATTCAATCGCGCCAAGCGCACGACCAAGTCGCGCGGCACCGACGTCGTAGTTCCGACAGTCCGGGGCGACGGCACCAGCTGCTCGGTCTCACTCTTTGTCAGCCACACGTTGTCCGAGTTCCACGCTTGCGATCGCCAGTCGGGGCGGGGACGTCCTTTCGGCTGTGATTGCGCTTTCGGTCTCGGCAAGTCTCTGGCGTGCACACGGAGCGTGGCTCCGCCTTCCGGGTACCACTCTTCAAGGCGCCGTATCGAGTCGCTCTCCGCATCGAGATCACCGTCGTAGGATCGTTCGCCGGTGGACAGCGTCTCCCAGTGCGCGAGCGCACTCTTCATCGTGGCGAGCACCCGCTCCGGTTGTCGCCGATTGAGCGAACCCAGAAGCGTGCCATCGGGAGCGGCGAGATAGATCCCTTGCCGGGTGCGACCCTCCCTGCCGCCGTAGTGACCCTGTTCAGCGAGGTTTTGAAACCAGAGGCAATCGGGATCGTTATCACGTTGCAGACGGCCGACTTCGTCGGCGACGGGGACAAATTGCTCAGCGAGGCGTTGAACCTCGATATTGGACCAGGAAGCCTTCCGGTCGATGACGCCGTTGTTTCACGTGCAGCCCAGCGGGTGGCCGTTCATGACCCAGATCAAAAGTGGCTTGTCGAGATCATTCGCTTCGCGGAGCGCCGGCCACAGTTCCGGACGCCAATCGATCTTGCTGTACGCGAGCTCTTCCGGAGTTGGACGTACGTACCGCAACCATCGATCGAAGGTCTCAGCATCGAGTGTTGGCAGCGTCGGAGGCCTGCCTGCTGTATCCGGCGTGGCAACCTGACTCAGAACGAGCGATAGAATCCACAGTCCTATGCTTGACGACATGCGCAATCGACCTCCTCGGCGCGGATCGTAACCGAAGAATAGGCCGGCTGACACTCACCGATGCCGGATCGGTTCCGCGAATCGGACCAATCCGTACTCGCCGATACAACGATACCCCAAGCTCTTGTAAGCGCGCTGCGCGGCGTGATTCTCTTTGTCGGTGAAAAGAAGCGAACTCACCACTCCGCGTGGCGCGACGTCGATCAAAGAACCGGCGACTGCGGCCCGTCCGAATCCCTGAGATCGCGATTTGGGTGGCGTATAAACGCCACCGATTTGAACGGAGTCCGGCAAGGTCGCGTTGAACCCGGTGCGACAGACGGGCGTGCCTCGGTCGAGGAGAATGTACAACGTCTCGTTGGACGCTTGCAGTTCGACCGACTTTCGACTGCTCTTGGCCAGCGCGTCGCCCGCTTCGAAGTTCAGTGCTTCGACGGCGTAGTCGAATCCCCACTTGGAGAGCAGGGTGAACTCATCTACACGCGGAGCTCTACACACGAGGGAGCCATCGGCGAGACCGCTGGGGACGACGAGGTCAGAATAGGAGAGAGTGAACAGATCTTCGCAACTGTCCATCGCAGTGGCTTGATCGACCAAGCCTAGGCTGTGGCGTGCGGCCTCCACCTGCTCCCACGGACCGACCAATCCGGCGATCGGACGTCCCGACGTATGAACTGCGAGTTCGATCGCCTCTCGTTCACAGTGCGGCAACTGCAAAAGGAGATTGCCCTGCCACGCGTGCATGACCACGCCGGAGATGGAGTCGCCATCGAACACTCCAACGTACGTCCCTTGGTACGGTTTACCCTGATCGACGATCCCGCTGAGCCGCAAGTTCGATCGCAGAAACATGCTGGTCTCTGGTCGGACACCGAGGAACGATTCGAGGAGCGGCTCGTCGCCGCTGGTGAGGACGCGAAGTGCGGTGGCCATTGCGGCCTACTGGATAACAGGTGGACGTGCGAATCAAGACTAGAGGTGTGGCTAGCGGTGAAGTTCAATGGCTACACAGCGCACGCTCCGGCACTACTTGAGGAAGAGTGGCACGGGTGAGTCCTGGTACTCGAGCAGTTCGCGCACCCGCATCTCGATCGCGTCGAACCCGGGCGCCTGAATGCGCACGATCGCGTCGTCCGGGGCGTGGGCTGGAAACTCCAAGGTTGCGCGCCCGCTCGATCCGACGTGAAGATTGCCCTCGAACTTCACATCGCGGACCACTAACGACCGCCAGTAGTGCCACCCTACGACGAAGTCGTTGTACGGGCGTCCGAAGTGATGAACGGTTGCGCTACTCGAGAACTCCGGATCCACGCGATCGCGGACCAGCGCGCCAGCGAGCCATCTCGAGTACTCCTCGAACCAAGCGCGGGAACTCGAGAATCGATCCGAGGTCGGAGCTGGCGGGCATTGGACCAGCAGTCGGCTCGGCAGGTACGTGCTCTCGACGGAAAGCTCGACGCGCACGAACTGCGGAAAAGCGAGTTCCACGATCACCGGTGCTTGCCCAGCGTCGCCGACGTTGATCTGCGTCGGCCGGGTGCGAACGCCGTCGATCATCGCGGACACTTGGTAGCGCCCAGGGGGAAGATGATCGAACACCGCAACGCGATGGCTCGCTACCAGCCCCAGCGCCCCGATGTGTGCCGCCGGTTCCACCGCACCGTCTTCGAAGGTGAACGTGAACAATCCCGGCACCGCGACCGGCGTAATCGTCAACGCGGTGAACGAGGTGGATCTCGTCGAACTCTCGGGGGACAGCGTGACATGAACCGGCTGGGTTGTCGGTAGCGTCAGGTCGAGCGTGTGAGATTCGGATCCGTCGAGTTGCAGTCGTTCGGTGCCGTAGAAGATCCACTCGGGCTGGTCCGTGTTTGCGGGGTGGCCGGCGATCCACTGTTTGACTCCGGCCAGGTAGCCGCCAGCGGGAACTCCGGTTTGGGTGTACTTGAGGATCGGCGTCGAAGAGCTCGTCAACACTTCGATCGGGGTGCGCAGTTGGGCGCCGCGTCCGCCTCGACCAGAGACGTCAACGAGTACCGCTTCGGTCAATACGCTGCCTCCCACAACTCGAACCAAACCGCTCAACACTGCGCCGACGGCCAAGTCGACGGTCGCGTGGACCTCGTCCCCCGATTCAGGAATCACCAACTCGAAACGGCGCTTCGGGAGAGTCTTGTAGAAGGTGCCGGTCCACACGCCGGGCGGCGGCGCCTGGAGCGTCATCGTGCCGGTCGAGTCGGGTGTTCCGTGAAACAGTAGCTCTTCCCGGTGCGCTAGCACGTCGGCCGCGAGCCCGGCGTCGCGCTGCTTCAACGAGAAGCGGATCACCGACTCTCGGGATTCGGCCGGCAGTCCCGCGATCGTCAACTTCAACACTCGCGGAGGCTGCAGCGTCCAGTTTCGGCGGACGTCGCCGCGAAGTTGGATTCGCTCGAGATGCCGAGAGTGCTGGGCGTGTGATATCGACATCTGGTACTCACCGACCGGGACGTGGGGGATTTCGAACTCCCCGTCCCGGTTCGTTTCGATGAGCGCTTCGCCCTGCTGATTGGGCTCCGACGTTTCCAACGTGACGCGCGCTCGACGAACCGGATGACCGTCGGGGTCCACGATCACGCCGGACAGCGTGACGCCGGGTTCGACCACAATGTCTAGCTGCTTCTCCAGCGAGAAGCTCGGTCGTACCCACGAATCGCGCGGACAGACCAGCGCGTGGTCGAGCAGCAGGTAGATCCAGCGGTCTTCCTCACTGTCGACGTTGAAATGGAACGTCCCAGACTCGTCGAGCGACGCGGACTCCGCTCGTGCCCACGGTTGTCGGCTTTCCCCCAGGAAGACCTGTCGGCAGACCAATGGCGAGCCGTCTGCCATGCGAACGGTCCCGCGGATTTGGGCGGTGCGAGTGACATTGGGGGTCGACGGGGGCGGGGTGGTCGGCGCGTGCGCTGCTTGTACGGGAGCCGGCTGCCATGCGCTCACGCTGTTGTCGGCCGCCGTCGACTGACGTTCGGGCGTCGCGTCGCGACTTGCAACGGGTGATCGTGCCGACTGCGGTTGCGGTAACGGGACGGCGGAGTCTTCGCGCACGGCGACGATGAGTAACGTCAAACCAATCGCGAACAGAGCCGCCGCCGCGACCTTGATCGGGAAGGCACCGCCGAACGGTTCCTGCCAACCTCCTAGCGATCGGTCGGCGAACAGCGACGGGTCCACGGCGGCCGACGCTTCGGCACCGAACGGGGCGGCTGCAATCGTCAACGCGATCGCTGTCCGCAACGCGCGAGACGGACGCAGTCGCTTGAGTTCGGGTCGAGCGAGCGGCGCCCGCGGATCCGTATGCAACCGTTCGCGCAGCCGATCTCTGGCGAGTTGGACTCGCTTGCGGGCCGTCGCCGGTTCCAAATTGAGACGCTCCGCGACCGCCGCGGTCGACTCTCCTTCGAAGTAAAACAGCACCAACGGAACGCGAAGTTCATCCGGGAGACCATGGATCGAACGCCACAACTCTTCATCGTGTTCGTCGACGGGCCCATCGACATCGCTCACCGACGGTCGGTGGTCGGAGTAATCGCGCATGACTTCGCGACGTCGTCGAGCGGTGCGGCGGCGATTCGCATCTAGCCGTCGAAGGATACCGGTCAGCCAGGCACCAAACTTAGTGGGCGACTGCAACCGACCGAGTCCCTGGAACGCTCCGAGGAACGCCTCCTGAACCAAGTCGTCGCTGTCCGAACGGCAGCCGGTCAGTCCGTACGCCACGGCGTAGCTCGTGTCGAGGTAACGGCCGACGAGGTCGCCGTACGCGTCACGATCACCCGCTAGCGTTCGCGCGATCAATTCGGTGTCCGGGATTTCGCGCACCGGTCGCGCATTGAGTCGAGACATGCCACCACTCCGATTTGAGCCCGAAACCCCCGCGCGCCAGGTCGGCACGTGAAGCGTCGCCGCGGGATGCCGATCCCGCCTCGATATCGGTATATCGTGCATCTTCGCACGCCGAGACGACCCCCGAAACGTGGGAATCGTTCACCTGGAGTGGGATGGCACCCGTCCGATGTGAAGCGCGGCTGGCGCAATCTTCTAAGAAGCCTCCTTGGCGCAGGTTAGCCGTCGTCTTCGTCAGCCTCGGCGTGGCCGTCGCCGCCGCCGCGCGCCAGCGAGCGAACCAGGAAACGGCCCGGAGTCAGGGCGTCGACGATTCCCCGCTCCGTCGGCATGGGGTCGCCGGCAATCTGGCTGGCGATGATCTCCGCGCCGAACTGGCTCGAGACAATCCCGCGGGAGCCGTGACCGACCGACACGTACAGCCCGGGCAGAACCGGCGCCGGCGACTGCTCGTCGATCGATCGCCCGAACCGCAAGCCGTCGTACTGGCGGCGGAACCGTGCTTCGTCGGGGACCGGTCCAATCATGGGAAGGTGATCGGGGCAGACGGCTCGTAGCGCTGCGCGTCCCACGCGACGTGCCGACCGTGTCGCCAGCGAGGAATGAAGTGCCGGGAAACCTTCGCAGAGGCGGTCGAGATTGGCGACGTGGTCTTCGTCGCGGACCGTGACGTCGACCGAGTCGTGATCGAACGTGGCGCCCAGTGTGTGAAATCCGTCGTGGCTCGGCGTGGCATACCCTTCGTAGTAGACGACTGAACGTAGGCGGTCGCTGGCCGCGGTCGCTTCGACGCGAGTGATCTGCCCACGCAGTTGTCGCAACGGAAGCCAGTTGACGATCGGAAGGTGAAGCGCGTCGCCGGCGGTCGCAATCACCACGATCGGAGCTTCTCCGACAACGTCGCCTTCGTCGTTCGTCGCCACCCAACGATCGCCTACCCGTTCGAGCCCGGCCACGTGGGTCCCGGTACGCACGCGAACCTCGTGTCCCGACTCGATGTTTGCACGGCACACATCGGCCGGGCATACCCAGCCCGCTTGCGGGTAGAAGAGTGCCGGCTGTTCGATGGCAAGCCCGGCGACATCGCTCGCCTCGTCCGGCGATAGCCACTCTACGAATTCGGGAAAGACGGCGCGTCGTTCCGTCACGTCGCGGTGGTGTTGCGCGCGCTTCGCGGAGGTCACGGGGTGCACCGCCCCACACGGCGCTCCGGCGACGTCCAATGTACCATCGAAGTAGCTCTGCAGCCGACGGGCCGTGAAGCCGACCGCCCCCGTGAAGAGTCGTTCGCGCGGCGTGCACTCACGCATGAGGTCGGCGTGATAGATACCCGCCGGACTTCCCGACGCTTGGGTCGCTATGTCGTCGTGACGTTCCAATAGCGTGACGTCAAACCCCCGGAGACTGAGAGCGCGAGCGGTCGCGGTGCCGGCCAAGCCGCCGCCGACGACCAGTGCTTGCGTTGCGGTCGGCGCCGCCGGCCACCGGTGCCACGGCTTTGACGATTCATCGCAACCGGACACCGTCTTGAACTCTCCGTGCGCCATCTCCCGCTTGTGGCGAAACCCCTTGCACTTCCTGACATCGAACCCGACTTGCTCGAGTCCGCGACGCACGAAACCCGCCGAGGTAAACGTGGCGAAACTTGCGCCCGTACGTGACAGGCGAGCGATCTCGCGAAACACGTCGATCGACCACATCTCGGGATTGCGCGAAGGAGTGAACCCGTCCAGAAACCACGCGTCGACCGTTCTCCCTGCGCCGTTGCCGATTCGACTCAGCATGGTGAGCACGTCGCCGAACAGCAGCGTCAAGACCACCCGACCGGACTCGAACTCCACCCGGTGAAAGCCGGGGCAGCGAACCGGATACTTTGCAATGAGGTCGTCCACCAGCTCGCGCTCAGGATGCGCGCGAAGGGCGCGACTCAGCAACTCCCGACTGATCGGGTGCTTCTCCACCGAAAGAAAATGAAGTCGAGTGCAGCTCTCGGGATCCGACCGCCAAGCCCGCCACGTCTCGATGAAGTTGAGCCCGGTTCCGAACCCGGTCTCGCCGATTACGAAGTGGGTTCTGCCGCTCCATCGCTGCGGCAAGCCGTTGCCGGTGAGAAACACGTGTCGTGTTTCCTCCGGTCCGCCGCTGTTGGAGAAATACACATCGTCAAACTCGGTCGACAAGGGGGCGCCATCTCTCCATTCGAGAGAAGGCTCCGTCAGATCAGGGTCGAACAATTCAGACATGGACACTTCGCGTTGCTACTCGAGAGAGGTCAGTTCGTGGCCGTGAGTCGTGCTGCGATGATACGCTAGTCCTAGCGCAGACTCTATCGGCGCGTCACGCCGCCGATGGACCGATTCAACTTTTCGTGACTAGACGCCTCGGCGACCTCGAACGACAATCGCCCACCTCTCTTGGCCGCAGCCGGCCAACGAGTTGAAAGGGCACTGCCATGATTCGTGGCGTACACACGATGTTCTACTCGTCGAAAGCCGAGGCGCTCCGTGAGTTTCTCCGTGACAAGCTGGGTTTCTCCGCGACGGATGTCGGTGGCGGGTGGTTGATCTTCGACATGCCTGAAGCAGACATGGGCGTCCACCCCTCGGACGAGTCGGGCAAAGAAGGTCGGCCCAACGGCACGCACGATATTTCGTTCTACTGTGACGATGTCGAAGCGACGATGGCGGAGATGAAGGAACGCGGCGTCGAGTTCACGGACGCAGTTCAAGATATGGGCTACGGGCTAGCGACGTACTTCAAGATGCCCGGCGATCTTCGCGTTCAGTTGTACCAACCCCGTTACAAGAAGTGAGTCCACGGTCATGTCCTTAAAGATCGAGTCGACCTTTGTGATCGCTTCATGGGAGGAGGAAGTGTCCGGAGCCCCGGACAAGGATCGTCGCGTTACCAAAGCGTCTGTTAGTAAGACGTACTCGGGAGGGCTCGATGGCACCGGCGATGTCGACTACCTCATGGTGTACGTCAACGCCGAGCACGCGGAGTTCGTCGGTGTCGAGCAGTTCAAGGGATCGCTCAACGGTAAGAGCGGAGGGTTTGTCTTTCGTCACACCGGGAGCTTTCACGAGGGGGTCGTGAACTCGGTGTGGGACGTGATTGCCGACTCGGGCTACGGCGAACTCGCGGGACTGTCCGGCGAGGTGAAGTTCGAGGCGGGCCACGCCGCGGAGTACCCCATCGTCTTCGAGGGAAGCTTCACCAACTGACTGACTCGAGCGGACTGTCCAAAGCGCGGACCTCACCGAGGAAAAGTGGACACGCGGCTGCCGGCGCGGTTACCGAGCAACGTGAACGTAGCGAGCCGGCGGCGCGATCCAACGTCGAAACGGTGAAACCGACCGCGGGGAGAGGTAACCGACCCGTGGCTGTTGCGGCGACCGGTTAGTTAGGCGGACCGTTCTGTTCGAGAGAACGCCCCAACAGAGAGCTGTTCCCCGAAGCGTTGGCCGTAATGCTCCAACACTTCACGAACACTGCGCTCGTCCTCGAACACCCACTTCTGGTCGAGAAGGCACGAGTTGGTTGCGTAGAGCTGGGCCTTTGCTGCGACAAGCTTCTCCCGAATCTCACCCGGCTTGTCCGCATACGTGCGAGAGAGCTCGCTGCGGATTCGGGACACAGCCTCGGGAATGTCGTCAGTGGACAGCGCGATGGGATCAAGGGCGGCCACGTGCTGGGCAAGCTGATTGGCGAAGTCCTGAAAGCGAGAGTCCGCTGCCAGTTGGGTGGACTCACACAGGAGCTCGACCGTGGCCGCGGTTCGACCATTGTTGTGGTCATACGACCCAGTCCACCCAGGCTTGTCTTGTTTCCCACGCTCCTCGCTCATCTCCGCCTAACGTTGAAGATCAGCTGCCGGGGCAGCATTCGTTAGAGCGTGGATTGTAACCGAGGATGTGGGCCGAGAGCACCTGGCACTGAAGAGAGCAGACGCCCTTTGTCGGCTGCCGCGCCGAGTTGAACCCAACCGCTGCGCGGTAGTGCCGCGCGACGTGATTTCATGATGCCTGACTCCCACGCGCTGTTCACGTTGCCGGAACAGTTGCGTCCCATCGCGCTCGGCAATCCGAAGTCGATGCACACGCTCTTGTTCGACGCGGCGGTGCCAACACTGCAAACGGTCGCATGCGACCTGAAGCAGGTGACGGGCGCATCGTGGCGTGGCTCGAACACCAGTGGGTTGGGGATGGTCGAGTCGATGGCTCGCCACCGACTATGAGGGACGGGAGTGGCGTTGGTCGCCGGGTCGCGGGTTGGCAAACAAGTACGGGTGTGAACGAGGGACGGGCGCATCGGGGCGTGAACCATTCTGTTCCAGGCGAGGGGCAGCGGGTGGGCCCGACTCCGTTGGGTGTCGGTGGGATATGTGGATGTTGGCTGGGGCTATGTGATCCCTGTCGGAGATGCGGATGGGCACCCCGTCCGGGCGAGGTTTGGCGGTCGCGGTGGTTCGTCTGTTTTGGATTCAGCTTCGCGCGATGAATTTTAGAACTTTGTCGTGTTTCGTTTGACAGGGTTTTCATCGAGGTTTCGCCCAGTTCTGACGGCTTGGACTCTGCAAAGGCCAAGGAACGATCCCGATACATTCCAAGTGAAACACGTGAGCGAGTGCTCCACCAAGCCGGGCAGCGGTGCGAATTCGTCGGCCGTGATCAGCATCGCTGTGGCGTGCGAACAGGCCTTCAGATCGATCACTTGGTTCCGTTCAGCAAGGACGGCTCGAATGACGAGATCAACCTGCGAGCCCTCTGCCCAACACACAACGCTTGGTACGCGGAACGGGAGTTCGGAACTGAGTTCATGCGTTCAAAGATCGCCGCGTCGCGTAAGTCGGCAGGACCCATCGATCAACCAACCGGAGTACGCGAGCCGCGACCTCAGTATCACGCGGCACGACATCCAGTGACCCTGTACCCAACAACACGGGGCTCAACGAACCACCGGTCCACGCGAATCCCGATCGAGGGATGAATGGAACAAGTGAGTGGCGTTCCCCGATGCGCAAACGCATCTCGACCCTGGCCGCCACCTCGTCGGGCGTTTCGAAGCGTTCGACCAAGAGTTCCGTTCAATAGAAACTCCATAGCCGAACACCGCGCCGCGGCAGAGTCCAACTCGCTTCTACCCTGAGACCGCCGACCTTCTATCCGTCTGCGTTGTCACGTTCGGCAACGTCGGTGCGGCCTTGTCGTGTCGTCAATTGCTTGGCGATCTCGTATAGAAGCCATCTGTGTTGGACGGTCTCATTCCTCCGGGTCGCCAAGAGTCGCAACCACCCGTACGAGCGCCGCTGGATCCTGTGCTGCGCGCACCAGGGCCTTCAACTCCTCGTGGGTGACAAACTGATCGTATAGGTCGTCCGGGTCCTGGTCGATCAGCTCGCAAATGCGTTCAGCGACTTGAGACGGTACGAGGGGACCCACAAGTTGCCACTCGATTTCGACCTCGCAACGAAGGTTCAAGAGCACCCGCCACCATGTCGGGCGCGGGTGAACTTCGACTTTCGCCGGACGCCACGAGTTGCCCGCGTTGTCGTAGAACTCCAGATCCCGAAAGAAGCCGCTTTTGACGCTCAGCGCGTTTCCGGTATTGAGCTCCGACAGGCTTCGCACAACCCCGAAGTTCTCGGATATGTATATCCCGGGGAGAGTGACTTCCACTCGATCCGTCCAACGTTGAAGCTCAGCTGCCGGGGGCAGCGGATGATGAAACTGGATTCGACGAAGCGACATTGTGCGGGTGACCGCGACGTGGCACAAGCTACTGCCCCGTTGGTCGGTAGCGACGAGTTAGGGTGGCGATAGGTCGATATGCGCATACTCGAGGGTCGATATTCTGTCGAGTAGGCCAACTCTGTCGTAGACGACGTCAAACGACAAACAGCCGTCTGGCGGATAGTACGTGATCTTGGTGCCAGGGTCGATGTGACGCTCGAACTCTGAGAACGGGCACCCGCGGCCAATCCAGTCCAGCCCATAGTCGTACATCGTCTCGAAGCGCGGCAGGTATACGCGCTTTACGAATGCGGCGCCGTTAGCGGTTTCGGGATAAACAAGGAAATTCAGCGTTGGTTCGTAAGAGATGTGAAAACCCACGCGCCACGTCGACCAGAGCAGCACGGGGACGAGGAGAGCGAGTAGTACGATACTGTGCGAACGCCTTCTCACTTGCGGTTGTCCCCCTAACGTCGAAGCTCAGCTGCGAGGGGCAGCATTAGGGAAAGCTTGGATTGTACGGGCGGATGCGACCCGGTGACACCCGGTGGTGAAGAAGGAAGACTGCCCTTGGTCTGCTGCGGCGACTAGTTGAACTCAAGCGCTGCGCGCTAGGCTCTGGGGCGGCGCCCTCTTGACCATCCGTTTACGCTCGCAAGTATACAACTCGATGGATCTGTCCGACAGACGAAGCGGAAAGGAGTCATGGTATGACTCAGCTTCGTCAGCGGATGATCGAGGACATGCAGCTTCGGAAGTACTCGAAGGTGACGGTTCGTCGGTACGTGGAGTGTGTTGCGGCGTTTGCGCGGTTCTTTGGGCGTTGTCCTTCGGGGATGGGGCCGGAGGAGATTCGGGCATTTCAGGTGCACTTGGTGTTCGAGCCACGCCACGATGCGCCCCACCCGCCTGTCAGAAGCCTCCACGCGAAGAACCTGGTCGGGGCGTTACACGACTTCTGTTCAACGTTAACTTGTCACGTGTAGGGGGGGCGGACTGACTGGCTCTCTTGCCGGGGACGTGGGTGTAGATCGGGCCCACGTATAGATCAAGCGCGGGCGTGGCGTCGAGTGGATGCCGTTCACCGATCTTGCGGTGGAGGATCAGATTGTGTTCGGAGGGGGTCTTGCCGACTGAAGCTGGTTCGGCGTGAACTGAGAACAGCTGCTAAGGCTTCGGAGCGGAAACGTCATTCGGAAGTCGTCGCCATTCTTCTTTGCTCGCGGCGGCGGCGCTACCGAAGAAGCTGGCTAGGATTTTCCACTGTTGCGTGCTGAACATAGTGAAGTTCGCGGCAAGAGCGGCATGTTCGTTTGCCGTTCGAAACGCCAGGTGAGCAGTGTCGACATGCTCCGGCACGAATCCGTCTTCGTTGGCATGGAACGCGAAGCTCGGAACTCCGTAGAAGGGCGCGAGGTAAGAGAACCCGCCGTACGTTCCGATGAACGCACTGGCCCCCGCGATCACCTGGGTTTGAACCTCGAGGTTGTTGTGCGGAAGCATCTCCTTCGACAGAACCAAGACACTCTCGGGTATTCCGTCGCTCAGTTCCTTGTGCTCGTCGAGTTCCAACTGCGTGTTGAGGAGCACGACCTTGTTGTGTCGAGCCACGGTCTCCAGAACGTCGCGCACGAACGCACGAGTTTCGGACGTGTCCGGGAAGCTCTCGGAGAAGTAGAACTTCATGGCGACGTATTGTTCGGGCAAGTCGGAAACGACGCTCCACTCCGGTCGGTGGTGTTCGAGACGTTTGAAATCGCACAGCAAGCCGATTGCGCGTAGCGGCATCTCGCCGAACCAGAAGTGGCGGAAGACGCCGTACATGATCGATGGATGCACCAACTCGTACTGCTGGACATCCCAAGCGTCGAGAACAGGGGCCAGCGCCGAGCGATCAGCCCCGGTGATCTTCGACTGCTTTTGGTGTCCGATCTCGCGGACCCGCCGGTCCTGAAACGCGCGGAACTCTTCGACCGTGTGGTGGCCAAGCAGGTCTTCGTATCGGCCGCCGATCGCCTGATACCACTCCGCGGTTCCGCCTCGCGAAGCGATATGAACTCGGTCGCTGTCGACCTTCGCCGCGCGCAAGAGCCATGAGACAAACGGAATCCAGTAGAGAACTTCGAAGCCGACTTCACCCATCCACGGTCCGATGACGACCGGTCGATCGCTGGCGCGCAGCTTGTTGAGCACCGCTGATATCGGCGCCGTTCCGTAGCAGCGTTGGTCCATGGCGTCGAGCAGCTGAATCGGATCACGGATCGCGTCCAGCTTGCTCGCGCTGGTGCGCGCTTTGGTCGGACCGACGATCAGGAGGCGGATCAATGTTCGTGGTTGCGAGCGGTAGCGAGTGCAGAGCAGAAACAGCGGGTACCCCAGCATGAAGGGGAGATCGATGATGGCCACGGCCGCGCCGTAGACGATCACCAAGAAAAACGCGACGAGCAACAACGGCGTCAGGGCCACGCCGAGGCAGCGGGCAGCAATCGATCCATTGAGCAGCACGGAAACCTTGCGTCCGGGCGCTCGCACGAGATCGCCGAACAGCAACGGATCGGGGATCGCCGCCGCGTCGCGTTGATGTCCGCAGCGCAGAAGATGGAGCACTCGTCGACTGTTGCCCCAACTGGCGATCCAGCGGCCGAGCGTCAGGAATGGCAACGCCAACGCGGTCAACAACAGCGCGGCGCGGGGGTGGCGAGCGAGCGCTTTCGACGCGCCACTTGGGAGCGCGGCGACTCGTTCGCCGATGCTGGGCGTTCGCGGATGAGCGCGCAGCTCGGCCGTCATCGATTCCACGCTGTCGGTCAATACCTCGGCGGCCGGCGTTTCCCAGCCGTGCGGACGAATGAACTCCGCGACGAACGAACGACGCGCTTCCGCTTGGGGATCGGCCCCGATCAAGGTGCCCCGAAGTTGGTCGAGATGCTCCGGCAGGTCGTTGGCGACTGTCAGCAGACCGCCGTCGACCAGGTAGTGGTAGTGAAGCGTGCCCTCCTGCGTGGCCACGAAGTCGTCGTCTTGAATGGTGAACACCGGCTTGTCGAGGATGCCCGCTTCGATCATAGCGCTCGTATTGATGCCGATGACCGCTTGCGCGTGCGCCATCGAGTCGAAGAAGTCGTTTCTCGTCGAGGTGTGAATCGGGGTCGCCCCGCCGCGGGGGTGAACGGCGACGTTCGGGTACTCGGTTTCATCGAACGCGTCCCACTGCGTGGCATTCTGTGGGTGCGGCCGAATCAACACGCCGACCGTCTTCGCGCCGAGAGCATCCGAGTTTCTCAAGGCGTCGAGCCAACGCTTCACGAAAGAGACCTCGTCCGGGGCGATGAAAGGCGAAGAGCACAGGTACAGCAGGTGGTTGCGATCGGGCTCGAGCCCCACCCGTTGGCGGAACTCCGTTTCGGTCGTCGACGGCTTCATGGCGAACCATGGATCGAAGACTTGCGCACCGGTCGTGGCAATGCGTGTCCGCGTCAACCGGTGGAAGGTTCGCGCTTCCTTTTCTTGAAAGCGGTTCCACAAGAGGACGCCGTCGGGTTCGAGCTGGACCAACCCCTTGTTGGTCAGATTGTCCCAACTCGCGACGGCGAGAATGGTCGGTGTGCTGGCGACTCGCGCTGCCTTCATCCACGGCAACTGAGTCGCCCCGAAGTCGACGAGCGGTGTGATGATCAGCGCGTCGGGTTGACGGGCGTCGAGCCATTCGACGAGTGAGGTCGGGGCGCCGACACATTGGTCGACGCCGCGCAGGAGTCGAATCAGCCCCCAGCTCAACGCTTGCGATCGACCGACGACGTTGCAAACAGCGCGCGCGACTCGTGGGAGGCGGGTTGCTGCGCGCGCGCGCAGCGAGTGCGCGGTTCGGTACGCCGGGGCTAAGTAACGCAGGTAGTCCTGCATGCAACGCAGCAGTCGCAGCAGCAGCCGACCCGGCTCGAGACGGGTTTCGTCGAGTACTTCCCAAGTCAGGTGTGGCACCAGTTCTTCTTCGAGCGCTCCGAGCACGCGCTCGTCGTAGAGTGCGTCGAACTGTCGGATCACGAGATGAACGGTGTGACCGCGTGCGGCGAGTTCCCTGAGGAAAGACTCGTAAAGTCGTAAGTAGCCCGAATGCCGCATGCAAAACGCGAGATGGAGTCTCGATGGAGCGGTCGCGCCGCCCGTCGAAACCGACGGGGTCGCGGACACGGCGTCAGCGTTCGGAGGTTGGGGAGCGATCATCGAAGAAGCGTCTCACTTGGGAGAGCGGCGGCCATGGTTGGGTTTAGAAGGTTCATAGGGCGAGATCAAGTCGAAAAGCAGGGCGTCGCAAGGGGCGATCGATGACAGTACCTCCACCGCTTTGACGAACGCGCCGGCCGGGCCTCTAGTCGAGAACCGGCTCTTTCGGTAAAACTCGTCCGCTGCCGCTGTTTGCACTTCCCCGATCATGAGGAGCGACGCCGTTGCGCCGTCTCGAGTTCTCCGACGAATCGTTCGTGTACCAGCGGTATCTCGAAGTCCGCGAGCACTTCGCCCGGATGAAGAGTTCTGATCCTACCGGAAGTGCCGACCCGAGTGAGTACTGGTCGGAAGAGCTCGAAAACATCGAGTACTTGGCCGAAGCGTCGCCCGCCGTCATTCGAAAGCTTCGCCACCACTGCCACCACGTCACCGGCATTCGGGTATACGACTATCGCAGCCACCAAGAGCCGCGGCGCGCCTCGCTTGCCGCGCGCTTTGAGGAGTTGCGCACCCTGGCCGGCCGGGTTTCGCCACGACGCGCGCACCAGTTGATCCACCCGGAACCAGAGACACTCGGAGGATACGGGCACGACATCGACGGTGGCTTGTACAACGTCGACACGCTCAAGTTCGCCGAGATCATGCTCGGCCTGGAGAAGTCGGGCATCCTCGAACGTCTGCTCGGCAACGACGACCGCAACATTGTTTGGGAGATCGGCGCCGGTTGGGGCGGGTTTGCGTATCAGTTCAAGCGCGTCGTTCCCAACACCACGTACGTCATCGTCGACCTGCCGGAGTTGTTCCTGATCTCGGCGACGTATTTGAGTGCGCTGTTCCCGGACGCCGTCATGAAGTTCTACGGGGAGCGGCCGGACGACGAACTCTTCGACGGTTGGGAGGGTGTCGACTTCGTCTTCTTGCCCAACACCGCCATGGATGCGTTCCGACCGCCGAAGCTCGACCTCGCGATCAACATGGTGTCGTTTCAAGAAATGACGACGGCCCAAGTGCGCGACTACGTCAGCGCCGCCGCTAAACTTGAGTGTCCGTATCTCTACAGCTTGAATCGCGACAAGTCGTCGCACAATCCGCAGCTGAGCCATGTGGGTGAGTTGATCGCGGAGAGCTTTCGCGTCGAAGAGATCGACATCCTTCCCGATGACTACACCGCGGCGGCCAAGCCGATCGTGCGCAAGGGTAAGCGCAAGCGCGCGTACCATCACCTCGTCGGGCGCGCGAAGGTGGCGTCGGGTCGCGCCGGCGACCCTCGTCGATCCCGCGAGACGGTTGTCGTCAATGCGCCTGACAATGCCACGCGTCCGCCTGCTGTACGTGTCGGCATCGGCATGACTCTCCACAACAACGCGAAGTATCTACGCGAAGCACTCGACTCGTTGCTCGCTCAGGAGTACCGCGAGTTTCGGTTGATTCTCATCGACGACGCCTCGTCCGACGAGACCCCGTCCATTATCGACGAGTACGCCGCGCGCGACGATCGCATCGTCGCGGTATGCAACCCGTCTCGCCTCGCCATGGTGCGCACCTGGCAACGTGCATTCGAGGTGGTTCGCCGAGAGTGTCCGGAGGCGGAGTATTTCGCATGGGCGAGCGATCACGACGTGTGGCATCCGAAGTGGCTCGGTACGCTGGTCGAAGAACTCGACGCCCACCGAACCGCGGTCCTCGCCTACCCTCTGACGCAACTCGTCGACGAACAGAACGTGCAGCTTCCACGTTTGCCGATCCGGTTCGACACGCGCGGACTGGCCGATACCGACACGCGTCTTCGCCACGTCTTCCGGGAGTTGCGGGGCGCAGGCAGTATCGTCTACGGGCTGTATCGCACCGACGCAATCGAGCGAGCCGACGTGTTCCGTCCGGTCATTGCACCCGATCGTTTGCTGATCGCAGAGCTGGCGTTTCAGGGAGAGCTACTGCAGGTTTCGAAAGAGCTGTGGTTCCGTCGCGAAACCGGCGGCCGCAGCATCGATCGCCAGCACCGGTCGTTGTTTCGATCACCCATCCGCAGCCTTCTGGCGCGAGTGCCGTGGTACTACCAGCACTCGGCGTCGATGGCGTGGCGCCTCCTGACTCGACGTCGACCCGATATCGCCCTCACGTGGATGCAGCGCGCCACGTTGTGCGCGAGGTTCTTGGTCACTCAACGCCGCCGTCACCGCGCAAACGTCCTCGGCAACTCCGACGACGCCAAACGCATTGCCGAACTAGAGCGCGAGATCGAATCGATCCGTCGATCCGACACTGAGGGCGGCCGCGCGTAGCCCGCGTTCCCTTTTCTGCCTTCGGGAATCTGCGTTCCAACGCGATCTGCAAACGACTACTATCCAGCCGACACGTCTTCGTGTTTATTTCATCGGCATTGGCGTCGAGGCAATAGCAGGTTCATTGTGACGACACTATGAGTCTGATCCTGGCGCGTGCATGAATGATTGCAGTGGAGATGATCATGCTGAGTTCGCATTCAAGCGTCAGCCGTCTGTTCCCGTTAATCATCGCGTTGGCAGCGGCCGCCGTCGGCTGCAGTTCGGCGCAGCGGATTACGCTCAGAGCGACGGCCGAGTTGGCCCGCCCGGAGGGCACGACCCCGATCTTCAGCGGAAAAGTCGGCATCGTCCCGTTCCGCGACGATCGCTCGCTACCGTTTCACGCGCCGACGTGGACTAGCGACGGAGCGTACTTCGGGAAGTCTGCGGCGGGCGCGCTGCAGGACGTTCTCATCCAGACGCTTCGCGAAGCGGGGGTCTACGAAGACGTGGTCGTCTTGGACGGAGAAGATGCTCTGCTCGAGCCGAGCCCCGAGCGACTCCGACAGATCGCCGACCAGTACAGCGATGTCGACGTTGTCATTTCGGCAGCGGTGCAACACCTGAACATCAGCTCTCAGCACCTGGGCTCGGGGCAAGTCAAAGTCGGCAAGGTCACGTACAAGGACTTGGCTTACTACGGTCACCGTTGTCGCATGCGCGTCCAGATGGAGGCGTATTCGTTGCGCTACAACCAGCTACTCTGGGGCGATGTCATCGACGGGGAGAGTCTGGAAGCAGCGCACGACAATACCGTCGATTCGTTGGTCAACAACGCCTACACCCGCTTCTGTAACTCTCTGATTGTGTCTCTGGGCAAGTCCGCGACTCGAGTGGTTCGCGACGGAACGGAGCTCCGGTTCACGTTCCCGGACCAGACGACGCTCGTCGCAGCCGCGATCGCGATCGCGGACGACCGCGTGCGCCTTTTGGGCGAGGACGTCACGGCGGCGCACGCGAAGGGGACCGAGCATCTGAAAAGTGCTGCGCAAGATATCTGGAAGCGTGCGGTCCAGAGAATCGAAATGACCAAGACGGTCGCCGGTTTCGTCAACGCCATAGCAAACGAGAAGGCAAAGAAGGCGGAGGCGAAGGGGAAGAAGCACGAAGGGCTGCAACCGGTCGACATGAAGGAGTTCGAAGAGCAGATCGAAGCGCTCGGCGTGAACACGGGGTCGAGTGTCATCGCCGTCGATGCCAAGAAGGCGAGGATTCTCGGGATCAGTAGCCAAGAGCTCGTGACGCCGGCGGAAGGAGCGAAGGTCACCTACGGCAGTGGTGAGTTTAGCCGTTACGACAGCGCACACTTCGTCGTCTTGTCTCAGGTCGGTCCCGGTGAGTCGGCTCTGATTGCACGAACTGCGGAGAGAGTTCTCGCAGCGTACATCCGCGAGTACGGTCATCGAAATCAGCTCGCAGAGCGGTTGAGTCGTGAGCTGCCGGGCAGTCGGCCGAAGGAAAAGAAGGCCGTCCTCCTCATGCTGCGCTCGCAGAAGAAGTTCGAAGAGTGGTGTGATCGCAGTGGGCACCGGATAGCGCGCAGTTCGGGCGGTTTCTGGAGTGGCTGTCGCCCGGAACATCTTCAGAACTCTGGCATCGAGAGTAACGCTATGAGCGAGGGTTCTTCTCGCAAGCAAATCGTATTGTTCTGGGACGGCCAGCTCGGTCAGGACGGCAAGCCCATGCCCGCGACGGAGACTCTATGGGGAGCGCTTCCTCACGAGATCGGCCATCACGTCAACAACCTTCTTCTCGACGGCAATGTGCCACCGTTTCAGTCCGACGGCTTCACGACGTATCACGAGTACCCCGTCGATTTCGCCGGACAGATCAGGTTCGGTCAGTTCGTGAACCCCACCAACGAATCATGGTTGAGGCAGTTTCGAGAACACGGCGTCTTGAGCTTGGATGATCTCGTCGACCGACAGTACGAAGAGATCTCTGACGGTGGCAAGTCGTTCAAGGGGTACACAAGCGTCTGGCTCTACTATCAGTACTTGTCTCGCGAACACTCTGCAAAGTTGGCCGAGTACGAAGCGCGGCTCGTGCATCGCGACGAGTCTCAATCGTTCAAGAGCGTGTTCCGCGAAGTCTTCGATCTCGACTCCGATGAAGAGCTTGCCGAGTTTGGCTCGAGGGCCGTGGCGTGGGCTCGAGCCCAGGATATCGGAGAAGAAGATCTGAAGCGCGCCCACGAGGCGTACCAGTCCGTAGTGGACGGCGCGCCCCGATCGTACAACTACCGGATTCGCCGCTCGATGTATCAACCCCGCTAGGTTCGCGGACCAATCATTCAAGATCTCATTGCGTTGAAGCGTTCGTTGAAACTCGAGATGGAGTCACGATGAGCTACGTTTCCACCGGTCGCCGATCGTTGCTGCTAGTTGTCTCGGCGGTGCTAGCGGCTGCGCTTCTCGCCGGTTGTAGCGGGACGCCGAAGGCGTCGCGGCTCGCGCTACCGGAGTTACCAGACAAGTTCCCGAATGAAGCCGTCTTTGCCGCAGAAGACGGTCTGATCGGAATTCAGGTCGGGCACTTCCTCGACAGCGAATTGTCGAACAAGTACTTCTTGGGCGATCTATGCGCGAAGGGAGTTCTGGGCGTCTACCTGCGAATCGAAAATCGATCGCTCACGCGAGTCTTGGCTTCGAACGCCAACTGCCGACTGTTCGGAAAGGACGGCAGTGACTACTACGAAATTCCGCAGTTGCCGGTAGGCGAAGTTGCATCTGAGTTTCTAACGTCGCGTTGGGACATCTACGCGTTGGGGATTCCGATCAGCGTCATGCTCATGCCGGTACTCTACGGATTCGCGATATGGGACGACGTTTGGCGAGATGAAAAGGGACGCGATTTGAAGGACGCCATCATCTGTGAGAACCTGATCAGCGTCGAATGGAGTAAGCGGGCGTTGGGTCCCGGAGCCGTCGAGAAGGGCGCACTCTTCTTTGATTGGAGCATCGCAAGAGAGTACGGCGATGAACTCTATCTCACCATCGACATGCGCGACCTCGTCAACGACTGGCACACTGTGGTGCCGGTTCGACTCAACACCATTCCTCAAGGGTAGTCTGCACCGTTTGTTGGTTGGTGCGGTGTGCTACTGCCCGGAGAGTTTGATCGACTTCTTCGCCGTCTTGCCACCACCCTTGGCGGTCACGGTGTATGACTTGGCCGAGTCGACGGTGCCCGTGAGTTTGCCCATGAGCCGGGCTTTGCCACCGGACATCCCCACTCGAAGGCCGCTCGGAAGATCGGGACTCACCGTGACACTCGTCGGGGAGAAGCCAGAGAAATCGATGTCTCTTTGGACATCGGAATCACTCGAGACAGACAGCAGAATGACTCCGTCGTCTCCGACGGATCCTCCAGTCGGAGGCTCGACTGCTATTCCGAACTCTGGTCTGCCTGCCTTTGATCTCTTGCCGCGATCTCCACTCAGCGCATCGATCGACTCGGGGCCCGCCTTCTTGCGCTTCGGCGACTCGCACCCGCTCGACGAGAGCCCTACGAGCGTTGCCAGAGCGATCGGAACGATGACGCGAAACGCGCCTCGAAGAGAGTTCGACGCGCCACACCGAGTTCCCCGATGGTTAGCAGTACCCATGAAGATTCCTCCACCCAGAACACCATAGACGAGGTCCAGGCACACCGTCGCTCCGCCAGCAGGCGTTGCGTCCTAACGCAACGGCCGATCAAACGCTTGACATGCCTGGTGTACGTTAGGGTCTGGGCCGAGATCACGCAAGAGTAGGGTGAGCCAACCGGGACTTCCACAGAAGCCGACTTTGAGAGGTCTCTCCCGCCACCGTGATCAGTCAGGCCGAGAATCGCGAGCCAAGTTCATTGTCCCTCGTGAACATCCTTGCCCCGGTGCACTGAAGTTTTCGTTTCCTCGACTGGAGACCAGTCACTCGCTTCCTCTCCAGACGATCCCTCCTGGATGCGAATGTTGAACCCATGGCCGAGACTGGCGACGCGTCGAACTACTCGAGAGTCGTCGCTGAGTGTTGCGCGAAGATGTCTTCTTTGCAGCGACGAGTGGCTTGCCAGTGGGGAAGAGAGCGGGAATCTCATGCGTATCGTTTCAACAGCTACGGTAGTCAGCTTTCTTGTTGTGGTGTTCACGAACAGTGTCGCTGCTCAGACGATTACGGAGGTCCAAGAAATTAGAGCGAGCGACCCGACGCTCTTCTTGAACATGGGCAAGTCGGTCGCGATGCACGGAGAGTTCGCGGTGGCGGGTGCTCCGAGCACGATTCAGGATGGTCATGTGACGGGCGGGGCGGCCATCGTTTTCAAATGGAATGGTTCAATTTGGGAAGAGTCGCAGATCCTTGTTCCTGATGACTTGGACGGCGGGGACTACTTCGGTTTGTCGTGCGTCGTGGGTAGCGACTTCATCGCAGTTTCGGCGTACGGAGATGACGACGAGGCGCTCAACGCAGGCGCGGTCTACCTGTATCGTTACAACGGCACGCAGTGGTACGAGGAGAGGAAGCTAGTTGCCAGTGACGCTGCGACCCAGGGTTGGTTCGGCTGGTCGATGGCAGCGTCCGGAAACGTACTTGCGATTTCAGCGTTGCAGCAATTCGACATGGCTCCCAACAAGGGGTCGACCTACGTCTTCCGTTGGGATGGGGGCGACTGGATAGAAGAGCAGATTCTTGTCGCCGCTCCGACGCCGGGAGAAGCGACGGCACTCGGGCATGCGACTGCGATATCTGGCGATGTCATCGTGTCGTCCTTGTGGACCGTGTCGTCTGGGTCGGCGGTTGTGTTTCGCTATTCCGGATCGGACTGGGCTGAAGAGACACGGTTGGTCGCCTCAGACGGAGTGCCTTTCGACGAGTTTGGTAGAGGAGTTGCCGTGGACGGCGACACGATCGCGGTCGGCGCGCTGTCCACATTGACGCCGGGTTTCGGGTACGGAGCCGCCTACCTGTTTCGCTTGTCCGCGGGAACCTGGATCGAAGAGCAGAAGATCTCGGCGATGACTGCCGAGAACATAGGGTTTGGTTGGTGTGTAGCGCTTCAGGGTGACGACGTGTTCGTCGGGGCGCCTTGGTATCTCTCGACCGAAGGCGCGATCTTTCATTTTCGGCTCGAAGGCGGGGATTGGGTCGAGCAGTCTCAATGGGTCGCAGCCGATTCTGGGTTTACAGAATGGGTCGGCTATCTCGGCTCATCGGTGGCGGTTCACGGTCTCCAGGTGCTCGGAGGCGCGCCGAATGCTGATGTCGTGGGCGCCGTCGAAAGTGGAGCACTGTACTACTATGAAGTTTCGATCCCCGGGTTCTTTCGTCGTGGCGATGCCGACGGGGACGGCGCGTTCAATGTGGGCGACGCCATCACCTGCATTTCTGCCTTGTTCACGCCGGGCTTCCCAGCGCTGCCGTGTGAGGATGCAGGCGACGCAAACGACGACGGAACCTTCGACCTGGCTGATCCCGTCGCTATCTTGATCACACTCTTCTTTCCTGGTGCTTCACCGCTACCGCTACCGCTGATTGCGCTTTGTGGGGAAGACACTACGTTGGACAGTTTTGACTGTGACATGTACGTGGGGTGTCCGTGATGGGTATCCGTGGCCCCTGCATGTTCACAGAGCCGCGTTCTTGGTTCGCACGATCGCATTATGACAACGGGCTCTTTGCGAAGGGCAATCAACTGGCCGGCGCATGACGCTCGGTAAGGAGCGAAGCGCTTTAGCCGCGTCGAAGTCGGCGCAGTGCGTTCAACGCGAAGCCGGCGAGCGCAAACATCGCGGTGACCGGATGGGCAATCGTACGATCGCGCCGCGGCGATGGTTGCTGGGCGCCGAGCCGTTCGAGCTGCGTGGCGAAGGTCGGCGTGGCGTCTCGATGGATGCCGAGCGGTCGCAGGAAGTGGCGGACAAACCGTTGCGTGATCGCTCGGCTCGTCTCTGGATCCTTGAGGTTGCTGGCGAGCTGCTCGAAGTGTTCGGCAGGGTCCGCCGCGACGTTCAGGAAGCCGCCGTTCTCAGGCAGCATGTAGCGGAAGTGCAGCGTGCCTTCTTGCGTGCGTGCGAACTCTTCCGTGCGAATGGTGTGCACCGGCTTGTCGAGGATGGCCGCTTCGATCATGGCGCTCGTGTTGATGCCGACGACGGCGGCCGAGTGGTGAATCGAGTCGAAGTAGTCTTGGCGGTCGTCGGACGCCACCGGGTTTGCTTGGAATCGTGGATAGACCGCGACGTTAGCGAACTCCGACAGGTCGACCTTGTCCCACCGACCCAGATTGTACGGGTGCGGACGAATCAGCACCGACGTCTTGGCGAGCGGTGCGTCTTGACTGCGCATTTGACGTAGCCACTCCGTCACCCACTCGACCTCGGCGTCCGGGGCGGAGATCGACGCCGTCGATCCGACGAAGAGCACGTACGGCTTGCCCGGGGGCAGGCCGACCTTCGCGCGGAATTCGTCGGCCGAGCTCCCCGGCCGCCAGTGGAACCACTTGTCGAAGTTTTGCGCGCCCGTCACCTTCACGCGACCCGCTTCGACTTGGTGATACTTGACCGCTTCGGCGCGTTGTAGTTCGTTCCAAACGAACACGCGATCGGGAACGATACGCACCAACCCTTTCGTCGTCAGGTGGTCCCAACTTCCGACGCCCAACGCGCACGGCACTCCCAACGCTTGCGCCGCTTTGACGACGTCGACCTGTGGAGATCCCTTGGTGACGAGAGGACTGACCAAGACGACGTCGGGCGCGACCGACTCGATGGCTGCACGAATTTGCGAAGAGCTCGGGATGCACTTCTCCAGGTAGAGAAGACCACGAATCGTGCGATCGACCGTCTTCGGCGACAGCGTCGACAACCCGCCGAGCCAGCGCAGCGGTCGCGGGAGCGCGTCGCGCATTCGTTCGCTGAGATACGGCGAACTTCGAAAGTCGGGGTGCTTGTAACGGACGTAGTCGATGACGGTGCGCAACTCGCGCGCGACGATCCGAAACGCGTCGTGGCGATTCGAGATCGTATCGATGCGGGTGACCCGCGGGATTGCCTCGAGACCGATCAGCCCTTCGCGCTGTTTGTCCAACTTGTCGAACGAGACCGTGACCGAGTGGCCGCGGCGCGACAGCTCTTCGATGACGGAGTCGAAGTACCGTAGGTAGCCCGGGTACTGAAGCACGATCAACACGCGTAGCGGTGTCTTCGGTTTCATGCGGCTCGTCGAGCGTTCGAGAGAAGGTTCATTCGGACGCCAGTGCTCCATCGACGATGCGGCGCTCGCGAATAGCAGCGAAGCCAGGGCCCGAAAAAATCTGGTTCGACACTTGGAGGTGGTCCGCCACGAACCCGTCGTTGGAGTAGTACGCGGTCGTCGGGACTCCTAGTAGCGCCCCGAGATACGCAAAGCCGCCATAGGTCGTGTGCAGTTCGCTGGCGTGCGCGACGATAGCAGACTGTACCGCAAGGTTCGTGCGCGGTTCGATCCATGGCGACGCGTCGATGATGCGGACCCCGTCGGGCAGGCTGTGATCGCGGTGATCGTCCATGTCGAACCCTGCTTGCAGGACGACCACCGGCATGCGAGACGCAAGACTCGCGAGCAAGTCTCGTACGAACGCCGCGCTCGATTCGTTCTGCGGCCACGCGTCGGATCGGTACAACTTGATTGCCGCGTACGGCTCGTCGCCGAACGGGCAACCTTCCGGCAGCGGCAGGTTGCGATCCATCGGAACGTGGTGGCACCGCTCCAGGGCGTATTCGACCGGCTTCATTCCGCGCCATACGGCGGCGAAGAGTCGATACATGAGCGATGGATGAAAAACCACCGGGTCTTCGAAGTCGGACGAGAGCTCGTTGATCAGCGCTCTTTCGCACGCGACGAGGTCGAGCTGCTTCTTGACGCCTTGCTGCGCTTCTCGAGTTGTCGTGTACGAGAGGTACTCCGCGTGGGACTTGGCGTCCATCAAGTCGTAGTACGTATCGGCAATACCGGAGTACCACGGCTCGGCACCGCCTCGCGAGGCGGCGATGACTCGGGCGGGGTCGATACCCGCGTCGCCGAGTGTCTTGCGCAGGAATGGAATCCAGTAGAGCAACTCGAAGCCAACCTCGGAACACCACGGTCCGACGAGGATCGGTCGCGACGAATCGCGCAGAGCGGCGCGAACTCGACAGCGAATGGTGAGGGGAGTGTGAACCAGGGATTCCCAGCGCGCCGCCATGCGACGGGCACCGCTGACAAGCCCCGTGCGCTCGTGCGGAGCGACCGCGGTCCCTTTGGTTCTCAAGAATCTACCGAGCAACGAAACCCCAACTCGATTCCTCAACAGGCGTGTTTCTGCAGTCATGCGCAGCACGACGTCTTCTACCACGGTGGCGGCGTGACGCCCAGGCAGTGTATCTCGACGCCGCCCGCGGCCGTGGCCTTGCAACCTCCCCGACCGGGTTCCAGAATGCGGCGAACATTCGCTTACCCCGGAGGAGCTTCCGCGTTGATCTTCGACGATTTGAATGCCGAAACCGAGCCGCTTCCCGCCGATCTACCCGCCAAGTTCGCGATGGTCGACGGCTGTTTCGACCCCATCCACCGCGGTCATGTCGAGTACTTCCGCCTGGCCGCCAAGCTCGGTCTGCCGGTGATCTGTAACTTGGCGTGCGACGACTACATCCGCGGCCGCAAGAAGCGTGAGCCGGTGCTCGAGCAGCTCGACCGGGCGACGGTGATCGACGCCATGGAAGCGATCGCCGGCGTGCACATTGCCAGTCGCGGCACCCACGAGTCTCTGCGGCGCCTACGCCCGGCGTACTACGTCAAGGGTAAGGACTGGGACGGCACGTTGCCGCCGGTCGAGATGGCGGTGTGCGAAGAGTTCGGTATCGAGGTGGTGATTCTGGATTGCACCTTGGGCTCATCCACAGCGATCCTCAAGAAGTTCCTCGACTCTCGCGAGTAGTCGGCCTCGGCGCTTTCCCACGAGGCTTTCCCACGAGATCGGCCCGCCTCGATCAGCGCGACTACTCTTCGGTCTCTTCTTTCCGAACCTTCTTTTCTTTGCGCTGCGCGACCCAGATGACGTGCCAGTTGCCCTTGTCGCCTCGGCTGCGACAGCGGCTCTCCTCGACTTCGAACCCTCGACGTTTCACGCGTTGCGTGAAACCCGTCGTCGGCCCGGCCGACCAGATGGTCAAGACGCCATCGGGTCGTAGTGCGTGGTGGATCGCGTCGAGTCCGTCGTGGGAGTAGAGCCAGCCTTGGCTATCGGTCGGCTTCGCGTGCGGGCCGTTGTCGACATCGAGCACGATGGCGTCGTGGCTGCCCGGGTGCGAACGAATGCGGTCGGCGACGTCGCCCAGGTAGACCTCGACCCGCGGGTCCGCCAACGGTTCGCCGGCGAACTTACCGAGGTACTTCTTGTTCCACTCGACAACTTCCGGAATGAGTTCCGCCACCATGACGGTGCTCTCCGCGGGCAAGTTGTCGAGCGCCGTCCGGAGTGTGAACCCCATACCGAGCCCCCCGATGAGCACCATCGGTTGCGGCCGGTCCGCACTGTCGGGTCGCTGCGTGATGCGCAGGCACGCCGCCGACGCGATCTCCTTCTCGCTGGAGAACGCGCGGCTGTTCATCAACTCCCAGTTGTCGACGCGGATCGAATACTCGTCACCGCGACGAAAGAGAGAGATCTTTGACTTGGAGGAGATCTCCGTGCCTTGCCCCGCCCGTGACGATTGCTTCGGTATGTCGGCTTGCTCGATCAGTTCCCAAGGTATCAACGCGTTCTCCGCTCGCAGGTAGTCCCGAGGAATCGAGCCACACGTGCGGCACTCACCGAATCCAGGCTGGCGGAGTCTCGGGGCGGGGTTGCCGACTGTCAAGGTTCAGAGTGCGATCGACGCGGGAGCGCGCGGTTGCTTGGAGTCCGGCCACCGGAGTCCGACCCATTGTCGCGACCATGGCGACGGCTGGCGAGATCTGCCGGCAGCCGTCGGAAGTCCCCCTACTCTCTGTTGTGCCTCGGAAGCGGAAGAAATAACGTGACGCGCTGCGAACGATCCCCTGTGCGAGAAGTGTACGATCAGCATGCCCCTCCCCGCTTCACATGTCGAACTACTCGAAAAGCTCGACGCCGCGTATCAGAAGTTCGACGCGGAGTTCGATGACATCTCGGAGTACGACAGCCAGATCAAACATCTCGAGGGCAAGGTCTCTCCCGCGGACTTGATCGCCTATCAGATCGGCTGGGGCGAATGCTTGTTGCGTTGGGAGGCGACCGAGAAGAGCGGCCAGCAGCCGGACATGCCGGCGACTGGATACAAATGGAACGAACTCGGACCACTGGCTGATTCGTTCTACGACGCTTGGCGGGAGACGGAACTCGCCGCGATGCGTGCCGAGTTCTCACGGCTTCTCGGACGGTTACGCGAGTGGATCGAATCTTTGGACGAGTCGGAACTGTTCACGGTCGGGACTCGGCAATGGGCGGGCGACAAGTGGCCGCTCGCTAAGTGGATTCAAGTGAACACCATCGCGCCGTACATATCGGCGCGAACGAAGATACGTCGTTGGAAGAAAACCCGCCCCGACGCGTAGTCCGGCGGGACACGATACTCAGCACAACAGTGTCAATAAGACTCGGAGGTCGTAGTGCGCGGCGGAACAGCTTTGAACAAGATGCGATCCATCTGTCTCGCGTTGCCCGAGACCCAAGAGACGATGACTTGGGGTAATCCCCACTTCCGCGTGAAAGACAAGATCTTCGCCGGGTACAGCGAGAAGGGCGACAAGCGCAGCATCGGGTTCAAGCTAGAGATGGATCACGCGTTGGAGCTGATCAGCCTCGACGAACGATTCACGAAATCTGCCTACGTCGGTAAACACGGATGGGTCTCGGTCGACGCCAACGCTGTCGATGACTGGCACTACATCGAAACCCTCGTGCATGAGAGTTTCCGATTGATCGCGCCGAAGCGCGTGTTAGCGCAGCTAGGTGATCCGAGTGCTACCGCGACGCAACCGACACCGGCGGCAAAGAAGGCAAAGAAGAAAGCCCAGAAGAAAGCCCAGAAGAAGACGGCGTCCAAGGGAAGCAAGAAAGCCGCGAGCAAGAAGGCGGCAAAGAAGGTCGGGAAGAAGAAGGCCGCCGCCAAGAAGGTCGCGAAGAAGAGCTCGAGCAAGAAGGCGGCGACGAAGACAGTGGCCAAGAAGAAGGTGGCCAAGAAGAAGACCGCGGTCCGGGCGAGCACACCTACATCGAACGAGCCGGCGAGTCGTTCGGCCCAGAAAGTTGCCAGCAAGAGGGCCACTCCGCGCAAGCAGATGGCAATCAAGAAGGTTCCGCGCAAGAAGTTCGTTCGAAAGAAGACGGCCAAGAAGCGGTGAGCCGGACGTTTCTTCCGCTGTTGCCGACCCCGTAGGTCAGCGTCTATCGAGTTTGTAGACCAACTCGAGTAAGCGAGTAACGCCGTCTTCTCGCCACTTTTCTTGTCGGTCGAGAATGTCCTCAGAGTGGAGTTGTTCGATCGCGAAGTGGTCGGCGAAGAGCTCTTGCACGACGTCGTCCGCAACCGAGTGCGGCGGGCCTTCTTTCTCGTGAACCGGGTAGTCCACGGTTACGAGCAGCATCGAACCGGTGTCACTCAAGAGATCGCACAGTTTGGCGACGTACTCGGTGCGTCGCTCGGGAGAGATCGCAATCAGAGCCGCACGATCGTAGATCGCGTCGAACCGACCGAACGTCGTCGCCTCGAGCGCGAAGAAGTCTCCCAGCGCCGTGGTGATTCGCCCACTGACGAACGTATCGATGCCGCCCGTTCGTACCCGCTCGAACGGTCGGTCGTTCTCGCGGTGGAAGTCCTCGACCGCTCGTGGGACGTACTCGACACCGGTCACGTCGTAGCCCTGATCTTCGAGCCAGAACAGGTCGAGGCTCTTGCCACTCAGCGGCACCAAGACTCGTCGACTCACCTCTCCCGATTGCGTCTCCCCGAACACGGCGCGGCCGTGCGCGACTAGGTGTCGGTTGTGATCGGGTTGATGGAATCCGATACGGTCTTCGCGCCACCGTTCGAACCACAGCTCGTGGTGAGGGTCGTTGTTCATTTCGGCACCGCCGGGATTCCAGCCTTCGCGGTCGATCGTTGCCGGTTCACGATTCGAAGCATGGTTCGTCCTCCAACCCGAGCGTACTCGATGGCTCGTTCGTCTGGGCTATTTCTACTTCGCCAAGACCTCGGCGATGAGCGGCAACACTTCGCCGGCGGTGCCACGAAGCACGTGCGTGTACGCTGCACTGACGTCGGTCTCTTCCGGGTTGATTTCGACCGAAACCTTGCCCTGTTGAGCCGCGCGCAGGACCGGGGCGACGATGTACGGAAACATCGAGCTGGTTCCTATGCCCAGCACCACGTCGGGTAGCTCGTGATCGAACTCGGCCTGCATCCGACGTGACGCCTCGACCGGCAGGAACTCACCGAACAGCACCACGTCCGGGCGCAGTATGCCGTCACACTCTTCACAGCGCGGGGCCACCGCTAGCCCGAGGTAGCGGTTGCGTTCGAACGGACGGGAGTCGGAGCACGACATGCACGTCGTATGAAACACAGTGCCGTGAACCTCGATGACGTTTTGGCTGCCCGCTGCCCGGTGTAGTCCGTCGACGTTCTGCGTGAGAATGACGAAGTCGTCGACGCTCCGTTCGATTTCGACGAGAGCTTCATGTCCGGCGTTGGGAGTGGCGTGGCACGCCTGCTCAGCCATGCGGGAGATCGCTCGCCAGGTCCGGTCGGGATCGGTGGCGATGGTCGGCGCGCTCAACGCTTCCATGGTCCGATCCCCTTCGACCGGGTCGTCGTAGAGCCCGCCACTGCCCCGGTAGGTCTGAATCCCAGACTCGGCGGAGATGCCGGCTCCGGTGACGGCGGCGACACTTCTTGTGCTTCGCAGCGTCTCGATCAATGCGTCAGGTAGTGCGAGAGAAGCCATCTCGGTCCTTTGCCAGTTGGCGTGCAGCGATTAGTTTAGAGGCGGGAGGTGCCCGAATGGGGATCGAGGTTCGAAAGATCACAGAAGCGGACCGCGACTGGGTGTTGCAGTCGGTGCGGGAGGCGTGGGGGTCAACCACCCTGGTCTCACGCGGCTCCGTGTATCAAACAGAAGATCTCGACGCGTTCGTCGCCGTCGACTTCGGAGAGCGGGTCGGCTTGTTGGTCCACCGCTGCGATGCGACCGGTCTGGAAGTGATCGTCCTGCAATCGTTCGTCGAGCGACGCGGGGTCGGATCGAAACTTCTCGAGCGTGCTGTCGAGCAGGCGCGCCAGGACCACCGGCCCACTTCCTTCGCCAGTCGTAGTCGTTGATGGCACCGGCACGCCTTCGTGCGTTTCTCGAAGTGATTCGTACGTGGACGCCCGAAGCGGCTACGTTTCGTGAATGGATCGGGCTACAATGCGGCCTCAGCATGAGCACTGCTGCCAACGGCAATGAGAACTTTTTGGAGTTATATGACCGCTGATCCCGATGTTCCGCGCGGGCGTTCGTCGACTGCATTCGCCGTCCTCTTGAGCGCGGCCGCGTTCGTGGTGGTAGTGGCGGGAATGAAAGCAGCGGCGCCTCTGCTCGTTCCGTGCTTCCTGGCCATATTCATCGCTGTGATCAGTGGCCCCCCGTTGAACTGGCTTCGATCTCGTGGGCTTCCGACCACCGCCGCTCTGGTGATCGTAGTCGCGGCGCTGCTCGTGTGCGGGACGGCCATCGGCGCGGTTATCACCGGGGCGGTTCGTGACTTCGATAGCAAGTACGACGATTACCAAACTCGGGTCAAAGAGATCAGCGACAACGTCTCCGAGTCTCTCGAACGCTTTCTTCCCGCCGAAGAGCCCGACGCGACAGACAAACCGTCGACGGCCAGTGATCCGACCGACGCTTCCCCGGAGACTCCGAGCGCCACGCCGACCGGCCGGGTGGCGACTCTGAAGAAGACGTTCGAGTCGGTCGATCTCGGTGTGATCTTCTCATACCTGAAGCAGATCCTCGGCGAGCTGAGCGGCTTGCTCGGCAACGCGCTCTTCATCGGGTTGACAGTCATGTTCATTCTCGCCGAGGCGTCGAGCTTTCCGGGAAAGATACGCGCCGCGTTCACTCGATCAAACGAAGTCGAAGGCGCGCTTCAGCGCTTCACGACGAGCATCAATCAATACATCGCCATCAAGACCATGATGAGCCTCCTCACCGGAGTCGTCGTCGGCGTTTGGCTGATGGTCCTCAAAGTCGACTTCGCCTTCTTGTGGGGGCTGCTCGCGTTCATGCTCAACTTCATTCCGAACCTCGGATCGATCATCGCTGCGGTGCCCGCGGTTCTCGTGGCGTGGATTCAACCGGGAGGCACGGCGGCGTTGCTGGCGGCGGGCGGCTACATCGTGACCAACTTCGTCATCGGAAATTTCGTGGAGCCACGGTTGATGGGCAAGGGGCTCGACCTCTCGACACTTGTCGTGTTCATCTCGCTCGTATTTTGGGGCTGGGTGTTCGGCCCGATCGGAATGCTCTTGTCCGTGCCACTGACCATGACGGCGAAGATCGCGCTCGAAGCGAGCGACGACACCCGCTGGTTGGCGGTGCTCATGGGTTCGGGCGGTGAAACGAAAGCGGCTACCAGTGATGCGGCATAGCTGGGTACTTCTCATCGCGACGTTGTGCGCGGTGTTGTCTGGGTGCGCGACCCGACCGCGATACGACTCGGTCTTCGACGGCGACCGATTCGGGTGGCACACGTTGCCGGGCGGTAGCTGGAAGTTCTATCGGGACGTCATTCGCGGCACGAGCCCCGCCACCGAAAAGCGGCACGGTCTGCTGGTCACCAACGACCAGTACGAGGACTTCGTGGCCAAGCTCGATTTCAAGGTGACCGAAGGCGATAGCGGGTTCTACTTCCGCGTCGAAGAGACCGGGTCGAGCGTCGGGGTTGCCGGCATTCAGGTCGAAGTCGACAACATTGAGCCCGGCGGCTTGTACGAAACCGGCGGCCGCGGGTGGATCATCAAAAAGAAGCCCGCTGAAGTTGCCGAGTACTACCGACCGCGGGAGTGGAACTCCATGGTTGTCATAGCGCAGGGTGCCGACGTCACCGTGTTCATCAACGGGCAACAGACGTCGGCCTTGCACAACGACACCGGCCGCCGGTCCGGCCACCTGGCGTTGCAGCTGCACGGCGGCCAAGCGATGCATGTCGAGTATCGAAACATCCGATTGCGAAAGCTCGGCCCTAAGGACAACCCTTGGTCGGACAAGTCTCTGCCCCGCCGCCAACAGTGATCACAGTTAGCCAATCGTCGACCGGGCTCGGTCCCCTCCGCGCAATGTCGAGTGTCGTGGCATACATGTGTCTGGTACCATGTTCCCCATGTCTTCCCGAACCCCACCCGGCGAAACGAGAGAGCGTGTCTTCCGCTTCGTTCGGGACTCGCTCCTGCGTGGAGAGTCGCCGACCGTCCGTGAAGTTCAGGGCGAGTTCGGTTTTCGCGCCGTGCAAACCGCGCGTGAACACCTCGAGAAGCTCGTCGCCGAAGGCCGGCTGACCAAGCGCTCCGGCCGTGCGCGCGGCTATCGACTGCCGCAACTCTTCGATGGCGAGACCTCCACCACGTCGCTCAGTTGGGTGCCACTCGTGGGCCACGTGCACGCCGGCGATCTGCACGTTGCGATCGAAACCGCGGACGGGGTGCTCGCATTCGACGCCAGCGGCGCGGCCGACGATCACTTCGCGTTGCGAGTCGAAGGCGACAGCATGATCGACGCTGCGATCCTGCCCGGGGACGTTGTCATTGTGAAACAACAGGTCACCGCAAAGTCAGGTGATATCGTCGTCGCCCTGATCGACGGCGAAAGCGGTGAACCGGAAGCGACCGTCAAACGACTCCGCCGTCGTGGTCGCCGCATCGAACTCCACCCAGAGAACCCGAACTACGAAGTCATCGTCCCAGAGGCGAAGAGCGGGTTTCGCATCCTCGGCCGTGTGGTCGAGGTTCGCCGAACCATCTGAGCTGTCCTGTTGCGAGGCCATCACGTCGCGCAGCGGGAGATGAAGACGAAGGAGACGGGCACATCGTGGCGTGGCTCGAACACCAGTGGGTTGGGGATGGTCGAGTCGCTGGCTCGCCACCGACTATGAGGCACGGGAGTGAGGTCGGTCGCCGGGTTGCGGTTTGGCAAACAAGCACGGCTGAGAACGAGGGACGGGCGCATCGGAGCGCGAACGTGTCGGTTCGGGGCGAGGGGCAGCGAGGATGCCCGATGCTCGCGGCTGCGTGTTGGGCGATGAGCAATGTTCGCTGGGCGGCGTGATCCGTACCGGGCTGTGTGCGGTATCTGAGGGGCGAACATGAGGCGTCGTTTGGTTGCGCCGCCGAATGCGACATCGTGCAAACGATGTGACGCGAACTGTGGGACTGTACCTACCCGACAGCGCAGCTTCGCAGGCGGGGTCTTGCTGAGACTGCGGTCTACATCACTAGTCGGTGACGTAGACCTCGCCCGGACGGGATTCGCGTGGATCGGTTGGTCACTGGTCCCCGGGCTGCGCGATACTGTATCGCTCGACATTTGTTTTGCTGGGGCAACCCCATCTGCGTCCGCCGAGCCAGCCGCGTCAGGGCCGGCCTGCCGTTCCGATTCATCGCACAAAAGCGAGCCCAAGACAGAGGAACATTGCGGCCGCGCATCCCGTCCGGACGAGATGGCCCATCGGCATCCCCGTCAGGGATCACATAGCCCCTAGCAACATCCACGTATCACAACCGACACCCAACGGAGTCGGGCATCCCCGGTGCCCCTCGCCCGGAACAGAATCGTTCACGCCTCGATGCGCTCGTCCCTCGTTCTCACGGCGTGCTTGTTTGCCAACCCGCAACCCGGCGAACAACCCCATTCCCGTGCCTCATAGTCGGTGGCGAGCCATCGACGTGACCATCCCCAACCCACTGGTGTTCGAGCCACGCCATGATGTGCCCGTCTTATTCTCCAACCTTCAACGACCATCACCCGCGATTCAACCGACGCAAGCGCGGCGCCTTCGCTCGGCTGGTTCGCTTTTGGGAGTAGGCTAGAATGCACGCTCTAACGAACGAAGCGCAAGCGGGAAAGAGACCGGCTCTGGTGGCATATGTCTGAGGTTCAGCTCTACGATCCGATCAAGCGGTTTCTCGAGGCGCAGGGTTACGTCGTCAAGGGGGAGATCGGGGCTTGCGATATTGTTGCGGTGCGCGGCGACGAGCCGCCGGTGGTGGTCGAACTCAAGGAACGGCTGAACCTCGCGTTGATTCTGCAGGCGGTGGATCGACTTTCGGCGTCCGACGACGTGTACATCGCGTTTCGGATAGGCAAAGGGAACAGCGCATCGTGGCGTTCGCGTGGGAAGCAAGTGAAGGCGTTGTTGCGGCGCATCGGCGTTGGCCTTCTGACCGTGTCCGCGCTTGGGAACGTGGTGGCGGTGTTGGATCCTGCGCCGTATCGGCCACGCGCGAACAGCACGCGCCGCGAACGCTTGCTCAAAGAGTTCGCTGAGCGAGTTGGAGATCCGGAGGCGGGGGGGTCGGCGGCGCGCAAGCGACTCACGGCGTATCGACAGGACGCGTTGCGCTGCGCGCGCGAGTTGGCCGAGGCGGGTGTGCTGAAAGTCAGCGGAATTCGCGAGCGCACCGGTGTTGAGCGTGCCGGGGCCATCCTGCGCGATAACCACTACGGTTGGTTCGATCGGGTGAAGACCGGCCACTACGATCTCTCGCCCAAGGGACAAGAAGACCTGCCTGATTGGGCTCACGCGTTGGCGGATCTCGCGGCGCCGTCTACGTCTTCTGGGGCTGCGGTGCCCGTCGATAGTTCGACCGACAGCCCCGCTTGACGCTCGGTTTTGGTTAGACCGGGACCGTGCTCCAGCGGAGCGTGCCGTCGAGAGCGCCTTCGTCGATCAACCAGCGCAGTTGGTTCAAACGAATGAAGTCGCGACCCTGGAACTGTTCCAGGGTGAGACCGGCTTCGGTGTACGCCTCGTACAACTCTCGGGCGCCGCGTTCGACGTTCCACTGTGGCTTGTACGCGGGGAACGTCGTCTCGAACTTGGTGAAGTCGACGCAGTAGTTGCGCGGATCGGATTCACCACTGCCGGCGAACTCCAACTCACAGTTGGGAACGGTGTCGTAGACCGCTTCGGCGATGTCTCGTACTTGGTAGTTGTGACCGTTGACACCTATGTTGAACGCTTCCGCGTGGATCTTCTCACGCTCGGCGGTGAGTACGCAGTAGAACGCCTGGTTCAAGTCTTCGACGTGGACGAGCGGTCGCCACGGACTGCCGTCGCTCATGATCTTCACCGCGCCGGTCGTACACGCCCACGCGGTCAGGTTGTTGAGCACAATGTCGGCGCGGAGTCGGTCCGATGATCCGTAGCAGGTGGCGTTTCGCATGAACGTCGGGCTGAACGTGTCATTGGCGAGCAAGGCGATGTGCGCTTCGGCGCGAACCTTGGACTCGGCGTAGGGAGTGACCGGGTTGAACGGGGCGCTTTCATCGAGATCGCCCGAATCAGCCGCAACGCCGTACATCGAGCAGCTCGACGAGAAGATGAACCGGGCGACGCCGGCGTCTCTTGCGGCGCGCGCGATATGGACTGACCCGCGGTGGTTGATATCGAACGTCCATTCGGGGTCGAGGTCACCCAGCGGATCGTTGGAAAGGGCCGCGAGGTGGATGACCGCGTCGAACCCCCTCAGGTCATCGACGGTGACGTCGCGAACGTCGCGGTCGATGGTCTCGATGTCGCAGTGCACCGGGAAGAGCTGCCCATCGGCAAAGAATCCGTTATCGAGGCCGACGACTTCGACGCCGCGCTCCTGTAGGTAGGGCACCATCCGCGTTCCGATGTATCCTTGGTGGCCCGTGACCAGAACCTTCATGCCGTGTACTCCAATTGCTTCTCGAGTCGCTCGAGTGAGAAGTTCGGGTGATTTTGATCGCGCTCGGAGATTGACGTGACCTCGTACGGCCAAGCGATATCGAACGCGGCGTCGTCATGGCGGAACCCGAGGGATCGCTCCGGATCGTACGGAGCGGAGATGTGGTACTGCACCTCGGTGTTTGGTTCGAGTGTTTGGAACCCGTGCGCGACCCCCTCGGGAACGTAGACCATGCGACGGTTTCCCGCCGTGATCGTGAATGCTTCCCAACGGAGAAAGGTTGGCTCGTCGGGGCGTAAGTCGACGATCACGTCGTAGATCGATCCCTTGGTGCAGGCGATGAGCTTCGCTTCTGCCGACGGCGGAGCTTGCATATGCATGCCGCGAATCGTGCCTCGTCGGTTGTTGTACGAAACACTGGCTTGTGCCAACTCGCCGACCAATCCGCGTTCGCGAAGCTCGTCGCGACACCACATCCGCGCAAAGTGACCGCGTTCGTCTTCGATCGGCTCAGGGTCGACTCGGTAGGCGCCTGGGATCGTCGATTCGGTGAACTTCACGCCACCACCTCAACTTCCGGAATCGGAACGATGAACTGGCCGCCCCAGTCTCTGACGTGAGCCATCTGCTCAACGATCTCGCTCTTGAGATTCCACGGAAGAATCAGTACGTAGTCGGGCTTGGCCGCCGCGATCTCTTCGGGGGCACGGATCGGAATGTGAGTCCCGGGGAGGCGGCGCCCCTGCTTGTGCGGAGACCGGTCCACCGTGAAGTCCACGACTTCTGTTCCCAGTCCGCAGTAGTTGAGCAGCGTGTTGCCCTTGGCGGGCGCACCGTAGCCGGCGATCGTCTTTCCTTCGCGCTTCGCTTGAGCGAGGAACTCGACCAAGCGGGTCTTGGTCGCCTCGACCTGCGCGGCGAAGTTGCTGTACGTCTCGATGCGGTCGAGTCCGTAGTCGCGTTCTTCTTGTTCGACCCGCTTGATTGCGTCGGAGACATTCCACTGGTCGTTCTGCGCTTGGCAGGCGTGAATCCGAATGGACCCGCCGTGCGTCGTCAGCTCTTGCACATCGAAGATTTTCAAGCCGTGGTGCGCGAAAATTTGGCGCACCGTGAGCAGCGAGAAGTACGAGTAGTGCTCGTGGTAGATGGTGTCGAACTGGTTCTCTTCCATCAGTCGCAGCAGGTGAGGGAACTCCATGGTGATCACCCCCGACGGGGCGAGCAGCGTCTGCATTCCCGCGACGAAATCGTTCAGGTCAGGGACGTGGGCCAAGACGTTGTTGCCGATGAGCAGATCCGCGCGAATGTTGCGCTTCCGG
The DNA here is from genome assembly GCA_021776775.1 of Planctomycetota bacterium. Classification (GTDB taxonomy): domain Bacteria; phylum Planctomycetota; class UBA8108; order UBA1146; family JAJFFE01; genus JAJFFE01. Next base: position 31,979 of record JAJFFE010000145.1, on the reverse strand, counting down.
AGTCGGGTTGCCAGTTCCTGACCGAAGAATTCGTTGAGCGTCGGAATGCTCTTCTCTTCGGCGACTTTGGCGACGTTCGCGGCGGGTTCGATTCCTAGAACCGGCACGTCGTTGTCGACGAAGTTTCGCAGCAGGTACCCGTCGTTCGAGGCAATCTCGACCACGAAGCTAGTCTCGTCGATACTGTACTTGCGCGTCGCCTCGAGGCTGTACTGTTTGGCGTGAGCCAGCCAACTCGTCGAGTAGCTCGAGAAGTAGGCGTAGTCATCGAAGATGGCGTCCGGGCTGACCCACTCCGGGAGTTGGACGAGCATGCACTCTTCGCAGACAAAGACGTGGAGAGGATGAAACGCTTCGTTGTCGGCGTTCTGATCTTCCGCGAGGTAACTGTTCGACAGCGGCGACATGCCTAGATCGACGAACGTGTGTGAAAGCGGCGCTGCGCAAAACCGGCAACAAGGCTTCGACATCCTCTGTCCTTCCACCCAATTAGAGAGTTCCTTCGTTTCGTCGGCGGAGGTGGGGCAGAGCTTTACGTCCGATTCCACGTGACCCGAAAAGAATCAGAAGTTATCGGACGATGTCGGGGGTTCTGTTCCGTCGAGTGACCCCGTAGGATCGGGCCGGACGTGGGAGAGATGTACTCGAAGCCGTGGGGGCGGCTTCGTCCAAGCTTGTGAGGCCGACGTCGATGTCGCTGCGCCGACTCTCCAACCCCCCGAATCCATGGCACACGTCGCATCACGAGTATCTGGGCGAGCCTCCCAGCATTCCCCTGACGATCTACGAGGAAGACGCCAAGAGCGTCTTGTCCGAGAACAAGAGCCCGGACCTCGGTTTCCGGTACAGCGTCAATCCGTACCGCGGCTGCTATCACGGCTGCGCCTACTGTTACGCCCGAGTGACCCATCAGTATCTGGACTTCGGAGCGGGTACCGACTTCGACCGCCGCATCGTGGTGAAGAAGAACGCGCCAGAGTTGTTGCGAGACGCGTTCGAGAAGCGCTCTTGGCGTGGAGAGTTGATCGCGTTCTCGGGAGCGACCGACTGCTATCAACCGATCGAGGCGAGCTATCGATTGACCCAGCAGTTGCTGGAGTTGTGTCACGAATACCGTAACCCCGTCGCGATCATCACGAAGAGCGTTCTCATTCGTCGCGACGTCGAGCTACTCGCCGCCATCGCCCGAGAGGCGCACCTATCCGTCTACCTCAGCATTCCTTTTGCGAACGACGCGACGGCACGCGCGATCGAGCCGACTGCCCCCGCGCCGACCGCCCGGTTCGCGGCGATTCGGGCGTTGGCGAATGCCGGGGTCGAGGTTGGGGTGGCGGTCGCTCCGATCATTCCCGGTTTGAACGACGATCAAATTGTCGAGGTGCTCGAGCGAGCGCGCGAAGCGGGCGCCACGAAGGCGTTTCGAATTCTGCTGCACCTGTCCAAGGAGGTGCGCACGGTCTTCGAAGAGCGTCTTCAAGAAACGCTGCCGCTTCGCTACGAGCGCGTCATGGCGTCGCTCAAGGATTCCCGCGGAGGTCGAACCGCGAATCCAGAATTCGGCTCGCGTTTCGTAGGCAGCGGCCCGCGTTGGCAAGCGACGGATCAGCTGTTCGAGGTGGCGTGTCGCCGCCTCGGATTGAATGCGCGTCGCGAGAGCGAGGCGTATCGCGAAGCGTTCGCCAGCTCGTCAACGTTTCGGCGTCCCGGAGAACAGCGGCAGGGAACGCTGTTCTGATACGGACTGCGTCTACTCGCTCCACGTGTATTCGATGTACCAACCGTCGGCGAGGTGAGCGTGTGCTCGGCCGGGACCGCTGCTTTTCTTCCTGGCGGTGTCGGTGTTCTCGACGACCGGGTGGGGAAGGCGTTGGGTGTGAATGACGCCTTTGCGGACGCGATCGGACTCGGACCCCGCGGAGTAGAGGACGACGTGAACGTCGCCATTTTCGAGGAACGCTTCGATCCCATCGATCTCTTCGAGCTCCGACTGCAGAGTCGACGCGTCGTCCGGGGAATCGGACTTCTTCTGGAGGTGTGCTCGGATGCGTTCCAGTGCGGTTCGGTCTCGCGCGAACGATTCCCCGACAGTTTCGTCGGAGGGCGGTTGCAACAGAGCGGCCATGACTAACGCGAACAGCCCTAGCAGCGCGACGTTTCCTACAATGATCATCCAACGAATGACGGATCGGGAAAGCTCGCGTGTTTCTCGCCGTGAGCCAGGGTGTTCGTCGCCAGGCTTACCGCGGCGTCGGTCGGGAGCGATCTCGTCCATGAGTCTTTTCCTACCGCGATCTCGGCCGTGGTTGGGATCGAGTCTGTGGCGTTTCGAACGACCCGATTCCTGGGCCGACTTCCGAGGCGGAGTCACCACTGTGTTTTAGACTTTGCGACCGCTGGCGAGGTCGCCCTCTAGGTGCATAATGCATCGTTTGCGTTCTCGTTTTCAATTCCCGAAAAGGGCAAGGAGCCAAAATGCGCGCATTAGCGCTAGCGTGCCTGCTCTCGCTCACGGCTGGGCCAGTGTGGAGCCAGACCGATGAGCCCGAGGTAAGCACCGGTCCGAAAACCGAAGTTGAAAAGCTCGCCAAGAGCTACGACGTTGAAGTCCAAGCGTTCTGGGTCGAATTCCAGAAGCTCGAAGATGACGACGCTCGTCAGAAGTACTACGAAACAAAGTACCCGAAGCCCGACGCAACCGCCGCCAAGATGATGGTGATTGCCAAGGCCAACGCCGGCAAGCCGCTCGGGTTCGACGCCATCTTCTGGGCGCTCAACAACCGAGTCCAAGGCGAGTCGAAGTCGACCGCCCTGGAGCTGCTCGGCGCGCACTACCTCGAAGAGCCGCGGCTGGGCCACGTGTTGGGTAGCATTGAGCGCGACCCGTCGACGGCGGCGGGCGGTTTCCTCTTGGCTGCGATGAAGAGTTCCAAGCGCGAGGTGAAGGGCGCAGCGCACTTCCATTACGCGAAGTACCTGCTCAACCTCGGCAGCCTGGCAAACTACCTCGAGGGCGCCAAAGGCGATGAGCGTAAGCAGTTCGTCGAATACTTGGGTGGCGACGCGGCTGCCAAAGAGATCGCAGCCATGGATCACGCCAAGCTCGCCGTGCAGGCTGAAGGCTTGCTCGACACGGTCGCCAAAAAGTTCGCCGACCTCGACGCGGGGCGCGGTCAAACCATGGGCGACGTCGCGAAGCGTGACCTCTTTGAGGTGCGAAACTTGAGCGTGGGCAAGCCAGCTCCCGAGATCAAGGGCGAAGATGTCCACGGTAAAACGTTCGCGCTGACCGAGTACCGTGGCAAAGTGATCTTCCTCGATTTTTGGGGGGATTGGTGAGGTCCCTGCCGGGCTATGTACCCGCACGAGCGGTCGCTCGTGAAACGACTTGCCGGTCTTCCGTTTGCAATTCTCGGCGTCAACAGTGACCGAGATCGCGAAGCACTCAAGAAGACGTTGGTCGACAAGAACCTCACATGGCGCTCCTGGTGGAACGGGCCGGAAGGCCCCGGAACCAAGGGTGGAATTGCGGAGCAGTGGAACGTCAAAGGTTGGCCGACCACGTACGTGATCGATGCCAAGGGTATCATTCGCTACAAGAACGTCCGCGGCGAAGCGCTCGACACAGCCATCGAAACCCTGCTCGCAGAAGTCGGCGTCAAGGCGCCGCCCAAAGCGGCGGAAGAATCCGAAGGCGATCCCGGCCTCTAACCCGAAGTCTTTTGGAGCCCGCTACTGCGCAGCAGCGAGCTCACGCGAGAACGCAAACCCCTATCGGTTCGGCCGGTGGGGGTTTTCTTGTGTCGGAGGCCGTTCGCGCGGCATCGCACTTCACCGAGGTTGCGCGAGAGCTCGCTTCTTCGTCACAATGAACCGAAACGAAAGGCCATCCGTGCCGAAGTCGATGCTTCCACACAACTGGGAGGTTCCCGGGATCTTCCGTCGCCGGCTGGGTGATCAAGTCGGTCGGCAACGATGCATGGTGGCCGACGGCCATCTGCTGCTGATTCTCCACTCGCCTCCCGCAGACATGACGGATCGCGTCGGTCGCTTCTTCTGGCGCAAGCCTGACGGCGAGTGGTTGACTGATCAGACGGGCAACGGATCGGCCGCGCTCGATCGCCTGGTGACGGAATATCACGATCGTCTCGACGATCTCGACCGGCGAGAGCGGCTGGCAGAGACGCCGGAAGAGTACTTCGAGATCATTCAGGAGGTGACTCCGACCAATCGCTCCGTCAACAATATGCTCAAGGCGTTGCAGGTTGCTCGCGATGCGCTGCCCGAAGTCCGGGAGCTGATCAACTTCCGAGATCGTACGGCCGAAGTGGTTCGAACGTGCGAATTGGTCTACTCCGAGGCGCGATACGGGTTGGAGTTTGTCATGGCCAAGGGTGCGCAAGAGCAGGGGCGTAGCGCGGCGGCGCAAGCGATCGCGTCGCACCGGCTGAACATCCTTGCCGCGTTCTTCTTCCCGATCGTGACTCTGGCCGGGCTGTTCGGCGTCAACTTGCAGACCGGTCTCGAAGCACAACCGGCGCCGGTCCTGTTCCTGACGCTGATCGGAGTCGGGCTATTCTTCGGAGCGATACTACGGTTCTGGGTCACGCGTCGCCCGTCAGAGCTACGGCGATGATCATGGTACGGATCATGGTACGGATCAGTACTGCGTTGTTCCTCTTGGCTGTCGCGACCGGCTGCAAGACGATCCCTGCGTTACCTCCGGAGATCATTGCCGAGACGTATGCGACGCATCCGGGCGAGGGAACGCCGCAAGTTTGGGACGCCCTGTGGAGCGAGTCGCTCGCGAGTGACGATCATTTCGTGAAGTTGCTCGAGCAAGGCGACGAAGCGCTCCTCGCTCGCGTCAACTTGATCCGCAGCGCTCGCCACTCGATCCGCATCCAAACGTTCATTTGGTCGAACGACGAGAGTGGTCGTTTGATCATGTGGGAGCTGATCAAGGCGGTCAAGCAGCGCGGCGTCGACGTCGAAGTGATCGCCGACCACCTCTTCTCGGATCAAGACCCGGCGACGCTCGCCTACCTTTCGACGCTAGATCCCAAGTTGCGGATCAAGATCTACAACCCGGCCACTGATCGCCTCCAGGCGGCCGCTCTCGATATCCTCTCCGCGATGGTCAGCGATTTCACGAAGCTCAACTTGCGCATGCACAACAAGGTTCTGCTCGTCGATGATCGTTATGCGATCGTGGGCGGTCGCAACTACGCCAACGAGTACTTCGATCGCACGATCGGTCTCAACTTCAAGGACCGAGACGTCGTGATAGTCGGCCCGGTCGCGGCTGACATACGGCGCTCTTACGACGGTTTCGCTGGGTTCGAGTGGGTGTTCCCGGTCGAAGCTCTCGAAGACGTGCACGAGTTGCGCGAAAGCGGCGATTACTCACGCTGGTCGACTGGAACCGATTTCGCTCTGTACGGCTTGTTCGACGATATCCACGAGCAAGCCGACGATGCGGTCGCCATGCAATTGCTGGCGGAGCAATTCGATCGGGTGGGATCCGTCGAGTTCATCGCCGACGTGCCCATCAAGGAGAGTGACGGCGACGCCACGACGAAGCGCATCACGCGTCGCTTGCTCGCGCTCGTCAATGGGGCCCGAGATTCAATTGTCATTCAGTCGCCGTACCTCGCCCTGAGTTCCGCGGGTATCGACGCCTTCGGTAAGCTCCAAGAGCGAACGACGCCTCCGCGGGTCTTGATCTCGACCAACAGTCTCGCGGCGACGGACAGCTGGATGACCTACGCAATCTCCTACAAGCAGAAGCGCATCTACATCGAAGACTTGAAGTTCGACATTCGCGAGTTCGCTCCGTTGCCTCACGACATCGCCGACATGATGTCTTACGACGCTTTGCTGACGCGCCTGCCAACGCCCCACGAACGCGACAACTTGACCAAGGCGAAGTTCGATCTCGACCCTTCGTTGCCAACTGCGCGCGTCGTGGATGCTGCCGGTCGGCGCCACGAGTGTCCCGATCGCCGCAACTTGCGCACGGGGACGCGCCCCTTCTTGTGTCTTCACCAGAAGTCGTTCGTGATCGATGACGAAACCGCGTATGTCGGATCGTTCAACTTGGACCCTCGCTCGAAGGACCTCAACACCGAGTCGGGAGTGGTCATCCGTGATCGTGTGTTTGCCGGAAAGCTGTCCGCAGAAATTCGCCGTGACTGTGAACCGCAGAACAGTTTTCGAGTCTGCAGGCGTCGCCAGCCGGCCACCACACGCGAGTTGAACGCGACCAACATCAGCCTTTGGGAACGCCTCGATATCGACTTGTGGCCAATCCGCCACACCAGCTCGTTTCGCCTTCGATCGGGCAAAGAGCCGGTGGAACCTCACGATGAACGCTTCTACGACCACTGGGAGGATGTCGGTAGTTTTCCGCTGTTGGGATTGCTGTCGAGTAAGGTCATTTACGCAAGGCTGTTCAAGGCGTTCGGTGGCGTCTTGATTCCGCTGGTATGATCCGAGCCAACGCGGACCTTCGTTCAGGTCGACGCTGCCTAGTCCGTGGTATAGCCTCGTACCCGTACGCCCGGTTCGACGTGAACTTTCTCAGACGCGACCGTTGGCGTTTCGCGTACACTCCAGTGCCTTTGAACGCCCGCCGATGGAGTTTGCTTCGTGTCCGACGAGACCCCCTCCGAGTCGTCCGAAGTCTGCGACTTGCAGATCGAGCAGCGGCAGACGGTAGTTGAGATGAAGCTCAGCGGTCGCGTCTCCGTGGCGACGACCGGATCGGCCTGGACAGAGGCGCTAGCCGCGCTCGGGCGATCGGGCGATCGCGCGGTCGTCATCGATTGCGCCGGGATTCGCTACTGCGACGGAGCGGGCATGGCCTTGTTGGCGGCGCTCGAGCAACGGGGGGCCGGCCGCGTCGAGTTGCGCGACCTTCCCCCCGACATTCGCACTCGTCTCGATCGGTTCGACCGCACCAAGATTGCCGCGGGCACCAAGCAGATCGATCGTCCGGGTGTCGTCGAGCGCGCCGGTCGCGAAGCGGTCAAGTTCCTGCAAGAGATCCGCGAGCAGATTGCGTTCGTCGGGAAACTCAGCGTGGTCGGTCTCGGCGCGCTCGCTCGACCGAGTCAAATCCGCTGGCGAGACGTCATGTTGGTCGCCGAACGAACCGGCGCCAACGCCTTTCCGATCGTTGCAGTGATCGGCCTTCTCATGGGGTTGATCATGGCGTTTCAGTCGGCGTTGCCCATGAAGCAGTTCGGCGTCGAGATTTTCGTCGCGGATTTGGTCGCCATTTCCATGGTCAAAGAGCTCGGTCCGTTGATGGCCGCAGTCGTCATGGCGGGTCGGTCCGGATCCGCGTTCGCGGCCGAACTCGGCACGATGAGTGTCAACGAAGAGATCGACGCGCTCTCCACAATGGGCATCGATCCGGTTCGGTTTCTGGTCGTGACCCGGGTGCTCGCCGCCGTGTTAATGTCTCCACTCCTCGCCGTTTTTTGCGTGTTCTTCGGCCTCGTCGGCGGGGCGGTGGTGCTCTTGTCGTTGGGCTATCCGTTGGTGACTTACGTCGACCGAGTTGTCGCAACGGTCTCGCTTAGCGCGTTCCTGAGTGGAATGACGAAGGCGTGGGCGTTCGGGTTGTTGGTCGGCGGTATCGGTTGCTTGCGCGGGCTGCAGACTGGGAGTGGCGCGAGTGCGGTCGGCGATTCGGCAACTCGGGCGGTTGTCAGTGGGATCGTGTTGATCGTGCTGACCGACGCCGCATTCTCGATCATGTTCTATGCCCTCGGAATCTGACGCCATGACACCCAAAGAAAAACCCATACCGATCGTTCGTGTCGAAGAGTTCGTCGCCGCATACGACGGCACAGTGATTCTCGACAACGTCAGTTTTCAGGTATACCCCGGCGAGGTCTTCGTGATTCTCGGAGGTTCGGGGTGCGGGAAGAGCACGCTGCTCAAGCACATGATCGGGCTGTACGAGCCGGCGGCGGGGCGGATCCTCTTCGGCGACAAGGATCTGGCGCAAACAAGGGGTAGGGCCCGAACCGAGCTACTTCGTGGACTCGGAGTCATGTATCAGAGCGGCGCGCTGTTTGGTTCGCTGACGCTTCTCGAGAACGTGCGCATTCCCCTGGAAGAGTTCACCGACCTCGCGTCCGAGCACATGGATTGGATCGCCCGCATGAAGCTCGATCTCGTCGGATTGCTCGACTTCGCCAACCACTTGCCGGACGAGATCAGCGGTGGCATGCAGAAGCGTGCGGCGATCGCTCGGGCGATGGCGCTCGATCCGCCGATTCTGTTTCTCGATGAACCTTCCGCCGGTCTCGATCCGATAACATCCGCCGAACTCGATCAATTGATCATCTCGATCTCGCGCACCATGAACATCACGTTCGTCGTGGTGACCCACGAACTGCCGAGCATTTACACCATCGCCGACCGAGTTATCATGCTGGACAAAGTGTCGAAGGGAATCATGGCCACCGGAGACCCCAAAGATTTGCGAGACAATTCGCGCAGTCCGTGGGTTCGCCAGTTCCTTCAACGAGAAGTAACCCCGAGCGGAACGAGGTAGAGCTTGAGCAGAGTCGAACCGGGTTACTTCAAGATAGGCGTCTTCGTACTGACCGGCTTGACGTTGGCTGTCGTCGGTATTGCGGTTTTCGGAGCGGGCGTTCTGTTCAAGAACTATGCGTCCATGGAGACCTACTTCGACGAGAGCGTGCAAGGGCTGTCCGAAGGATCGGCTGTGAAGTATCGCGGCGTGCAGATCGGCTTCGTCGACGAGATCAACTACTGCCGCAACAAATATGAGTTGGACGAAGAGAACCCGAACGTCGAGAAGCACGCTCGGTACGTCTACGTCAAAGTTGCTCTCTATCCGTCGGTGTTCGAGAGCTTCACCGAAGAAGAAGTGCAGATCACACTCGCCCGTCTCGTCGATCGCGGTCTGCGTGCTCGGCTCACCAACCTGGGTGTGACCGGGACCGCCTACCTCGAGGTTGACTACCTCAACACGGCGATCAACCCGAAGCTCGATATCTCGTGGACGCCGACGAACTTCTACGTCCCCTCGGCCGAGAGCACGCTGCTGAGGTTGAGCGATTCCATCTCCGCCATTCTTCGCGACATCGAGGCTGTGCCGTTCGCGAAGATCGGTGAGGACTTGGATCGTCTCCTCGTCACGGTCGACAACATCGCCACTACGGTCGATTTCACTGAAGCGCAAGAACTGCTGACCGCGACGTTCACCGACTTCGGCGCCATCACTACGCGAGTCCGGAATCTACTCGACGACCCCGAGCTCGACTCCATACCCGACGACGCCTCGGAGCTTGTCGCGCGCCTGCGCGAGATTATCGACCAAGTCGGCCCCGAAGCGGGCGACGCGCTCGAGGCGATTCGGGTGGCGGGCGGTGACGTGAGCGCCGCGGCAGAATCGGTGACCGGGTTGTTCCGGAGTGACGATCTCAACCGAACCTTGGTCGCCTTGCCCGGCGCGATCGGGCGGTTGCAGCGGGCACTGAAGCGCATCGATGAACTCGTCGCGCACGAACAGTTCGACATCGAGACCATTCTCGAGAACGTTCGCCTGATCACCGATGACGTGCGTGAGTTGTCGACCAATGTGAAACGCAACCCGTCTCAGTTGCTGTTCGGCGAACCGCCGAAGCCGAAGGAGAAGGAATGAAGTGGGTCGGCATCGCGCTCGCTCTGGTCCTGTCGAGTTGTATCTCGACCAGTAAGCCGATCCCGGAGAAGCGCTACTACGTGCTGGAGCTTCCGGTCGAGGCCAAAGCGTTGGTGCGTAAGTCCTTCGGTGTGCAGGTGAATCGCTTTCGCATCTCAGGCGCGTACGAGGGGCGAGGGCTCACCTACCGTCTGAGCGAGACCGAGTACGAGAGCGACTACTATCACGAGTACTTCGCTAGCCCCGGCGCTCACTTTTCAGATGTCGTCCGACAGCGATTGATGGCGGGCAACCGGTTCGAACACGTCGTCTCCCCGGGCAGCCTAGTCGACACGCGCTATACCGTCGAAGGCGTCGTGAACGCCGCCTACAGCGATCTCCGTGACCCGGAGTCACCGCGCGCCGTGTTGCACATGCAGTTCTTCGTGATCGACACCGAGAACAACGACGCCATCGTCGTCAGCGAGACCTTCCAGGAAACCGAGCCGTGCGGTACGTCGGATCCGGCCGAACTCATCGCCGGGTTGAGCAGCGCGCTGAACCGCGTGGTGACTGCCTTGGAAGTGCGGCTCGCGGAGCTTTAGAGCCCTCGCTATTCACGAAGCGCTGAGGCAGTTGGGAGCGCTGGTCGTTGTGCTTTTGTCGCTTGGCCTTTTATCGCCAAGCCGCGAAAGAACCGCCAAGGCCACCAAGATAGTTGACCCTCGTTCGCACGAAGTGGTGTGGTTCGACTTGCGCGTAAAGTCGTGACTCTGCCACCGGTATTGCCGATCCACTTCTACGAGCGGCTAGCCCTTGCTCTTGGTCATGCGACGCAACGTGAAGTCGAGGGTTCCCACCGCGACGCCGTCTTTGTGGCGCACCCAATGTAGGTCGAGCTCGTCGGGGCTTTTCATGCGGAGTTCCATGCTTTGGATGAACTCGCTGACGGCTGGGTCTAGGCTGGCCCCTCCGGTGCGTTCGAACGTAAGCTTGTTGCGATCCGCGGTGGCGGGGTACGTCAAGGTTGGGTGAGATCCGTACGGACTGAACTGTGTGACTTGCAGGGTGCGTCCGTCGAGATGGTACACGTTCATGATCTCGTCCGGGGCACCGACTGAGATGCGTTCGACGATGGCGCGTCCGTTGGCGATCGACGTGTAGCGGACGAACGGCTTCTTGCCGACGGCGCCGGTACCGTCGACGGACGCCCAATCACCGACGAGGTTGCGAAGGTGGGTCAATCGGTGGGCGCCGGGAATGGTGTTGGCGGCTTGGTCGGGCTGCTGACTGTGGGCGATCAACGCTCCACCGGTGATGAGCATTAGGGCGAGTGAGATTCGTGAAATCATCGGCGGTCTACCTTACGCGGGTTTCGATTCGAGCTCGGCGAGCTTCTCGTAGAGATCGCGCTGTTCTTCGGTCAGCTCTTCCGGGACCTGGACCTGCACGCGAGCGATGTGGTCACCTTTGCCGGCCTTGGCGTGGATGCCTTGTCCTTTGAGTCGCAGCTTGCGGCCCGAGGAACTCCCCGGGGCTACCGTGAGGACGACTTCGCCGTGCACGGTCTCGACCGGGACTTTCCCACCGAGTGCGGCCGTCGAGACGGACACCGGCAGGTCGCAGAGAATGTTATTGCCTTGCCGTTCGAATCGCGCGTGCGGGCGAATACTAATTTGCACGAGCAGATCGCCGGCGGGCCCCCCGCCGGCCCCCGAGCCCCCGAGCCCGCGGAGTCGTAACGACGTTCCCTCTTCGACGCCGGCGGGAATGTTGATGTCGACGCGCTTGGCGCTTTCGCCGCCGCCGCCGCCGATGCGGACCTCGACCTTGCCGCCGAGCGCGGCCTGCATGAAGTCCAAGTCGAGCCGCGTTTCGAGGTCGCGACCCTGCTGCGGGAACGTGCCTCGGTGAAAGCGACCGCCACCAAACGGGGAACCGCCACCGCCGGGGTCGGAACCAAACAGGTCGCCGAAGCGGGTGAAGATGTCGTCAACGGTGAAGCCGCCGCCGCCGCCACCTGGCCACTGTGGGCCACTCGGACCCGCTTGTCCGCCGGAACGTTCCCACTGAGCGTGCCCGCCACCCGCCAACACCGAGTCGTACTGTTCGCGTTTCTCGGCATCGGCCAGCGTGTCGTACGCGACGGCGAGTTCTTTGAAACGCTTCTCGGAGTCCGGGTCGTCGGGGTTCTTGTCGGGATGGTACTTGAGGGCGAGCTTGCGATACGCCTTCTTGATCTCGTCGGCCGACGCACCTTGCGAGACCCCGAGCTGTTGATAGAAGTCCTTCATTGCGATCTCTCCTGCCGTGAAGCGAGTCGGGGATTATAGATCGGTCTCGGTTTCACGGAAGGGCTCGTGAGATCGCCGGCTCCCGAACGACCACGTCGACCGGGAGGGCTCTTCTGCTAGACAAAATCGCTCAGGGCCCAGCCGATCACGTAGGCGATCGCCGCCGCGGCGCCGCCGATCACCAGCGTTTCGCACCCGGCGCTCCACCACCGTTGCACGGACCAGCGGCTGCGCACCGCGCCGATCGCGAAGAAGGTGACCCCGGTCAGAACGGCGGAAATCGCGAGGGGATGATCGAGGGGTGGCAGCAGGAACGGAATGAGCGGAACGGCACCGCAAACGAAGAAGGCGCAGAATGTCGCCAGTCCCGCCAGCCACGGGGATCGGACGGCCGCCGGCAAACCGTACTCTTCGGTCAGCATGGCTGCGACCCAGCGTTCCTCGTCGGCAGTGATGACGTCGACCACCTCTTCGAGCAACGGACCCTCGAAGCCCTTTTGCCGGTACAACTCGCGAATCTCTTCGCGCTCTCCCGCCGGCTCCAGCTGAATGTGGCGCCGTTCTACCTCCCGCAGCCGGTGCACGTCTTCCGCCTCGCTTCGGGTGCCCGAGTAGTTGCCCGCGGCCATCGAAAAGCCGTCGGCGATCAGATTGGCGATGCCGAGCACGATGATGACTTGCGGCGACAGCTTGGCTCCGGCGACGCCGGCGACGACCGCGAAGGTCGTCACCGTCCCGTCGATACCCCCGTAGATCCAATCACGAAGGTAATTGGTTTGGGGTGATTCGCTCAACCGCGCGTGGATGGCTTCTCGTGAGTGATCGTGCTCCACAGGGACTCCTCTCTTCGGTCAGCAAAGTGCGCAAGACGCCTTCGAGGAGCAAGCGCTTCGAACGACGATTCCCAAAAGAAAAAGCTCCGACCTTCTTCGGGGAAGGTCTGGAGCTCGAGTTCTGGGCGCGTCGGGCGTTGGCGTTTCGCCAGCCTCGCAGCGTGCTAGCCGAATGGTGCTAGCGGAGCGACATCTTCTGCTCGGGGGTTCCGAGTCCGGCGATACGTTGCCAGTAGGCCGCTTCCGCGTGGGTGCACGGGACGTTCGAGGTCGAGCGCGCCGGTTGTTGTTCCGGCGCGGTGCCCATGACCGCTTGCGCGCGACGGAGGAAGTCGGAGCCTTGGTAACCCTTGTAGGCGAGGGGGCGCGTATTCTTGAGATCTTCGACGATGCCAACGGCCTCTTGGAGCAGGTTGGTCAGGTCGCGAGCGTATTCCTTGGTGAACGGTTTCATCAGGTTTGACAGTTCCTTTCCTTGGTTCTGTCGTCTTTTCGCGGTTCCGATCTCGTCGATCGGTGAACCCTATGGCCAGATTATCGGCTCGCGCAGGGGTATTCCCGAGTGAATATTGTGAGAAGATTTGGCAAACGAACCGCACCTAGCCCACGGAGGCCTCGTATGCCGAATCGCTACCGAGTCGACCCCGGATCAACCCTCGATCTCGCCGCGATCGACCCGCGAGATACCGGAGCGTCCGGTGATAAGGATTCCACCAAGGAGGAGTTCGCCGCCCTCAACGTCCGGCTCGAAGAGCTTCAGGAGCTGCTCTACGCGGAGGGGAAGCAGAAGATACTGATCGTGTTGCAGGGGCTCGATACCAGCGGCAAGGACGGGACGATCCGCCACGTCTTCGACCGCACCAATCCTCAAGGGGTGCGGGTGGCCAGCTTCAAACGGCCCAGCGAGGTCGAGTTGGCGCACGACTACTTGTGGCGGGTCCACCGCCAAACGCCGGCGCGTGGTGAGATCACCATTTTCAACCGGAGCCACTACGGCGACGTGCTCGCGGTTCGCGTGCTGGAACTAGTCGAGCCCGAGGTGTGGCAGCGTCGCTACGAGCACATCAACGACTTCGAACGCATGCTGACTGACGAAGGCGTGACGATCCTCAAGTTCTTCCTGCACATTTCCAAGGAGGAGCAGCGCAAACGGCTGCAGGCGAGGATCGACCGGCCGCACAAACGTTGGAAGTTCTCGAAGGCCGACCTCGAGACTCGCGCCCGTTGGGATGACTACTTCGCTGCGTACCAAGACGCCATCGAGCGAACGTCCACCGCGTGGGCACCGTGGTACGTGATCCCGGCCGATCGAAAGTGGGTGCGAAACTTTGCGATCTCCAAGCTGCTCGTCGATCGCCTGGAGTCGTTGGATATGCAGTATCCTGACGCCGAGCCGGGTCTCGAGGATCTGGTGATTACGTAGTTCGCCGCCCGACCCCGATACCTGAAACGGCCCAACCATGGTGATCGACTTGCTCTTGGTCGCGGCAGGGCTGACGCTCTTGCTGGTCGGTGGGGACTTCCTGGTGCGAGGAGCCTCGGCGATCGCTCGACGCTTCGGAGTGACTCCACTGATTATCGGACTGACCGTCGTTTCGTTCGGTACCAGCGCGCCAGAGTTGGTCGTGAACTTGTCGGGCGCCTACAGCGGCAATACCGGTCTCGCGTTCGGTAACGTGGTCGGATCGAACCTTGCGAACCTCGGCTTGGTGCTCGGCATCGGCGCAATCGTGCGCTCGCTCGCGGTCGAGAGCGCCATCGTCGTTCGAGAGATTCCGATGGCGCTGCTGGCCGTCGTAGCGCTGGCCATCCTCGCGGCGGACCCGGTGCTCCGCGGCGAAGACGCGGTCATCGATCGCTCCGACGGGCTCATCCTGTTGATCCTCTTCTCGGTATTCCTCTACTACACCGCGCGCTCGGTATTTGTGCCGGGCCGAGATGAGCCGCTACGCGAAGAGACGGCCGACTTCGGTGAGCGGCGGGGGCTCGATCGCTTGTGGGCGGCCAGCCTCGTGACGGTCGTCGGTCTCGTCGGTCTGATCATCGGTGGTGAGTTGACCGTGCGCGGCGGGAGTGCGTTGGCAACGTCCCTCGGTGTTTCAGATGTGATCGTGGGCTTCACGGTTGTCGCGGTCGGCACCAGTCTTCCCGAACTCGTGACGACGGTCGTTGCGGCGCTGCGCGGCGAAGTCTCACTTGCGGTCGGCAACGTCGTCGGATCGAACCTTTTCAACGTGCTCTTTATCTTGGGCACGACGGCGACCTTCCGACCGATCCCGGTTCCGGAAGGCGGAGGGATCGACGTCGCGGCGGTCATCGTGATCACAGTGTTGATCATTCCGTTCGGATTGACCGACGGCCGCCGGATCCTCAGGCGCGAGGGCATTGTGCTATTGCTGCTCTACGTGGGGTACGTGACGTGGCGAACGTTGGGTTAGACGCTGGCCACGGACCGTCTGTGCCCGTTTGACGTTCGAGCCACGTTCGAGCATTTTCACGTTTGGGAACCGACGGCAACCTATTCCAAAGGGTGAGAAGAGAGCGCCGCTGGATCGGTTCAGCGACGACTCCGATCCGCTCCGAGCGAGGGAACGACGTATGCTTTCGTCGGGCCCCAACCTCCCTTGGAAGGAGTCTCTATGGACTGCCCACGCTGTAAGCTTCCCTTGCGAGAAGTCCGCTACGAATCCTGTCAAACCGAGATGTGCGATAACTGCTGGGGGCTATGGCTCGACACCGGAGAACTCGAAGGTGTGTTGAACGACCACACGTTCAGCCTCTCCGACGAAGAGCGATCGCACGTGCTCGACGCCATGACGGCATCGCACCCCGGGCCCCAAGATCCCATTCCGTGTCCGGCCTGCGGAAAGGTGATGGATCGAGTCCATTACGATCAGAGTGTCCACATCGTTCTCGATCGCTGTGCCGATCACGGAATTTGGTTCGACACCGGTGAGGTGAAGCGGATCGAAGCGGTTTCGGATACCAGCGAGAAGATTCATCAGATGGTCGTGCGGAAGCTTGGACTGAAGTCGAAAAGCTAATCGGGGATCACGCGTCTGTGAGCCGGGATAGCGACATCGTCCTATCCGGGCGGCTGGCGTTCGATGCACAAGTCCCAGGATAGGTCCAGGTAGAGATACATATTCCGGGAACTCGAAGGATGCGGTCAAAGCGTTCATAGGCGACAGTCTCTGCCCTCTCCTGCTCCGTGTGAGGCAACAAGACGCCGATCGTTCTTCGATCTAGCCAGCCAATATCTTCTAGAATATCGATCCTCCCGGCGACTTGCCGCGCGACGGACTTCGCCAGTGAGCCCGATTCTGTTTCGACGACGATGAGCGATAGGTCGTCGTGAAGCCGATCGCTCCGGCTTCTCTCCTTCTTTAGTAGCCGAACGAAGTCTGCCGCGGGGCAAATGGACCGTCGCGACAAGACCGGTGCAGCCCAGCGCGGTGCCGTGTTCTTCGGTGTCTCGAGCATGGGTTCGCTTGAGCGCCGTGTCTCGACTCTCTGCATGTCGCTTCTCCTCGGTTGTCGGATAGCGCAGTCGACGGTCTCCTCGTGAATGCGCCGTCATGAACATGGCAAAGCCCGCTCCGCTCGAGCTCCGATCTTTGGCAAAGAGTGCGAGAACGGATTGAAAGTGCCGCGACGATCTCTGTCGTTCGGAAAGCGTCTTCGAGTTTCAAAATTGCGTCAGTCAGAGACCGGCCGACGCAATGTGGCTAGTGCACGCTTGCAGATGGAAGAATCGAGACGGCCAAGTTTCTCACACCGTGGACAAGCGCCTCCGCAGCGATGGGTGGCGCGTTCTGTCCCTCGGCAGCAGGCGTGGCACGTGCCATGCTATTGCCGTGACGTGGACCGTCCGTGACCGGATAGGACCCGCGATCACCCCAGGACTACTGACATTCTGACAGAAGGAGCTGCCATGAGACGCTACTACCTGGTGCTACTTGGACTCGCCGCTGTCACGATCGGCTGTGCTCACGCAGAATCACGTTCGTTGCGCATTGGCGATCACGATCACGTGATCGACAGTGTGCACTTGACCGCTCAGCCCACGGCCGAGCAGTTGCGCTTCGCGGCGACGGCCGGTGTTCGTACCGTGATCAATCTGCGTCTCGTCGAGGAGCTGGACTTTGACGAGGCGCACGAAGTTCGAGTTCTCGGACTCGAATACCATAATCCTGGCTTCAAGGGTGGCGACAACTTGACCGACGAGATCTTCGACCAGGTTCGCGGTCTGCTTCGCGACGCGCGACGCCCTATCCTCCTACATTGTGGTTCCGGAAACCGAGTCGGTGCCGTCTGGGCGGCGCACCGTGTCTTGGACTCGGAGTTGTCGTTGGAGGATGCGCTCGAAGAGGCACGAATGATCGGGCTGCACACGCCCGCCTACGAGAGCCGGGTTCGCCAATACGTCGAATCACACCGACCGTGACACAAGCCCAGCGCCCGACTTGGCGGTGCTCCGTGCACCGCCAAGTCGACCGCTGTTTGACGACGAACACGCTCAGTTGTTGAAGCTATCCTCCAGGCTGTGACACATGTCACACGAGATCACTTGCCCCGCGGTGACCACCGCACGCAGATTCCCATCCGCGTCACGCAACTCACGATCAATCGGCGTCACCGACAGGCGAGTCCCTTTGTGATCCACGCCGTGGCACGACGCACACGGATCTCCGCTGCTCCAATCTTGCGCGTAGTCTTTGTGCCAGTCTCCGTCTCCCTTGATCCAGTTGGGGTCGTTGACCGGGTGCATGCCGTGGGGGCCCGCGAGAGTTCCGTCCGGGAAGCTTCCACTGGTGTGGCAGACCGAGCACTCCCGAAGTGTTCCCGCGTACCCCTGCAACTGCTTGGAGATCACGTTGTCGTTCGACAGCGGGTCGGGGTTCGGCCAGATGGCGTGCGTGCTTCCATGACACGTCTCGCACGACACGTTGCCGTGTCCGGCGCTGTGTCGGTAGAGCTTCTGGGGCTCTTCCGCGAAGCGTGGATTCGGTGCGAGGGTCGGCACCGCGGCGAGGTCGGTGGGGTCGAATGCGAGCATTGCGAGCATGGAGTCCACGCCGGGGTTCACCGCGTCTCCGCGGTGGCACGATTCACACCGAGGTTCATCACGCCACGGTAGCCGGCTTCGGAGTACACCCGTGTGATCGAAGTCACCTTCGATCGCGCCGCCCGTCGCCAGCATGCTTCCGTGGCAGCTACTGCACTTGAGCCCCGCTTCCAACATGGCCCCGCGGAAACACTGCGTGATCTTGCCGGGGTGACAGGTGAAGCAGTTTTGTTCCATGGTGATCGATGAGTCGGTGGGATCGGTCGGTAGCAAGTGTCGCAGTCCCGGGTCCGGTGTTGCCGTCAGGAACGGCTCGCCTTGTAGATCGCGCACAAGCGCCCCGGTCAGTGCGTCGACGGTCATCATTCCGTGGAAGGTGTGCATGGCGCTCGACATGGTGCTCAGCGTCGGATCGCCTGCCAGCGCGCCTCCGGTAACATCTTCGAGCGCGAACGAGTTGTGGCACGACGCGCAAAGCACCGGTTGTGATGCGTCGAGCGTGGTTCCGTGGTTGAAGTCGTGCAGACGGAGGATGTTCAACTTGGCGGCTGCTTCGTCGGCGGCTCGATCGGTGAATGCCGGCGGCGGCTCGAACACGACAAGCGGACGCGCCACCGGGTCGGCCCCGACTTCTCCCAGTCGATGGCAATCGCGACAGTCGACTTCTTGCGACACGGGCACGACGGCGTCCACCGTAGCCACCACGTTGCTGCTGGCATTCTCGATTGCCTGAACCCGCATCAAGGGATACGCATTCATGCGACCGTAGTCGTCGAACGATGTGATCGGGATGCCTTCAGCCGTGAACCATCCGAACTCGGGTTGAAACATAGAGAAAGGCTGCGGCTCGTTGACCGCGTAGGGATCTGCAATGCCTGGCATGCGTCGGCCGATCCCGCCCGGGTTGTGGATGGTGGGTAGGCCTTCGTCCGGCGGAGGGTCGAGCCCTCCGAAGAGACCGGCCACCACCGTGGAGCCTCCGAACGGATCCCAAAAATCCGTCTTTGCGATATCCGCGCTGCCAACCGGAGCCCCGACCGGGAAGTTCACGCTCGTCGAATTGATGGACGGCGGTTCTTGGCTCGGGTCGAAGACGACGAGGTCCGCGGGGTTCGACGCCGCGGAGTACACGACGGAGACGTCGCTGTCATCGAGAAGAATCGGAATCACTCCGCGCAGGATGACTTGCGCGTTCAGAACGTTGAACGGCGGCAAGATGCTAAACGGCACCGATCCGATGTCCGCGCAGTGCATGCCGAGATCGTTGACCGCGATCACGGTGTAATCCTGGAGAGTCGGTGTACCGGGCGCGGGTTGCTCGGCTACCGGGGGGCGGCCGGCGGGGTCGGGAAACGACCCGACCAACACGGAAAGCCGACACGTGCTTCGCAGGCCACCGGCGTCGACCACGGTCAATGCCACGCGGAACGCTTGCCCGCCGACTTCGAAGGTCGGCGTTGCCGCGAATGGAAGGTCGCTTTCCTCGACCGAAAGAAGGGTCGAATCGATCGCTCCTCCAAAGTGCCAAGAGACCGAGAGCGGCTCGCCTTCCGGGTCGTGCGCTACCGCGTTGAACGTGACCGGCACCCCAACTTGTATGGCGACAGCGGGACCGGTGATCGTGCACGTCGGTGGTAGATTGTCCGGCGGTCCACAATCGGAGGGTGCACTGGAGACAGCCCGCGTATCTACCGCTCCGTTACCCTCCGCACGCACCGTGCACGGCACGAGCCATGGATTCATGAGGGTCCACTGCCAGTCTCCGTTTGGCTCGGTCATGACTTGGCCGAGTACGACGCCGGACTCGTCGTCGAGGAGCGTCACCACCGAGACGAGATCGCTGCTGCCTTCGACGCGTAGTTCATCTTCTAGATCCGTGTCTTCGTCCTCGAACTCCGCGTGGTCGATATCGAGTGACGTTCCGCCTGCGCACGGAAGCGCGTCCGGCGTGGGATCCACGCCCGGCGATGGATATGGGGGAGGAATGGTGGGGCCACCCGAGAACAAAAAGGCAAGTACGTAGACGGCGTCGGAAACGTCGACCGCGCCGTCGTCGTTGCTATCCGCGGCAGAGAAGCAGCTGGGAGCCGGTTCCGCTTGGAACAGATACGCCAACGTCAAAACAGCGTCGGCAACATCGACACTCTGATCACTGTTCGAGTCACCGCGGACAAACATCTGGCACTCTGCAGGCGATGTCATGACAAACATGAGCATCACCAAGATTAGAATTCGCGACATTGAGAAATCCTCCCGTTGCATCTCGAGAGTTCAAAAACTGGCCAATACCAGTGGTCACGTTTGGCACGAACCGTTCCTCGAACGCGACCTTGTCACAAGAGCAACTAGCTTCTCGACCAACCTCGATGGGATGCGATGAGCTGCCATGGGTGCCACGAATATGCTGGCCAGTGCGAGCCAGGTTGCGGCCAACTTCGAACGGCTCGGCATGGTGGCTGCTACCTCTGATCCGTTCGCGATAACGCGAAACAAAGAGTCACCAAACGGCCTGAGAGGCGTGTCCATGAATACAATGCGCATCACGTTTCCCGGCGGTGCGAAAGTCGCCGCCCAGTTTCGCAATCATGAGATCGTTACCGACCAACCCGCGGACAGGGGCGGCGAGGGAACTGCAATGAGTCCGTTCGACGTGTTCCTGGCTTCGATCGGAACGTGCTCGGGGTACTTCATCGCGGAGTTCTGTCGCGCTCGTGGCATTCCATGTAACGAACTCGAGCTGACTCAGACGTGGACGCGCAATGCCGAGACGAAGTTGATCGATCGTGTCAACCTACAGGTTCACCTGCCGCCGACGTTTCCCACGAAGTACGAAAAGGCGTTGTTGCGCGCCGCCGAAACGTGCTCGGTGCATCGTCACTTGATCGACCCACCCGAGGTCTGCGTGACTGCGGGCTACGGAACCGGGGTCGAAGTCGAGACGACGACGTGCGAGGGCGACCGATGAAGATCAGCAAGATCATGAAGACGGAACTGGTGACCACGGGTTCGACGACAAGTCTCCATGACGCGCTCGGACTCATGCGCGATCATCAGATTCGGCATCTCCCCGTCGTCGATGATGAGAGTCAGCTTATTGGCATCGTTTCGGATCGAGACCTTCGCGAGGCGATGGTCCGGTTCGAAGACGCTCCCCGTTCCGAGGACGGTCGGCCGTGGACGCCGACGGAAGTCCCGGTCGAAGAAGTCATGACTCGTGAGCCAACGGTGGTGACGAAGAGCGAGGACATTGCCCGGGTCGCACGCATGATGCAATCTGGTGGCTACGGGTGTATTCCCATTGTCGATCACGGACGGCTGGTGGGATTGGTGACGACCACCGACATGCTTCGAGCGTTGGTCGCTGCTCTCGACGCTCTTCGCCGGGAACGAGGGAGTTCGCCCTGAAGATGTCACATGGCTCCGTCGCGACGCGCTTCGGCGAACGAGCTAGCTTGCGGCCGCGCGGGATCTACTCCGCCCCTGAAATCGTCCGCAAGTCCGTCAACGTTTCAGAATAGGCGATCGGTGGCACGTTCCCGAAGGTGAGCACGCGTGGGTCTCGGTCGTTCTGCGGTTCGTCGTAGACGTAGCTGCCGGTTTGAACGCTTCCCGCGGGTACGAATAGCGCCGTGCCCAGGATCGCTTCGTCGTCGTACGACGCGCCGACCCAGAACTGATCGAGCAGCAAGTAGGCGGTCGTGTCGTCAGCAGGATAGATCTTGTAGTACGAAGACACCGCTCCGCCGTCGACAACCGATCCACGCATCCAACCGCACCGTTCGGCGCGCCCGCGAAAAGTCAGCGCGTTCATGGTGACGCCGTCGGTGTTCGTGATCGCGCGCTCCCCGCGCTCCGCGTCGCTCGGCAGTTCGATTCCGCGGTCGAGTTGCGGGAACGGCGTCGCTATTTCGTGATCACCGAAGTGCCTGCTCCAAGCGTCGCGGCTTTTCATGTCCATCTCGAGAGGGTGGACGAGACCGATGGAACCGGTCGTCGGCAAGGCGACTTCGTCGTCGTCAGCCGAGGTCGCCGTGAGGTCATCGAGCAGCCGAAACGTCATGGTGAGTGCAGTCCCATTGTAGTGACCCCACACGGATCGCTCTCCGAACACACGGAGCACCGGGTGGTGCATGTACAGCTCGATCCACTGATCGATCGGCCACCGCCGCTGCAAGATCAGCATGCGTTCGTGGCGACCGACTTGCGCCTTGACCGCTTCGCGAAGATCGGCCGCAGCCTGTTTCAGCTCCGCTTTGATCTCGGGCGTGGCCCCCTTGGGAACCGACTTGACGATCTTGCCACTCTTGGTGTCCGTGAAGCGCAGCTTGAGCTCGGGGCCGATCGTGACTCGTAAGCTCTTCGTGCCTGCGTCGACGATCCGGTCTTCGCCCGTCCGGAAACCGAGCCACGGGACCACCGAGTCGCCCAGCTCCTCGGCCGTCATGCCGCGCACTTCCGCGGCGGCGGCAAACGTCGCCGAAGCGGCCGCGCCAATGTTCTTCTGCTTGGTCCGGTACTTCTGCGCCAACTTGTCGAGCAGGTGGAGCGGGCGATCGCCGGGCAGATGGGCAAGTGCGCCGACGGCGATCTCCGCGAACTTCCCGCGTCGCTGTTGCACCCAGGTATCGAAGACGGGAGCGAGCCGGGCGACCACTCGTTCATCGCCGAGGAGGCCGGCCATGGCGAGTGCCCACTTGTGCTTGGCGTCTTGGTCCGACGCAAGAAAACCGTCGAGCAAGTCGAGCGCGCCGTCACCGCAGCGATCGCGGTCCAACAAATCGAACAGCGCCTGCGCCTCGGGCTCTGCGCTCATGTCCTTGGCGCGTGCTTGGCGCAGGCAGAGGTATCGCAGTTGTTCGGGCGAGAGCGTCTCCCCAGAGCGCAGCACGAGGGGCGTGATCGAAGCTTCGTCGAGCCAGGGCGCCACCGGTTTGGCGAGCGCTTTCGCGCACCGCTCCATGCGCTGTTCGATGTCGTCGAGCGTGAACGCGCGTCCCAATTTGCTCCACACCGGACCGAGCGCCGTGAGGATCTCGTCTCGGACCTTCTCATCGGTCTCCGCCGCGAGTTGCGCTTCGATTCGAGTCTGCGCCTCGTCGCTCTCGACGCCGATCAAAAGGCGCACTGCGCTGAGTCGCGTGCTTCCCTTCTTCTTGGTCAGGAGTTGTTCCGCAATCTCCATCGCCGCCGCGGGCGCCACGGCCTTCACCAGAGCTTGGACGGCGGCGACCCGGACCGGAGTGAACTCGTGCTCGAGGAGTTGGGTCAGTTCGGTGGCGAAGGACTCTCCATAGCTCGCGACTACTGGGATCAAGTCTGTCAGCAGATCGGTCCAGTACTCCCGAATGGCCGGCTTCAGGCTGTCGATGTCCATCCAAGACGACTGAGCCCACTCCGGTACTGTTTCGTCGTCCGCGAGAAGCTGCTGCAGTTGATCGGCCAGGCGTTCTCGGTAGTGCGCTGCGCCGGGATCGAACGACGCAATGCCCTGAAAGCCTGTGATCTGTAGTTCAACATCCGGCAGCTCGAGCGCCGCTTCCATGATGGGTCGCGACTCGACTCCGAGCGTAGCCGCGACGAACATGAGAAATTTTCGAGCAGCATCGAGCCCCTTGTCGCGATGGAGGCGGTTGTCCTTCCAGTCTTCGACGACGGCGAGCACCGACTCCTTTGCCGGGCTACCGATTGCTGTGATCCACTCGCGAACGACCTTGTCGCCCAAGCCGTCGAACCACGCCTTCGACGCGTCGGCGCCCGTCTGCTCGAGCACCATGTCGGCGTATCGATCGTAGTCATGGTCGACAAGGGCGGCGCCGATGGCAATTCGCACAAACGGTGTCTTCTCGGTCTTTAATTCGTCGACGATTGCCTGTTCGACCTCGGCATCGCTCAGTCCCAACAACAGCCGGATCGGACTTGTCTCGGTCGAACGGTGAGACCACGCTCCCATCAAACTAGAAACACGCGCCAGGACACCGTCTTTCCGGTGCGCGAGAAAGTACCGAAGCACGTTGTTCCGCACCGTTCCCGGGATCGAGGCCGTTCGAAACAGCGAGTCGAACGACTTGACCGGTAGGTCGGCCAGATAGGTTCCGAACGCGTCGAGCTCAACGGCGCCGCTGCCGGCGTCGAAGTATCTCCAGCTCTTCTGCCACGCCTTCTTGGTTTTGGTCGTCTTCGAGAGATCGTCGAGATACTCGATCGCGGCGACGCCCTCTTGCTTCTCGAGCCCTTCGATCCACTCGACGAGGTCGAACGGGTCTTCCATCAGCACCACGTGCAGAACCCGAGACTCGGGCTCGCCGAAATCGGCCACCGGGGGCAGCTGCGCGAGAAGATCCTGCCACACCGGGCTCGAATTAATATCCAGCCCCCACTTCGGAGGCGATCCGCCCTCGACGATGAACCGAGATACTTGGCCAAGCTTTCGGTCTCCTTTGAGCACGGCCGTGTAGTCACGCATGAATGTTCCTTCGAAATCTGGAAGCAGGCATAATCGTCCGAACGTTAGCCTACTCTCCAGACACTCAAACGGGAACGTGACATGGGCTTGTTCGATAGGTTCTCACGATCGAAGGGTTCCGGGCCGGCTATCCCGGAAGCGTTTCGGCCGCTGGCGGAGGACTTTGCCGCGCTCGACAACGTTCGTTCCGGCCTCGCGGAGTCGGCGCTACGTTACGTCGCGTTCGGGGACGATGCGGACGTCTTGGCCGACGTCGAGTCGCTGACCGGTTGCGCGCTGGCGCTTCGGCTCAAGAACGCCGACCGTGGAAGTTCCGGGGGGCGTCAGCGCGACGCGTTCTTCACCGCGGGTCCGACCGATGCCGCCACGTTGCTACGGCTGGCTCGACTGTTCGACTCGTGTTTTCGTCGCGACACGTTTCATCGCTTTGCCCCGGAAGTACCACCCTGGTTCGAGATTCTTCTGTGGGAGTCGTTTTCGGGGCGGCCGAGTTCTTGGTCATCGAGCGATGCGTATCGACTCTCTGCACGGACCTTGTTGGAGTGCCTCGAACTCGATGGCAATACCGATCCGTCGTTGATCGTCACCTTGGCCGTTGTGAAGGCCGACGCCGCACACTTCTCCGGCACCCAGTTGCGTTCGAACCTGTCGAAGGCCGACGGGTTTTCGGAGGCGCTGGGTCGCTTCCCAGCCGTAATCGAAGGCGCGCTCGTCACGGCCGACGCGACGCACCGGTGCCAGATCCTGGAAATGATCGGCCAGTGCGACGCGGATCCCACGCCATGGGGGGCGACCATCGTTGGACTGGCGATCGGAAGCGCGAAGACGGTGCGCCGGGCGGCCGCCGCGTTGGTTCCGGGAATCGACGGGGTCGTGCAATTGCTCGAGTCAGCGTTCGAGGGGGGCAGTGCCAGCGAGCGAATCGAAGCGGCATCATTGCTGGCTTACCGGGGCGGTGAACGGGGACGTCAGTTTCTGGCGACACTTCCGAATCAGAAATCGAAGAAGCTCCAACAACACCTCGAAGGATTGATCGACATGGCGCAGTCCACTGATGACCAGCCTGCAGCCACGCTCGAGATTCCGCCGCGCACCCCGATCGACTACGGTCCGCCGCCGACCGACCTTGTCGATGCGTTCAACTCCATGTGCGACGAGTGGTACGAACGAGAGTCGAATTCGGGTCGCTCGGTGAAGCCCATCTCGCCGCGGGACCGCGCCTACATCCTACGATCGGTCGCGGATCCCAAGCCGTGGTCCGGTCACGTCAAACGTGCCATTCATCTCTTTCGAACGTCTGGGGCAACGGCGGTCGAACCGTTCACGAAGCTTCGCGAGTCGGTACCGCTGTCGCTTCTTCACACGACACGACTCATGTATCACCTTGGGTTCACCGACAAGAACACCTTCTTCACATACCGCCAGATCAAGTTGGCCCTGGCCAAGAAGGGCTACGATCTCCGCGCCGTCGCGGAAGCGTTGGAGTGCGTCGAATTCCCACGAGTTAAATTTCTCAGCGCGCTCTTGGACGGTTGGCACACACCGGTCTACGACTGGGGCGGAGAAGAATCGTGGCCACTCTACGCCGAGAACCTCGACGCGATCGAGGCGGCACTCGGTCTCGTTCCGGACACGAAGTACAAGTTCAACGACTACCAAGGCGTCGAACGGCGCAGCAACTGTTACGACATCCTCCGCCACTTCCCGGTCATACCGGAGCAGCTACTGCCGTTCTTATGGGAGGTGGCACTCGGCACCGGCAAGACGGAACGACCGCTCGCGCAACGGACCCTGGTGAACGTCCCCGGAAGAGACGAAGCGATCATCGGCGCGTTGTCGGACGGCAAGCAGGACGTTCGCGCCGCCGCCGCGCGCTGGCTCGCAGAACTCGGTGTGGCCGCCGCCGTCGATCCGCTGCGCGCGGCCATGAAAAAGGAGAAGTCCGACGTGGCGCAGGCCGCGTACCTCGACGCCCTCGAGCTGCTCGGAGCGAGCATCGACGAGTTCATCGACCCAAGTCTCCTTCAAGAACAAGCGGCCAAGGGGCTGAAGAAGGGGGTGCCCAAGGATCTCGCCTGGTTCGATTTCGCCGCGCTTCCGGTGGTGCACTGGGTCGACCGATCGGGCGAGCGCGGCGATCGACTCTCTGACGACGTGCTGCGTTGGTGGATCGTGCAGTCGCACAAACTCAAGAACCCGGAGCCCTCGGCGCTTCTGACCCGGTACTTCGATCGTCTCGATGCCGCCGAACGATCAGAGTTGTCGTTGAACGTGCTATGGCAGTGGATCGGGCACGACACCGCTCGACCGTCGGGGATCGACGCTGCGACCAAGCAACAGCTACAGGGGCAGGTCGCCGGGTGGCAGCCTTACCATCCGGGAAAGTCGGTGCAAGATGTCTACGCGTGGCTCGAGCACGGTTATCTGAACCAGCCTACCGGTTCCGCAATCAAGCAGAAGGGGCTCTTGGCCGTCGCAGCGGCAGGGGGGGCGGCCGACGTCGTTGCGCCAATCGAGCAGTACCTCAAGAACTGGTACGGCGTGCGCGCACCGCAGAGCAAGGCACTCTTGCACGCGTTGGCTCACGTGAATCACCCCTCGGCAATCCAGCTTCTGTTGGCGATCTCGGTTCGCTTTCGCACGAAGGGGATCCGACAAACGGCGGAGGAGCTGGTCCGGGGTGTAGCCGGGCGACGCAACTGGACGCTGGACGAGCTGGGTGATCGCACCATTCCTACCGCCGGACTGGAAGACGACGGAACGTTGTTGCTCGAGTACGGCCGGCCGCTCGGTGCGACCGATGACATCCAGGTCACTCGGGTGTTCAAGGTCAGCCTCGACGACACTTTCAAGCCGATCATCATCCGCTCCGACGGCGCAACGATCAAGACCTTGCCGGCCGCCACCCGCGACGAAGACGACGAGGTGATCAAGCGCGCCAAGAAGGAACTGTCGACGAGCAAGCGCCAACTCAAAGACGTGGTCCGCATGCAGACTAGCCGGTTGTTCGAGGGCATGGCGACCCAGCGTCAATGGCGGCTGGCCGACTGGCGCACGTATCTGCTCAGCCACCCCATTGTCGGCAGACTTTGCCAGCGGTTGATCTGGTGCGTGTACGACGGTGACAACATCACTGCCATGTTCCGGCCGCTCGACGATGGTACGTTGACTGACGTTGAAGACAACGACGTTCAGCTTCCCGACGACGCCACCTTGCGGCTGGCCCACGGTAGTCAGCTTTCGTCGAGCGACGAAGCGGCGTGGCTCGCCCACCTCTCCGACTACGAAATCTCGCCGCTGTTCGTGCAGCTCGGTCGAGCCGGCTACGCGTTGCCGGACGATCAACGTGAGGCGCCGGCGTGCGCCGACTTCGAAGGGCACATGACCACCGCGTTCGCTTTGCGTCGAGTTGCGACGAAGCTCGGCTACAGCCGCGGTTCGGCCGAAGACGGCGGCTGGTTCTATCGCTACGAAAAGCAGTTTCCGAGTTTGCAGCTGGAGGCAGAGATCGAATTCACGGGCAGTTCGTTACCCGAAGAAGATCGCGCTGTGGCGTTGCGACGGTTGAGCTTCAGCCGTTGGCAGGGTCAACACGCCTCGCCGGTGTCTCTCGGCGAGTTGCCTCCGGTTCTTCTCGCGGAGTGCTGGAACGATCTGCGGGCCATCGCGGATACTGGGTCCGGCTTTGACGCCGAGTGGGCCAGGAAGGCAGAGTACTGATAACGTGACGAGTCACCCAAGCTGTCGATTGGCCGAACGTCCTCGTTCTGTCGAGAGTTCGTCGTATTCCTGACTGGAGAGTGCTGATCGATGGCGAAGCGTAAGAAGAAAACGTCCGCGGCGAACGGCTCAATGACAACCGGGATGATTCGCGAACCGGCCGAACAACGATTCGCCGCCGAGTTGACCGCGCTCGAGTCCGCTGACGACCGGGCCAAGCCGGCGGGTTGGCGTCTCTCTCCGCGCGCGGTTCGAACCTTCATTTGCGGAAGCGATGGCGAATCGATCGGCGGCGTCGTGATTCCGCGAAAGTTCTATGGCGACGACGTGCTGGTCGAACGCGCCATCGTGACCTTGGCGAGCAACCGAGGTCTGATGATGGTCGGCGAGCCGGGCACCGCGAAGAGCATGTTGAGCGAGTTGCTCGCCGCCGCCGTCAGCCAAACCAGCACGCTGGCGATTCAGGGCACCGCTGCCACCACCGAGGACCAAATCCGCTACAGCTGGAACTACGCGCTGCTGCTCGCCGAGGGGCCTACGCCGCGGGCGCTGGTCCCGTCGCCGCTGTACACAGGAATGAAGCAGGGCCAACTGGTTCGCTTCGAAGAGATCACTCGGTGTCCGCCCGAAGTGCAGGATACCTTGGTCAGCATCTTGTCGGAGAAGGTGCTCATGGTGCCGGAACTCGAGGGTGACGACTCCATACTCTTTGCGCAGCCCGGCTTCAACATCATCGGCACCGCGAACACTCGAGACCGCGGCGTGCACGAAATGTCGACCGCTCTCAAGCGAAGGTTCAACTTCGAGACGGTGCAACCCATCGCGGACCCCGAAGAAGAAGTGGCGTTGGTTCAGCGCGAGAGTGGCCGTTTGCTCGATGAGAGCGGGGTCGACGTGGACGTCACGCGCGATGTCATCGAAGTCTTGGTCGATGTGTTTCGCGACCTGCGCTCGGGCATGACGTCGGACGGTATGCAGGTCGAGCGCGCGTCGACCGTGTTGTCGACCGCAGAGGCGGTCTCCGTCACCATGTCGGCGGGGCTCGACGCATCGTTTTACGGCGACGGTCAGCTCGGCGCGGCCTCGATTGCGCGCCACCTGGTGGGTGCCGTCCTGAAAGACAACGCGGACGATCTCGAAAAGCTGCGGCACTACTTCAATACCGTCGTGAAGAAACGCAGTCAGTCGGTCAAAGGCGTCTGGGCGGACTTGCATCGGGCGAGGAAGTGGCTCCCTCGATGAGTCCAACCGCGCCCAAGGCTGAACTCGATCCGGACGCGCCACCCCTAGTGCGCGCGCTTCCGTGGGATCAGCGCGTGACCTACCTGCCGATTCGCCACCACAGCCCGGCGTGCGCGTTTCACGTGGCGGCGGTCATTCGGGAGGTGCGACCGGACCACGTCTTGGTCGAGGGGCCGCGCGACGCCACGGCGTTGATCGCCCACCTTCTCGATTCGCGAACTGAGAACCCGGTGGCGATCTACACCACGTACATCGAGCGGCGCAAGAACGACGCGGCGCGACACCACGGGGCCTACTATCCCGTCTGTGACTACTCGCCTGAGCTCGCGGCGTTTCGTACCGGAGCCGAGGTCGGGGCGCAGCTCGCGTTCGTCGACTTGACCTACCCGGAGATGGTGGTCGCCGAAAAGGTAGAGCCCGACGACGGGGTACGTTCACTCCAGCACGAGCGATATCTGCAACGCAGTCAACGGTTGGCGCAATCGTGTCGCCGACTGAACGTTCGTGACGCCGACGACTTGTGGGATCACCTCTTCGAGGCGCGTTACCACGGCATGGAGTCGCGATCGTTCTTCGACGGGGTGTTGACGTACTGCGCCATGGGACGAAGCGACTACGACGAGAGCATGATCGCGGCCGAGGCGCACGACGTGCGCGAAGCGGCCATGAAGCACGCGGTCGATTCCGTCGAAGGCAAAGTGGTGATTGTCACAGGTGGCTTTCACACGGTGGTACTGCCCGATGTCGTGGGCCGTGAGCCGCGCAGGGTACGCCTCTCGAACGACGCCGACGCCTCGACGACGCTCATGCGCTACAACTTCGAGCAGCTCGACGCGCTCAACGGCTACGCCAGCGGCATGCGCTCTCCGGAGTTCTACCAACGTGGTTGGGAAGGCGGGTCGGTAGTGGCGTTGGTGGTCGAGTTGGCGCGGCAGATTCGATCGAACGGCGGGCACTCCGGGACCGCGGACGTCATCGCCGCGACGACCCAGGTCGAAAACCTGCGTCGCTTTCGGGGACACCAGTCGCCCACCCGAGAAGACTTCATCGACGCGGTGCGCTCCGTGTTCGTCAAAGGCGCCATGGATGTCGAAGGTGTCGCGGTGTTGGCGCAGACACAGAAGTTCCTCACCGGAACTCGCACCGGGGCCGTACCTCCGGAAGCGGGTCGTCCCCCGATCGTGCAAGACTTCGAGCGCGAGGCGACGCGGCTCGGGCTGCGGACGGAGTCGACGGCGGAAACGGGGGAGAAGGTTCTCGATCTTTACCGTTCGACGCGCCACCGCGATATCAGTCGCTTCTTCTACCGCCTTCGTCTCATCGAGGTGCCGTACGGAACTCTCTCCCGCGGCCCCGACTTCGTGAATGCAGTGGAGACGGAGCGGCTGCAGGAGGTGTGGCGCTACTCCTGGGAGCCGGCCACGGAGTCGGCGCTCATCGAGAAGGCCAAGTACGGAGCCACTCTCGTGGAAGCGGCCGCCGCGAAACTGGTCGAGGAGTTCGATGACGTCATTGCCGCGGGCGTGTCGAGCGACGCGGTGCGGTTGATTGCCGAGGCGTACCGGTGTGGCCTTCATGAACACGGCCAGCGAATGCTCGATCGCGCCAAGCCCATCATTGCTCACGACTCTAGCTTCGCGAGCGTCGCGACGAGTTGTTCGTTACTGACCATGCTGCGCTTCGCGTGCGAACCACTCGAGGCGCACAACGAAGACGTCGTCTACACCATGGCGCAGCAGGCGTGGTTTCGCGCAGCGTACTTGGTGCCGACGTTGGCGGGCGTGCAAGACTCCGAAGCGACGCACCTCGACGCGTTGTGCGGCTGGCGGCAAGACGAAGACCGAATCGCCGCCGACGGCGACTGGCGAGACGCACGAGTCACACCGCTTCGGCAACTCCTCGACGATTCACAAGCAAGCCCCGTTTTTAGAGGCGCCGCGTGCGGTCTCTTGTTCGGCGACGACGAACTGTCGGTCGAGGAACTGGCGCAGCTGGTGTCGGGGTTCATCGGTGGATCGGATGTCACGGTCGGTGGACGATTCGTGCAGGGGTTGATGCGGGCGTCTCGCAGCATCTGCTTTCGCGCCCCGGGGGTGTTGCAAGAGATCAATCAACGGCTGCAAGAGATGAGCGACGGGGACTTCACGTCGGTGTTGCCGCACCTCCGGTTGGCGTTCAGTGAACTCACGCCGCGCGAAACCGATGCGGTGGCTCAGTCAGTCTCCGATCTGCTTACCGAGGGGGAAGATGCCGAGACCGCACCGTCGCCGGCGATCGCTGCACGCTCGCTCGAGTTCACCGAAAGCGACGCGCTGCTTGGCAGTCGGGTCGAAGCGGCGGTGTCGCAGTGGCTGACACGGGATGACTTCGGGAGGCTGTTCGATGAGTAGCGCGCCGGACCGTTGGCGATTGGTACTCGGCCGCTACGCGGAAGATAGACTTCCCGGCGGCGGCGGCGATGAGGTTAGCCAGCGTATCGATCAGGTGCTCGACTACTTGTACGGACGCGAGTACGGCGATCGCGGTGCGCGACCGCACGGTTCTCGCCGCTCCGGTCCCGGACAGCCGGGCGGCGCCGGTGGTTCCCAGCCGAGCGCTCTGACGGTGCCGGAGTGGATCCGCGAGGTGCGCGATCTGTTCCCGTCGGAGACCAGCGAAGTTATCACCGGCCATGCGCTCGAGCGCTACGGCATGA
>JAJFFE010000144.1 GCA_021776775.1 Planctomycetota bacterium | reverse complement strand
GGCGCATCGTGGCGTGGCTCGAACACCAGTGGGTTGGGGATGGTCGAGTCGATGACTCGCCACCGACTATGAGGCACGGGAGTGGGATTGATCGCCGGATTGCGTGTTGGCAAACAAGCGCGGGTGTGAACGACGGACGGGCGCATCGGGGCGTGTCCGATTCTGTTCGGGGCGAGGGGCAGCGGGGATGCCCGATGCTTGCGGATGCGTGTTGGGCGATGAGAAATGTGCGCTAGGCGGCGTGATCCGTACCGAGCTGGGTGCGGTCTTTAAGGGCGGGCGTGAGGCATCGACTGGTTGCGCTGATGGGTGCGGCATCGTGCAAACGATGTGACGCGAACCGTGCCACTCCCCGGCTTCGCA
This sequence comes from Planctomycetota bacterium, assembly GCA_021776775.1. GTDB lineage: Bacteria > Planctomycetota > UBA8108 > UBA1146 > JAJFFE01 > JAJFFE01. The sequence goes on along the minus strand of JAJFFE010000144.1, from coordinate 24,418 downwards.
GGCGGAGTGTATTTGCTGGCGCGTCGGGCTAGATCGCTAGTCGGTGAGGAACACATCGTCCGGACGGGATTCGCGGGGACCGGCTGATCGCTGGGCCGCCGGCTGCTCGATGCCGTTTCGCGGGATGCCGTGCCGCGTGATACTGAGGTCGCGGCTCGTGCACTCCGGTTGGTTGATCGATGGGCCCCGACGACTTCCGCGACGCGGCGATCTTTGAACGCATGAACTCAGCTCCGAACTCCTGCTCCGCAAACCAAGCGTTGTGTGTCGGGCAGAGGGCTCGCAGGTTGATCTCGTCGTTCGAGCCGTCCTTGCTGAACGGAACGATTTGATCGATCTGAAGGCCAGTCCGAGCACCACAGCGATGCTGATCAGGGCCGACGAATTCGCACCGGTGCCCGGCTTGGTGGAGCACTCGCTCACGCGTTTCGCTTGGAATGTATCGGGATCGTTCCTTGGCCTCTGTAGAGTTCAAACCGCCGTCGCTGGCCGAGACCTCGTCCGGGCGAGATGAGTTCGTCTGCGCATTGGCCGCGGCCTTTTTCAGTTCACGCTGAGGAACCATTGCGGCCGCCAAACCTCGATCGGACGGAATGGCCCGGCCGCATCTCCGACAGGGATCAGGGACTGTGCTGATTCCTGTGTAAGTGACCTTTTGCACTTACACCGGCAGTCGATCTCCGAAGACGATACTGAGCTGGTTAAGCGCCGAGGTCCAGTCCTGAACCGACATCTTCCAGCGCTTGGCCGCACGAGTCATGGCCAGGTACATGACCTTCAGCACCGCGTCTTGCGTTGGGAACGCTCCTCTCTTCTTAGTGACCTTTCGAAGTTGTGCGTTGAGTGATTCTACAGCGTTCGTGGTGTAGATCACTTTGCGAATCGCAGGAGTGTAATCGAAGAACGTAGTGAGGTTTGGCCAGTGCTTGCGCCAGCTCAACGAGATCATAGGGAAGCGTTCGTCCCACTTCCCTGCGAAGTCTTCGAGGGCTTGCTCTGCGGCCTCCACCGTCGGTGCCGTGTAGACGCTTCGCAGATCCTTCGCGACCGTCTTCCGTTCCTTCCAAGAGACGAATCGCAATGAGCTACGCACCATATGAACGATGCAGAGCTGAACGTGAGTCTTGGGGAAGACGCTCTCGATAGCCTCGGGGAATCCTTTGAGCCCGTCGATTGCGGCGATGAGGATGTCTCGAACCCCTCGGTTTTGGAGTTCGGTGAGCACTCTGAGCCAGAACTTCGCACCCTCGTTCTCGCCGACCCAGAGTCCGAGGAGCTCCTTCTTGCCCTCCAAGTCCAGAGCCAAAGCCACGTACACAGCGGTGTTCTGTACGTGTCCTTTCGAGCGCATTTTGACGTGGATCGCATCGAGGTAAACGATGGGGTAGACCGCTTCGAGAGGCCGTGATTGCCACTCTCGAACGTCGTCCAAGACCGAATCAGTGACGGCCGAGATCAAAGATGGCGAGACCTCGACTCCGTAGATCTCTTCGAGACCACTCTGAATCTCTCGAGTCGTCATTCCGCGGGCGTACAGAGCGATAACCTTGTCGTCGAAGCCAGGAAGACGTCGCTTGTGCTTCGGAACGATCTTCGGCTCGAAGGACCCTAGCCGGTCGCGAGGAACCTCGATTTCGTGCTCACTCGTCCCAGTCTTGACTCGCTTGCTGGTACTTCCGTTGCGGCTATTACCGCCGTTACGTCCTTCAGGATCGCCCTTCTCGTATCCAAGGTGGTCTGTCATCTCGCCTTGGAGGGCACGCTCGACCAAGCGACGAGTCAAGTCTTCGACTAGGCCGCCTTTCTCGAGGATCTCCTCGGCAGCATGACCTTCAAGCAACTGATCCAAGAGAGCATCGACGTCTGCGTTCTGTTTCTTCTTCGCCATGGGTATCCCCTTTCCGGGATTCTAATCCATGGCCACTTACACAGGAATCTGCACAGTCCCGCGCGGCTTGTCAGGACACACGATCTCTCGACGAATCTGTCAATGGGATCCTTCTTCTCGAGTGCTCGTGTTCGGGATCAGAAGTTCGTTCCAAGTGAAACACGTTAGCGAGTGCTCCACCGAGCCGGGCATCGGTGCGAATTCGTCGGCTCTGATCGGCATCGCTGTGGTGTGCGAACGGGCCTTCAGATCGATCACGTCGTTCCGTTCAACAAGGACGGCTCAAATGACGAGATCAACCTGCGAGCCCTCTGCACAACACACAACGCTTGGTATGCGGAACAGGAGTTCGGAGCTGAGTTCATGCGTTCAAAGATCGCCGCGTCGCGGAAGTCGTCAGGACCCATCGATCAACCAACCGGGGTGCGCGAGCCGCGACCCCGATACCGAGCGACACGGCATCGAGCAGCCCGTGGCCCCGCGATCAACCGGTCCACGCGAATCCCGTCCGGACTAGCGATCTAGCCCGATGCGTCACCGCCTGCGAAGCCGGGGAGTGGCCACGGTTCGCGTCACATCGTTTGCACGAGGCCGCACCCATCAGCGCAACCGGCCGATGCCTCACGCCCGATCTTAAAGACCGCACCCAGCTCGGTACGGATCACGCCGCCCAGCGCACATTTTTCATCGCCCAACACACATCCGCAAGCATCGGGCATCCCCGCTGCCCATCGTCCCGAACAGAATCGGACACGCCCCGATGCGCCCGTCCGTCGTTTACACCCGTGCTTGTTTGCCAACACGCAATCCGGCGATCAATCCCACTCCCGTGCCTCATAGTCGGTGGCGAGTCATCGACTCGACCATCCCCAACCCACTGGTGTTCGAGCCACGCCACGATGCGCCCCACTCGCACGTTCACTTCGTGATACCCGGGGGCGGGTTGTCGCTGGATGGACCCGCGTGGCTGCCAATCCATAGCGCGGGAAGGTTCGCCGCGTTCTGATCGGCTTCCCGTCCCTGGATAGTGAGATTCTTCAGTAGGATAAATGAACAAGACCTTCCTGCCCGGGAGGAATTGGCCCCACCACAGGAGGCTCCTTTCTGATGCGTCGTGAGGTTACGAACGAAGCGCCGAACCTACGCTGTTCCCCCATTGTCGCCTACGAGTAAGATCTCCCCGTTCTCTGCACAGGATTGGATGTTTCATGGCATACCGCGTTGTTGTGATCGGGCTCGGCCTCATGGGTCAGCGCATGCTGCGATCGATGTCCCCCCACCCCGGGTTTCACGTCACTCGTGTGCACGATGTGGACCGTTCACTGACGCGGCGAGTGGCTGATTCTATTGACGCCGTCGCTTGCGCCACTGCCCCCGAAGCGATGGGCGATGTCGACCTGGTCTACATCGCGACGCCGCCGTCGAGTCACCTCGGTCTGATCCGCGCCGCGGCCGACCGTGGGATCGCGGTCTTCTGCGAGAAACCGCTCGCTACCGATGTTGCCGAAGCCGAGGCGCTGGTCTCTGCTGTCGAAGAACTCGGGATCGTCAGCGCAGTCAACTTTCCGTTCGCGACCTTGCCGGGACTCGAGCGAATCGAGTCCGACCTGCGATCCGGCGCGGTGGGCAGGGTGGAACGGGTCGAGATCGAACTGCACTTTTCGCAGTGGCCGCGCACGTGGCACCACGCGGGAGAGTGGCTCGCCGGGCGCGGTGAAGGCGGTTTTCTGCGTGAGGTGTTTTCGCACTTCGCCTACCTGACGCACCGCGTGTTCGGCCCGTTGTCGATTGTGGATAGCCGCGTCGACTTCGGTGACTCGCAATCCGGTGACTCACAACCCGGTGGTCTAGCCACAGAACGAAGAGTCATCGCCGAGTTTGAGTGTGCCGAGTTCAAGTGTGCCGAGGCCAATCAGACCAGCGTCGCGGTGACGCTCGTCGGCGGTGTCGGTGGCACGGCGCCAGACTTCAACCAGTGGACGGTGTTCGGATCGAAGCGGTCGTACCGACTCCAGGATTGGTCGCTCTTGCAGGTTTCGCGCGGGGATCGTTGGTACGACCTGTTTCCCGGCGACAGCGAGTCAATCAGTCAGCTCGACGCGTTGGCCGCTAGGCTCGAAGGGCGCGAGAGCGTGCTTCCGGACTTGCGCGTCGGGCTCGATGTGCAACGTGTGGTCGAGGGGTTGCTCGCCGGTTAGCTTCACTGCGCCGAATAGCTCACGGCCGCTTCACTCGGGAGCTGGCTCTGAGATACGGGTGACGATGCCCAACACCACCACGGCGAGGCTGCCCACCCACACCCAGTAGGCGATGCCCAGTGTGGGGATTTCTTTCCCGTCGAGGAGCGGGAGAACGGCTCCGGCCAGGGCGAGTAGAAACATGAGCAGCCCGCCAAACGCCAAGACCTTGAGAAGGGTCTTGTCCTTCGGGAACAGGGCGATCAGCGCGATTGCCGCGCCGACGTTGGCGAACCACGCCCATCGCAGCCAGCGCATCTGAAGACCGCCTATCGAGTCTTCGGAGGCGAGGCCTCCCTGCATGGATCGCATGAAACCGAAGAGTTCTTGGTGATCGTACGACGCCATCATCGCGTCGAAGCCGATCTTGATGTTCACAATGCTCCCCTCCGAGACATCCATCGGTAGAAACATCGAAACGAACCAGCCGATCACGGCCAACCAAAGTATTCTGCGACCCATCGGAAGACTCCTATTTCCCGCGAAGCGGAGAGACTAGGCGCTAACTGCGTGCCTATCAACCCATCGCTCGTCCCGCCCGATCTCCCGTTCGCGGTGTTTAGAAACTCGATCGCCATTTCCGTGACACCATCGAGCGCGGGGCAACTAGGGTGGCTTCCCTTCTGACCCACGACTTGAACGCGACTTCGATCCAAAGGACGACTCCATGTTCACCATCCTGCTCCTCTGCCTCGCCGCGTCGGCGGCGCCCGCCAATGCTCAGAGGGGCGCGTCGTTCGCCGACGACACCCGGGCGGTGACCCTACTGTTGCAATCCCAGACGGTTTCGGCCCGGCACGTCGTGTTCGTCTACGCCGGCGATCTTTGGATCGTAGAACGTTCGGGAGGCGTCGCCCGCCACCTCACGACGGACGCCGGGCTCGAGACGAATCCTCGGCTCAGCCCGGACGGGCAGTGGGTCGCGTACTCCGGACAGTACGACGGCAACACGGACGTCTACGTTTTGCCCACCACGGGTGGAACTCCGAAACGGCTGACGTGGCATCCCGGGCGCGACACGGTTCGTGACTGGCACCCCGACGGAGAACGCGTTCTGTTCTCGAGCTCTCGCGCGAGCGGCCCCGGCATTTCTCGGCTGTTCGTCGTGAACCGCGCGCAGACCACACCCGAACCGCTCGCTATCCCGCGTGCGACGCACGCCGCCTACTCCGCCGACGCGCGGCACGTCGTCTACACTCCGATCAGCGACGCCTTCGGATCGTGGAAGCGGTACCGCGGCGGGCGCGTCAACAAGGTGTGGATCTACGATACGACGAACCACGACGTCGAAGAGGTGCCCCACGTCAACGCTTCGGACACGTACCCCGTCTTCGCCGGTAAATCCGTCTACTTCGCGTCCGACCGCGACGGCCACATGAACCTGTTCCGCTATCAGCCAAAGTCGAAGCAGTCGCTGACTCAGATCACGCGATTTACCGACTACGACATTCGCAGTGTGTCGGCCGGCGGCGGCGCCATTGCGTTCGAACAAGCGGGCGCCATTCACCTGCTCGATCCGACCGACGATTCCGTCAAACGGCTGCGCATTCAAGTGGTGAGCGACGGGCTCGCTTCGCGCCCGCGTTGGCAAACAGTGAAGGGCCACGTGCGCAGCGGACGGATCTCTCCCAATGGGAAGCGGGCGCTGTTCGAAGCGCGCGGCGAGATTCTCACCGTTCCCCGCGAGCACGGCGACCCGCGCAACATCACCCGCTCGGCGGGCGAGCATGATCGCTCCCCCATCTGGTCGCCGGACGGCGAACGGATCGCGTGGCTCTCCGACCGCGACGGTGAGTACCGCCTCTGGGTCCGCGACCGACTGGGGCAACAGCCGGCGAAGTCGTTCGATCTCCAGGGAGGCGGTTTCTACTACGATCCGCAGTGGAGTCCCGACGGCGAGCACGTTCTCTTTCGCGACAAGTCGAACCGACTCGCCTTCGTGACCTTGGCCACCGGCGCGGTCACGCAAGTCGCCCGCGCGGAGGGCAGTCTCGGCGTGGTCCGGACGTCGGCGGCGTGGTCCCCCAACAGTGAGTGGATCGCGTTCGAGAAAAGGAACGCGCGGACCCTGTACGACCGAATCGCCCTCTACCGCTTGAGTGACGGGTCGACCACCGTCCTGACTGACGGCTTCGGCGACGCGGGATCTCCCGCTTTTTCGCGCGACGGTAAGTTCCTGTTCTTCACCGCCAGCGTCGAGTCCGGTCCAACGCAGTTCGGTCTCGACATGGAGTCGTCGGCCACACGCGAGCCCGCGAACAATATGTACCTCGTCGTTCTCCAACGCACCGAACCTCATCCGTTCGCGGCACGAAGCGATGACGCCACCGGCGACGACGACGAAGAAGACGACGGCAAGGGGTGGCGAGGCAAGCGAGGCCGCGACGGCAAGGACGGTTCGGACGACGAAGACGAGCCGATCGCCGACATCGACGTGGACGGAATCGATCAGCGCATCGTCGCGATACCGCTACCGTCCGATCAGTACAACGACCTCGCGTGCTCGAAGGACAAGCTGCTGTTCATCGTTCGCGGCGACGACGGAGCGACGCTCACCAGCTACGACCTGAAAGAGCGTGAGAAGAAGACCGTTGCCACGAAAGTACAGGGATACGACGTCTCCGGTGACGGTCGCGCCGCGCTAGTCCGCAGTGACGGTTCGTGGAAGATCCTGCGACTCCGCGGAGGCGAGTCAAAGTCGTATTCGGTGGCGATCGACTCCGCCAAGGTCCGCGTCGATCCCGCGGTCGAGTGGCCACAGATTCTGCGCGAAGCGTGGCGCATCGAACGCGACTACTTCTACGACGCCGGCATGCACGGCGTCGACTGGGACGCCATGTGGCAACGGTGGAGCCCGTTCGTCGCTCACGTCCGCCACCGCGCCGACCTCAACATTGTCCTCAAGGAGATGATTGGCGAACTCGCATGTGGACACAACTACGTGTCCGGCGGCGAGACTCCAGACTCGGAAGAAGGGGTCCCGACCGGCGTACTCGGTGCCGATTTCACCGAGGACGGCGGGCGGTTCCGATTCGCACGCGTCTACCGCGGGCAAAACTGGAATCCGACCATGCGCGCTCCCCTGACCGAACCGGGGGTCGACGTTCGTGAAGGTGACTACCTGATCGCCGTGAACGGCCAACCGGTGACGACCGACACGAACCTCTTCGCCTCGTTCGTCAACACCGCAGATCAGCAGATCTCGCTGACCGTCTCAGCCAACAGTGGCGGCAACGACGCGCGCACTTCGACGGTCGTGCCGCTACGCAGCGATCGCTCGCTGCGACAACTGTCGTGGGTCGAGGACAATCGCGCACGAGTCGACAAGCTCTCGAACGGTCGACTGGCGTACATCTACATGCCCAACACCGGGCGCCAGGGCATGGCGTCGTTCGATCGCGACTACTACAGCCAACTCGACAAGCAGGGGTTGATCATCGACGAGCGATTCAACGGTGGTGGCCAAGTTGCGGACTACGTGATCCACGTGTTGTCCCGCAAGGTGCTTTCGTACTGGATGAACCGCGAACAGTGGGCCGGCCGCTCTCCCTTTGCCATGATTCCCGGCCCCAAGGTCATGGTCATCAATGAGCGCGCCGGCTCCGGCGGTGACTGGATGCCGTGGGCGTTTCAGCGCATGGGCATCGGCAAACTGGTAGGGACTCGGACGTGGGGTGGCCTCGTCGGAATCTCGGGCTACCCCCCGCTCATGGACGGTGGTCGTGTGACGGCGGCGAGTTTTGGTGTCATGGATACCAACGGCGACTGGGCCGTCGAGAACGTCGGCGTGCCGCCCGATCACGAGGTGATCCAGTGGCCGAAGCTGGTAATCGCGGGCCGTGACCCACAACTCGAGAAAGCAGTCGCGGTGGCGCTGGCCGAACTCGAATCAACCGAGCCCGAGAAGCTGCCGAAGTTCAAGCCGCCCGTGAAGCGGTAGTTGGCGGCTAACAGTCTGTGCAAAAGAAAAAAGCCCGTGGTCGACGTCGACCACGGGCTCTTCTTTTTTCTGCAGGACGAGTTCGTTCTACGCTGCGACCGCCGTCCTTACGGACACGGATAGGTAACGCAGGTCAAACTGTCCGGCGTACCGTCGACACCACAGTCCGGGAACGGCGCCGCGGGATCCGCGCCTGAGCTGAACAAGTAGCTCAGCGTCGAGATCGGATCTCCGAGGTCGATGTTTCCGTCGTCATTGGTATCGAGTGCTGACAAGCAATCGGCTGCCGCCACCCCCGCGAAGAGGTGATCGAGCTGCGCAATCGCGTCGGCGATGTTGGTGGCACCGTCTTGGTTCGCGTCGCCACGAACAAACTCCGGTACCGGCGGAATCGGGAAGCAGCTGATGTAGCGTTCGATCATATCTTCCTGATCGTGCGCCTCACCAACACCGCCAATCTCGATACTGTGCGAGATCACGGCGCTGTCCCCAACCGCGTTGAACACTCCACCGTTGTGAAGTGCCCCGCCCGGGATTTCGAACTCGAGAATCGCTTCCCCGGTGGTCAGCGGCTCGAGGCGGTCGATCAGACTCATCTCGCCCACGTACGGGACGGTCGAGACGAACTCACCGAGATCGCAACTCGGCGATTGAATCCCGGTCACTTCGTTGATGCCGATGAAACCGGTATCGCACGCCGTCGAGATTCCGGTCAGCGCGTGCAGCGCCGTCGGCGAATCGAAGCAGTGCGTCTCACCCCCACTGAGGTAAACGTTACCACCAGACAGCGCGTAGTTGGCGAGTTCCAACCCCTCCGCGGAGCTCAACGTGTGGAAGTTCGGGAAGCTCCCGAGTTCGACCCACACTCGTTGGAAGTCGCCGAGTTGAATGCCCAACGAACCGATGTCCGCAAGGACGAAGAGGTCGACCAGAATCGCGACCTGGCCGTTGGCCAGCAGCGACTCGTAGATGGCCCGCGAGGAATCGGTATCACCCATTTCGGTGGCGTCGAACCGCAGGACCAAGTCGGTGATGTTGGTATCGATCACCAAGAGCGAGCAAACCGCCGGCGGCGATTCGTCGGCACCGATGCGAGCGGTCACGAGGTAGGTCGTGTTACCCGCCGGCACGTCGAGTTCCGTGTAACTGGTAGCGGTACCCGGAAGCGTCGCAACGAAGAGACCGTTACGCGTGATCTCGATCTCGTCGTAGGTGGGGCTGAACACGCCGCCGTTGTTCGACCAAGACAACTGCACGTCTTCGTCGATCTGCGCGCAGGTCAAGCCCGACACAGAGTTCACGTTCGACACCACCGCGATACAGTTCGCCGGAGCACTGTCCTCAGCGCCCACCGTGGCGGTGATCGCATAGGAGTACGTCCCAGAACCGGGGTTCGGGTCGTCGTAGCTGGTCGCACTACCGGACAACGCGGCGATCGGCGTCCCGTCACGATTGATCGTGATCGAATCGTACGCGCCGTTGTTGACCCACGACAGAGCGACGTCGCCAGCCGCGACCGAACACTGAATCGCGGTGATCGGAGGCACACCGAACGCGAACGTCGAGAAGTAGAGGTCAGAGCCGTCACAGTGACCGACCCAGACGTCGATGCTGCCGTCGTTGTTGAAATCGGCCAACGCGACGTCGTACGTACCCTGGTGGTGTGCGTTGGTCCAAGGACCGCCGCTCGGATAAGGATCCGAAATCACCCCGCCGTCGTTCTCGAGGAAGGCCAACCGACGCCCGCAACCGCCGACGTCGGTATCGACGTCGGTGACCACGACGTCGTTGTCCATGTCCCCGTCCAGGTCGATGATGTATGCGTTACCGCCGAACCCTGTGGTGAGCGGACTCGACGTGATCGCGTTCGCGGCCCAGTCGACGGGAATCGTGCCGATTGCCGAGTTGTTTCGCTTCCACTGATCCTGGGGATCTTGAACCAGCCAAATATCGTTCAGCCCGTCACCATCGAGATCACCGATCGTGAAGTGGTACGGGGCCGCCGCAGCCAGGCTTTGGTTTTGTAGGAAGTTGCCCGGATTCGACGGGTCGTTGTAGGTACAGCGTGTGTTGCCGGCGGAGTTCTTGACGATGTCGAGGAGGCCGTCACCGTTGAGGTCCGCAATCATGCCCGCGGTACCGAAGCCGGAGTTGGGAAAGCCCGACGGAGTTCGAAACGTCTCTTCGGTGAAGTTTCCCGCGCCGTCGTTGATCAACAGCGTGTCTTCGAGGTCGTTGTTGTAGTCGACGAAGTAGATGTCGTCGGCGCCGTTACCCGTGACGTCGCCGAGCGAGACGGCGCAGAAGTTCGGGTTGTTCCCCGACGGCGCTTCGAGCATCGGGAAACGGTACGACTGATCTTCGAAGCCGAGCCAGTCTCCACTGACATCTTCACCCAAATTGATGAAGACGCGCGGTTGCTGTCCGCCCGAGCCGTCGTTGCCGGCGTTGGCAAAGACGATGTCCGGCCAGTTGTCGGCGTTGATGTTGCCGACCGCCACGTCGCGCGCGTTGTCTCCATTGGGGAAGTCAACCGTCGCGATCATGTCGGGCGCAAACGTCGACGTCATGTCGATCATGACGCTGTCGACGTTGATGAAGAGGACGTTCTGACGGTCGCCGAAGGAGGTGAACGGAAGCTTCCGGGCGACGATGAGATCCATGTCGCCGTCTTGGTCGAAGTCACCGATCGCCAGATCCTTCTCCTCGGGATCCGCAGTTCCCAAGATGGGATCCGCCACAATGTTGGTCGACGTCACTTGATTGAAATCGAGCCACACTTGGGCGTGCGCGGTGATACTCAACGACGCTACGAGCGCGATCAGTACCGTTAATCTAGCCACAATACCTCTAGTCACACCAGCCTCCTTGGGCTTGTCACATCCTTGGGCTACGCGACGAGTTCACGCCGAGGGACCGATGGGATGCAGGGAGATCGAGATGGGTATGCCGAATTGCACCAATTGCCACGGCGCGGGTCAAGGAGCGGACCAACGCGGAGAGTCGACTTCGCGTCAAATCGCCGCGCGGCGCCCTGCCACGCAGATCAGGAGAGGCTTCGCTCGCGACAACTCCGCGAGTCGGCTACTCGGACCAGCGCGCAATACGGCCGCCGGATCCAACCGACCAGCCGGCTCCGTCACGGGCGAAACTAACGCTGTGGTAACCAGATGCGCTCATGGGAATCCACGTCGAGCCGCCATCGTCGGAGATGTCACACCCGGAAGTTCCAGCCGCAACCAGACGCCGCCCGGCGTGCCCGGGCACATAGGCAACCACCGACCGAAAACCACCCGGCGGTACCGTCACCGGCGTCCAGGTCGCCCCGCCGTCGACTGTCCGAGCAGCGTTACGCTCACGGCGCCGGTCTTCCTTGTAGTCCCCGCCGACCACCACCCCGTGCTGATCATCGTAGAACGCGACCGAAAAGATCCCCTGAGACGGTTCCCCACAAAGTATGCCCGTGTCGTGAACGGACCACGTCGATCCCCAGTCTCGGGTGCGAACGACGCGAGCCGAAGACCCGCCGGTCCCGATCCAGCCGTAGCCGGCGCCGAACGCATCCAAGCAGGTACCGCTCGCAGCAAAGCCGGCTTCCCCGTCGTTCGCCGCCGGAATGACGGCGGGAGGCACGGCGCTCCACGACCGTCCGCCATCGCTGGTGACGATGATGAGCAAGCGCCCCCCCACCGGATCACTGAACGCGAACCCACGCCGCTCATCCCAAAAATCGAACGCGTCGAAGAAGACACCATCGCGTTGGTTCGAGTACGTCTCGTGCCACGTCGAGCCGCCATCGTCGGTGCGATACACCTTGGCCGGCAGACCGGCACTGAGGACGACCGCCGAGTCGCGACTGAACGCGTGAACATCGCGAAAGTCGAGGGTCTCTGCGCCGACCACTCCGGCAGAGTGCCACGAGACCCCAGCGTCGACCGTGCGGATCACGGTGCCGTCCGCCCCACTCGCCCAGCAGACGTTCGAGTCGACCGCACTCACTCCACGTAGACTGACCGTCGTGCCGCTCGTTTGCGCCGACCACGCGGCCGGTTCGGGCGAGCGCCTCACTCCCGCAACGGTGCACCCGACAGCGCAATGGCCCACGGCCGTCAGGACCAGCGCAAAACAGACAAACCTCATGTTGACCCCTAACTCACTAGATTCAAAACCGCGACACTCGCCACTAGCAGACATTCAGCTGATCTCAGGAAACAGCCCGGTACGCGCCTGGGACGTGATCTCGACCACGGCCGGGTTCTTGAGTCGACGCTCGATGCTCACCGCAAAGAACTGTTCACGACACGCGTTCGCTTCGCCGAAGGCTTCGAGCCCAAACGTCTGCTCGACGTCGTCGCACACGACCGTGGGAACCGCGGCGAAGCCGACCCCTCTCCCGGCGAGCACGTTGGCAAACGCGCTGTCGTCGCATTCGGCACACACCAACGGATCGATGCCACTATCGCTGAACCAACGCTCGACCGCTCGACGCAACGGTGCATGTGGTGCGGGTAACACTGCGGGGGCGCCGGTCAGCGAATCGGGAAAGCCGTCGCGAAGCTGCGACGCCAGCTCGGGGATCGCAACGAAGCTCACGGTCGACTCGCCTAGCTTGTGCGAGTAAGCACGAATCGCAGTGCCGCTCGGCGCTGGCTCATCGGCGATCACCACGTCGAGTTTGTGAGTGGCGAGATCGGACAGCAACTCCGTCGGCCGCCCCTCTTGCACGACGAGTTGTACGGTTCGAGTCGGAACCAAGAGTGGCTCGAGAATCACACAAGCGACGAGTTTGGGAACGGCGTCGGACAGGCCGACTCGCAGCGTCGGTGTCCGTTCGGTTGGCAACTGTGAAAGGGTCTGCGCGAGATCGCGCCCCAGCGTGAAGATCTCGTCCGCGTAGTTGAGGGTGGTTCGTCCGACCTCGGTCAGCACCAGCCCGCGACCCTGCTTGCGAAACAGCTTCTCACCGATGGAACGCTCGAGCGACCTCAGTTGGGCGCTGACCGTGGGCTGCGCCACTCGCAGCTCCGCGCACGCCGCGGCGATGCTGCCGCGACGAGCAACCACCCAGAAGTAGTGCAAATGGTGATAGTTGAGATCGATCGCTGTCTCCCGACCGTCGGCGAGCCGAAGCCAGACGACTCATAGTCTGAACCTATGCTTCAAGCTTAAAGTATCTATTTGTCGTCGCCAAGGCTGCGAGGCATAGTTTCGTGACGCCGTTCGAAACGCGTCCCTCGCCGGGCTTCGTCTCCAGCGGCGTCCGGCGCCAAGAAGACGTTGCCCTGACGGGTTTTCCCCGCGCGTCGCGACCACCGCTGAACCACCGCCTTGCAGTCCGTAGAAAGCGCCCGATGCCCATCCGAAAGTTCCTCAAGCTCGAATCCGCTAGTGGCATCATCCTTATCGGAGCCGCGACGCTCGCTCTGGTCCTCGACAACTCACCGCTCGGCTGGCTCTACGATAGCCTGCTGGCCGTCCCGCTCGAGATCCGCATCGCCAACTTCGAGATCGCCAAGCCACTGCTTCTCTGGATCAACGACGGGTTGATGGCAGTGTTCTTTCTACTGATCGGCCTCGAGATCAAACGCGAGATTCTCGAAGGCGAGCTGTCAAGCCGGGACCAGGCGTTACTCCCCGCCTTCGCAGCGGTGGGCGGTATGGCAGTGCCTGCCGGGATCTTCGTCGCACTCAACTGGAACTCGCCGGGAACGATGGACGGCTGGGCGATCCCCGCCGCCACCGACATTGCGTTCGCACTGGGAGTGCTCGCGATCCTGGGACGCCGCGTTCCCTTGACGTTGAAGATCTTCCTGACCGCGGTCGCGATTCTCGACGACCTCGCCGCCATCGTCATCATCGCGCTGTTCTACACCGAGAACCTCTCGCTGGTGTCGCTCTCTCTCGCGGCCGTGTTGTCCATCGGTTTGTTCATCTTGAACCGACTTCGCGTCCAGAGCTACACGCCGTACATCATCCTCGGCAGTCTTCTTTGGGCGTGCGTCTTGAAATCTGGAGTGCACGCAACTCTGGCTGGCGTCGTCGTCGCTCTGGCGATTCCGCTCAAGGTCGGGTCCAAATCCCCGCTCAAGGACATGGAGCACGGTCTACACCCGTGGGTAGCGTTCATGGTCATGCCCATCTTTGCGTTCGCCAACGCGGGCGTGCCGCTGGCCGGGTTGTCGTTCAGCGATCTCCTTCAGCCGTTGCCACTGGGAATTGCCCTGGGGCTCCTCGTCGGCAAGCAGGTCGGCGTCTTTGCCTTCACGTTCATCCCCGTGAAGCTCGGCTGGGCCAAGCGACCGTCCGGCACGACGTGGGCACACCTCTACGGCGCGTCCTTACTCGCCGGCATCGGATTCACTATGAGCCTCTTCATCGGAACGCTCGCGTTCTCGACGGCAGAACACGCGGTTGGCGTACGCATCGGAGTCTTGTCGGGATCGATCGTTTCCGGCGTGCTCGGCTACGCGGTCCTGCGCTCGTTGTCGCCGACGCAACCTGGATCGGAACCCGCTGAGCAGAGCGAGCTCGATTCAGGGAACACTGACCCAGGCAGCCTATCACGAGGCGAACTAGACCCCCACGCTCCCTCTCCTACGTAAGAAGACGAAGCACGACCAGAGCCAACGCTACGCGTTCGGGTCTTCACCCGGCAGCTTGTCGATCTCCACACGATCGGCGCCGCGGTCGCTCGCTTTGGTCACCGTGAACCGATGCCCAGCGTACTCGGTGAACTGCCCGGCGGCCGGGATGGATCCGAGCCGATTCATCATGAAACCGGACACCGTCACCGCCGCCGGTCCGTCGTCGGCACTCGGCTCGATACCGAGCTCGTGGAAGAGACCGCGTATCTCGGCGGAACCGCCGCAGACCCAGCCCCCGGAGCCGCGCGCCACGAAGCCGACCTCACGGCGATCGGTCTCGTCCCAGATTTCGCCGACGATCTCTTCCAGGATGTCTTCTAGCGTGACAATGCCACTGGTGCCGCCGTACTCGTCGACAACGACGGCGAGGTGGCGACGCTCCTGCTGGATCATGCGCAAGACATGGTGCAGCGGCGCCGTCTCGGGCACGAAGAACGTGGGTCGGATCACCTTGTCCCAATCGACCGTTTCCGAATCGAGCGCTCCGAACAGAACGTCCTTCGCCAGGACGATCCCCGTGACGTTGTCCAGCTCGCGGCTCGACGTGTACGGAAATCGACTGTGGCCGGAGCCGCGTAGCACTTCGAGGTTTTCCTCGAAGGATCGTTCGGCACTCAGATACTGAATGCGTTGGCGCGGCATCATGACGTCGGCTGCGGTCAAGTCTCGCAGGCGGCCGGCGCCCTCGATAATGCTCGCCGTCTTGTGTCCGACGACACCTTCGTCTCGACCGATCGTGGCCAGCAACCGTATCTCGTCGTAGCTCGTCACCGGCGCCGCTTCTTTGGGCTGCAACAACTGCGTCAGCTTGCGAGTCAGCACCAGGACCGGCTTGAGCAGAATCACCAGCCCTTGGACCGCGATCGCGACCGGCCCGGCGAGCTTCCGATTGAACGCAACTCCCAGCGTTTTGGGCACGATCTCGGTGAACAGCAAGACCGCCAACGTGAACACCAACGAGAACACCCACAACGTCGACTCGTCGTAGACCGACCCGTAGGTCGCTCCGGCGACGGACGCTCCGACCGTGTGCGCCAGCGTGTTGAGAATCAGGATGGCTGCGATCGGAATGTCGGGCTCTTTTTGGAACCGATCGAGAATCTTGCCGGCCCGGCTCCCGCTGTCCTTCAAGGCGTTGACGTCGAGGATCCCGATGCTCAAGAGCACAGCTTCGAAGATGGAACAGACAAAGGACACCACTAGTGCAGTCGTGACCGCCAGCACGAACAAGAACATTTCGCCTCCCGCGAATCGAGCCTGAATCCCGGGAGTCAACCAAGGCCGGAGACGGAAGGGAAGATAAAACCGAAGCGAGGAGGCCACCGGAAAGACAGAGGCACGGTGCGCAGCGGACTTCGAGACAGGGATAGAACGTTTCGTTGGAGAAATGACGACCCGTTCGAAGCTCGTCTCTCGGCTGAACGACCCCAACACTCCCGAAAGGAGGCCGCCGTGCGCGGTATACCGGTTTTGGCTTGGACGTTGTTGTTTTCGAGTGTCGCACTAGCGGGCAGTGGCCCGCCGAGCGAATTGACGTGTACTCAAATTGCGGGCACGAGCGACGTGCAAATGGAATGGATCAACGAAGGGGCGTACGCCGAGATCAACATCTACGTCGATGGAGTGCAGATCGACTCCATCGTCGGCTCGGAAGAGTCATACCTCGCGTCGGGTCTCGACGCCGGCGACCACGAGCTCTGCATTCAAGCGCAGCTCGCGACGACCGGAGGACTCTTCGACGAAGTTTGCTGCGGAGTGTTCGTCGACGGCGCGGGCGCCATCGGCAGCCTGTCGTGCGCTCCATCCGGAGCGAGCAGCGCCACTGTGACTTGGACCAACGGCGCCGCCTATACGGCCATCCGCGTCGTGATCGACTCGACATTGGTCGCGGTGCTTCCGGGAACGGCTACCTCGTACACCGCCGTCGGTCTCGTCGCAGGCGCCCACACGATCTGCTTGATCGCCGAGACCGCGGCTGCCGTCTTGCCGCCGGTTTGCTGCAACGTCGTCATCGGAATCATCGGGGAGTCGCCGATCGATCTCCTCTGCTTCGAGTCTGCGTTCGCGGTCGGCGTCAATGTTTCGTGGACGAACATGGACACGTACAGCTCGATCGACATCGAAGTCGACGGAGTCGTGGTCGCCACCCTGCCGGCGAGTGCGACGTCGTACTTGGTCACGGGGCTCGCCCCCGGGACGCATCTGATCTGCGTCAATGCGTTCAAGAACGGCAACCCGCTCGCGCCGGTCTGTTGCGACATCACCACGGGAGATGTCGACGCGCCGCCGAGCAATCTCCTGTGCACTGCCCTACCGGGCCAGAACGACGTCGTCCTATCCTGGGTCAACAACGGATCGTACGCGGAGATTCAGATCACACTCGACGGCACCATCGTCGATGCGATCGCGGGCGCGAGCACGAGCTACACCTTGACCGGAGTACCGATCGGGGGCCACACCGTCTGTGTCATCGCGATCGACGCGTCCGGCGCCGAAATCGTCCCCGCGCTCTGCTGCGAAGTGTTCATCGAAGAACTCGATCTAGAGTTCATCGACTGCGCGCCTATCGCAGGCGCGGTCGGAACCGCCGTGAGTTGGGGGAGCACCGGAGGCTTCACAAGCTTCGAGGTATACGTCGACGGCGCGCTCCACGCCACACTGCCCGGCTCGGCTTCGTTCTTGGTTGTCCTGCTGACGCCGGGGGTCCATGAAGTCTGTGTCCACGGAGTCGTCGCGGGTCTACCCGACGCCGTTCTGTGCTGCACCGTGGGTGACGACGCGGCGATGTTCATGCGCGGCGATTGCAACACCGACGGGCTGTTCGACATCAGCGACGCGATCTACTCGCTTCAGTGGCTGATCCAAGGCGTCGGGGATCCGACATGCCTCAGCGCATGCGACTCCAACGACGACGGATCGACCGACATTGCCGACGCCATCTTTTCGCTCGGCGCGCTCTTCGCTGGAGACGCTCCCCCACCGCCCGCTCCCCACCCGGGGTGCGGTTGCGACCCGACACCCGACGGAGTCGGCTGCGCCATGAGTTCGGCCAGTTGCCCGTAGAGCGCTGAGTTCGCTCGATAGCGCAGAACGAAACCGAAGGGACCAGAGGCGAGAAGGCTCTTGCCTCTGGTTCTTCTCATCCCTGCTTGTTGATAACGACGAGGGTTCAGCCGAACCTCGGCCAACACCGGCGCCGAACCGCTGACGCAAGAACGTGGATCAAGCTTCTTTGCGGCCTTAGCGGTTCTTGGCGGCTTTGCGAGAAAAAGCCCAAGCAACAAGAGCGCAACGACCAGCGCCCTCAATTGCCAGACCGGTCGGAGGACACCGTAGGCTACGGACAGCTGGTGAACGCATCGCAACTCAACGTGTCCCCGGTCGGGTCTACTCCGCACGTTGGAAACGGTGCAGCGGGCGGCGGTCCTCCGCTGAACAAGTTTGACAGCGTGTGCACCGCGTCGGCGATGTCGAACGCGCCGTCGTCGTTCGCGTCGGTGGCGTCGTCGCAGTTGGGAACGATCGTTCCGTCGAACAGCGCGCTGAGCGAAGCGACGGCGTCGGCAATATTGACAGCGCCATCGTCGTTGACATCGGCGCGTACAAAAGTCGGCGGCGGTGTGGATGACCCGTCCCAGAGATCGACGGTCATTGCCCCGGTCCCGGCGGGATCGAGGAACGGTTCTAAGTCAGACCACTCGGCGCTGAGCTTGTAGAACTCATCCCACTCGAAGTTGTTGCAGTTCGACCCCACTCCGCCCGTCAGCACTCCGACGACGCGATGATTCTGGTCGAGCAGCGCGCCCCCTGAAGAACCACCTTCGGTCGTACCGACTTCGTAGTCGTCGATACGCCAGAACTCGGTACCGAAGCTATCGACACCGCACCCGCCGGCGCAATCGATCGCGCTGTCATCGTCGATAGAAATCTGCTTCGGCTTGTCGGCAGGAAACCCGATCGTCGCGCTCGACGTCGGCACCGCGCTGCCTCGATCCCAACCGAGATACGACACGTCGTACTGGCCCTCCAGATCCGTACCGTCGAGTTCGAACAGACTCACGTCCCCGAGCGGCCATGTGGAGTGGAACAGATCGACCGCCCCCGTGGAAAACGTAAACGGAGCGTCACTCGCACCGCACGTCGAGTTCTCGTAGTTCCAATAGAAGGCGAGCGTCGACGGGTCGAGCCAGAACTCGCAGTGCGTCGCCGTCAGGTAGAGATACCGACCGTCGTTGTCGGTGTTGTTGAGCAGCTGTCCGGTACAGACGAACGATCCGTCGTACCCCTCCGCCACCGCCCGCTTCTCGACTTGGTACGAGTCACCCTCCGGGCAATTGATGTCTCGTTGGCACGCGAAGGGGCCGCCCCCTGGAGTGATCCCTGACGGCATGCCCGGATCCCGCCGCAGCGGCACGCGCGACATTCCGAAGGCGTCGCGGTATCCGTAGGAGACCGACTCGAGTTCTAGCGCAAACTCTCCAGCCGGCACGAAGACTTCGATCACCGCGCGCTCACCCGGAACCATGGGCGATCCGAAGCGGCCGGTCGTTCGTTGATGCTGCGGCCCGTAAGGTCCGTCCGTATACGCGTGATCCACCGACACGAAGTGAAGCATTGCGCCGGGCGGCAATTCGAAGCGGGAGAACTTGAAGCTGAGAAACACGGCGCCGGGAACGAACACGGCAAGTCGACACACTTGCCCCCCACTCGCAACGGTCTCCCACGTTCCCCGCTCTCCCAGGTTCAAGTCATCGACGTCGAGCGGTTGGGCGACGCGTCTCGGTCCATGCGTCGTATCGGCGACGACGTCTTCCAAGAGTAGCGCGCCTGCATCCGGGGCGGCGAGTTCCAGCGTGATCAACGCATCCACACCGAGGGAGGCAAAACGAGTGCTCACGGGTGGAGCACCGTCGATCGCTGACGACGTCGCGGGAACGAGAGTGACGACAAGCGTACAAGCGATGACGTATATCGATGGTCGAAACACAGCGATCCTGTCCACGGTTCGAGACGTGAGGAAGAGTGCCCAGCGGTGAGCGGTCGCGAGGGAGGAGATGGTGCCGTAATAATGTGATACCGTCTACCGTCTTGCCTTCGCCCCCGTCGATGGATACTCATGATCCGACATGTCGTCGCCCTGCTCAAAAATCCAACACGCCGCCGCCAACTGACCCTGGCCGGCGTGACGACGGCCGCCGCACTATTGCCGGGTATCGGCGCGCTCGGGTACGAGACGGCTCTGTTCCTCTCGCCAGTCCTGACGATCCTCGCCGCGATGGCCGCTGTCGACGCCGTCCGCGCGACCCGGACCGAAGCGAACAGCAAGCCTCCAGTCGACGCCTCGCCGAAAGATCAATCGGCTGGGATCGAGCGTAGCCACGGCCGCGGTGCCCGCCTCATCCGGTCCGTCGGGACAGAGATCTTGTGCCTCCACGCGATTTCCATCTCCCTGTTGATCTTGCTGGGCCTCGGCCACTCCGACGACACCATCACTGGACTCGAGTTCTATTTGCTCGGACCGGGCTTCGCTTCCGCACTCGGCGCGGTGATAGGTCTCTGGTCGGCGACCGCGTTTCGCCGACGAGCGTTGCAGATTCTGGCGTGCTGGGTGCCGCTTGTCCTGTCGACCGGAGTAACACTGTGGCGGCTCTACGATCACCCCGTCGTCTTCGCCTACGATCCGTTCCTTGGCTACTTCGCCGGACCCATCTACGACCACGACGTCGCCTTGCGACCGACCTACGTTTGGTATCGGGCGTCCAATCTTGTCGTGGCGGCCGGGTGCATGGTCTTGTGGATCACGATGGTCGACCGGACGCAGCTCTACCTACGACTCAGTAACATCCGACGAATGACCGCGAGCACGGCCCTGCTGCTGCTGGTCTTCGTCATCGGGGCCGCGTACGTTGCACTCCACCGAGACGAGTTGGGATTTCACTCGTCGACGACCACGATCACGCACGTCTTGAGCGCGCGCCACACGACCGAACACTTCGTGATCCACTACGACCCGACCTGCGATTCCGCGAACGCCATCGAGCCGATCGGGCTCGAGCACGAATTCGCGTGGCACCAGCTCGAGCAAACATTGGGTCGAGCTCCGAACAGCCCAGTGCACAGCTTCATCTTTGAATCGGCGCAGGTGAAACGCCGGCTGATGGGCGCCGGCGAGACCGAGGTTGCGGCGCCGTGGCGCGGACACATCTATCTGAAGTCGGCGCCGTTCCCTTCGACCACGCTTCACCACGAACTCGCCCACGTGTTCGGCGCCCCGTTCGGAGACAGCGTGCTCGGTGTGAGTTTGCAATTACCCCGCCTCAACCTGGGTTTGATCGAAGGCTTTGCCGTGGCCCTCGAGAGGCGCGTCGTCGCCGGCCTCGGCCAACACGAGCTCGCGGCAATTCTGGCACAGCTAGATCGACTGCCACCGCTCGACACCATCATGGGCCTCGGCTTCTGGACTCAGGCCGCCGAAGGCGCCTACAACGCCGCCGGTTCTTTCTGCCTCTGGATCATGGAAACTCGAGGGGTGGGCACGCTGACCGCGCTGTATCAAAGCGCTGGAGAATTCGAGACCGTGTGTCACGCGTCGTTATCCGAATTGGAATCGGAGTGGCGAACGTTTCTGGAAACGGTCGTGCTTCGCCCCTCGGATGTCGAGTTGTGGCAGCGAACCTTCGAACGTCCCTCCATGTTCGACCGGCGCCATGCACACCAAGTCGCAGCGCTCAAGCAAGAAATCACGGCCGCCGAGCACCAGTCCCAATTCGACGACGCGATCCGCAAGCAGAAGCAGATATGCGACCTCGAACCCAACGTGCCCGGCCATCGGCTACGCCTCGTGCAACTCTACTGCCGAGCTCGCCGCATCGACTCCGCACGCAGTACCCTTGACACGTTGCGTGCGGCCGACGATCTCAGCGTCGCCGAGCGATCGCGAGTCGAAGAATACGGCGGCGACGTCGCACTCCACGAGGGGAACCCAGAACTCGCCCGCGCCGCGTACGACCGGGCCCTGGCTGTCACATTACCTCGATCTCAACGCCGGGCCCTTCTGGTCAAACGTCGTGCGACGAACGACCCGAGCCTAGTGCCGTTGATGGAGGAGTACTTCAGCACGTTCGATCCCCCGGCGGCGGAAACCATCGCTGCGCTACAACGCTGGATCGTAGCCGCACGGATCAGCCAGCTTCCGGGACACACCGCCTTGGGTCAGTACCTTCAAGCCGTCAGTGATTTGACGCGGCAAGACCCGGTCGCGGCGGCTCCGTCACTCGAACGCGCAAGAAGCGTCACCGAAGGCGACGCTCTCCACCCAGAGCTCCAACGCCAAGCGGGCTGGAACCTACTTTCCGCGTACTGCCAGATCGGCGAGTACGCCAACGCGCGGCGGTTGGTTTCGGAACTGAAGCGCGATGCGACCAACCGCGCAGGAGATCACGTCGATCTCGATCGCTGGCTCGATCGCATCGAGTTCTTCGATTCGGCAACGGCGGCGAAGCAGTAGCGCCTCCGCCGATCGTTCTTGTTGCAGAGTGATTTCCTAGCCCGTACCAGGATGCAACAATGGGTCGAACGCTCCATTTTCGTCACTACCGACAGCGACGATAGTCCGTTTCTCGCATTGGCTTCGAAACTTCGCGATCCTGGCCATCGCTACAACTCGCCAGCGAATAAAGCCGGTGTTTTTTCGGCCGAACGTCTTTATCGGCTCGTCGCGCGGCCTCACAAACGGTCCCTCCGCCGCGACATAGAGCGGTGTTCCCAGTTCGGTTCAGCTGAAGAGTACTCGGAGACGATGGAACGTTTAGCCGAACAAGGAAGAGGAAGTCGATGTCCAAGCGACAACACACGGGTTCTAGAGGGCGCCCGCGAGAAATCGACGACGATGCGGTTCGGGTGACGATTCACGTCCCCGCCGTCATGTACGCGCAGATTCGTGGGATGGTCGAAGTGCGAAAAGCCCTCGCCTACGAAGTCGGCGAAACCGACTCGACAATCAGCATTCGTTCGGAACTCGAACGAGGTTGGACCGAGTTCTGGCGACGACTCCCGGCCAAGCTTCGAAACCGCATCACGCGGTCGGACAAATACAAAGAGTTCGCTCCCTAGCCCGACCGAAAAGTCGGTTAGCTAGCTAGCAACTTGGCGAGAGATCGCCCGATCGACCCCGCCAGCCCATGGTCCGCCGGGTGCTACGAGCAGCGAACGAGCACGACGTTCCGTCCCCTCGAAATCCACGTACGCCTCCCCTCCCGCGTCGCGTGATTTCGACACCCTCATCGACGGCACTCACGGTCAAAATCGGTCGTGCGGCGGCGGATGACGCCTGCATCTTCACCGTTCCTATCCCCGCCGGAAAGTCGGCCAACACGCTCCGTGTAGGTCACGCCGACAGCCGTAACAACAGCGACCAGGCAAATCGGGCCGCGCCGGGGTTCATTCGCAAGAAGTGAGCAAGTCTCTTCTTGTGAACTCTAAGTCGTTTGCCGAATCGTACTCGCGCCATCTTGGCGAGCCGAATCCTTGATTCGACGACGCCATTCCGATAGATGGACGCTCTGGGTCAAGCGAACAATTTCTTTTGCTCACTTCCTTTACAACAAATTCACGCAAGAGTCCCGGGCCGACCAGCCGGGCTGGCTCTTGATTGCACCGATCCTTAGGAGGGTCCTGTACATGTCTCGAGTTGGAAACATTCTCTTCCTCGTGATCGCCTGTCTGATTTGCCCGCAAGTCAACGGCGGTTCCGGAAGCGACACGTTCATCCGTGGTGATTCGAACAGCGACACCGCTGTCGACATCGGCGACGCCATCTTCACGCTCGACTACCTCTTCTCGATGGGGACCGAGCCGGCTTGCCTCGACGCGTCCGACGCCAACGACGACGGAACGACGGACATTGGCGACGGGATCTACACTCTCGACTTCCTCTTCTCGTCCGGGCCGAGCCCGCTCGCGCCGTATCCGGCCGCCGGTGTCGACCCAACTCCGGACGGTGTCATCTGTGGAACGGTCTGCAGTGACATCTGGTACGCCGACTTCGACGAAGATACCTTCGGCGACGAGAACGACTTCATCGTCGACTGCGATCCGTCCGGAATCTACACGGCGGCCATCGCTGGCGACTGCGACGACATGAACCCAGCTGTCAACCCGGACGCCACTGAAGTGTGCGACGGCATCGACAACAACTGCGACGACGTCATCGACGACGTTCCGGCCGATCCGGTCCCGAACGGCTCCTTGGTCTGCGTTGCTGGAGCCATCACGCTTCAGTGCGACGCTGGCTTCGTCGATCTCAACGGCAGCATCGTCGACGGTTGCGAGTGCCAGATAGGCCCCGAAATCTGCGGCGACGGAATAGACAACGATTGCGACGGCGAGACCGACGAGGGCTTCGTCAAGTTCTGCAACCTCGAAGCGGGCATCACCGGTCTGGACCTGTGCGCCGACCCGGGCGACCCCTGCGACGGCGAGGACGACAACTGCTTCAACGGCACCCTGGACGAGGCGGTCAACGCCTGCGGCATCTGTGGGCCGACGCCGACTGAAATCTGCAACGGCCTCGACGACGACTGCGACGGTTTCATCGACGAGGACGACGTGTGCGCCGGCTGTTCGCCGGAGCCCGAGATCTGCGACGGCATCGACAACGACTGCGACGGTCGCATCGACGAAGACGTGCAGCGCCCGTGTGGAACCGACG
>JAJFFE010000143.1 GCA_021776775.1 Planctomycetota bacterium | reverse complement strand
CTGCGAATTCCGAACGGCAATCTTCCGCCGAACTCCACCACTCACCGCACCTGCACTTTCCGGCCGCACCTCTAGCCCGCCCGTCTACTGAATCTCCTCGCAGTACTGGCACGGCACGCCGATCAATTCGGCCGCGCGATGGGCAACGGCCAGCCGCGCTCGCTTCGATCCGTGCAGCGCCGTGGACACGAGGCCACGGTCGGTATCGAGGTAGATGCTTTGCGGCTCCCGTCCATCGATCACGACGAACCGAATCGAATCGAAGGGTATCGTTGCGAAGACTTGGCGAACCCGCAGAGCTAGCTCGCGCGCTTGACGATCGACGGACAAGACTCGTCGCGACCAAGTGAGAATAGAGGTCGCCCAAATGCCCGAGGTACCTGCGCAGCAAACCCCACAGAAGAACGCCAACACGCTTCCGAGCCATCGCGGCTCGAACTGAGTCAGTGCGATCCAGAGAAGCCAACCGAAGCCGACGGTCAGCCCGACGAGCAGCAAGCTCGATCGTCTGAAGATTCG
This sequence comes from Planctomycetota bacterium, assembly GCA_021776775.1. Lineage (GTDB taxonomy): Bacteria > Planctomycetota > UBA8108 > UBA1146 > JAJFFE01 > JAJFFE01. The sequence continues at coordinate 22,489 of JAJFFE010000143.1, read as the reverse complement.
TCGACTCAGAGGCGGTCCCGCCAGTGCTAGTCGGTTGGGCTCGTCGATGACCTCCGCTTCCCGTGCCACCGATTCGTCGAGGTCGGTCGATCCCCAGTCGGTCAGCAACTCGGCCGAGCGGCGGCGGGCCGTCCCGTAGCTCTTGAACTCGCCGACGGTCGGGATCTCATGCGGTGCGTCGCCTCGATACTCGACGTGGACGCGATAGTCGCTCGTGTCATCGGGATCGAGCTCGGTCGCGTCGTCGTCGTTCGTCAGCTTGTAGGCGACCCGTTCGAAACCCAAGATCCTGGCCACTCGGTGGGCGAAGTCCTTGAACTGTTCCTGTCCGCCGAGTCCGTCGACCGAGATATCGAGTGACGTCGCGGAGCGTCGGCGTGACTTCTTCGACCGCGCCGGATCGGACACCGTGTCGTCGGGGTCCGGCTGCGCGTCGGATTCCGGGGAACGAGACGCCCCGGTGGAGATGCGGATGTCCCCGCGCATCGGGTCTTTTCCGCGCAGCGTCATTCGTAAGACGCCCATGTCGCTGCGATCGATCGACTCGACCGCTCGGTCGTCTGCTCCGTATTGCGTAATCCCATCTGGAGTGACTCGAACCCGGTCGACCGGAGCTGTGCTGCGGAGGCGAAACGCCAGGGCTACGGCGGAGAGCAGCAGCGGGGCCCACACGAAGAAGAACTGTCCGTCGTGATACCCGGTCGACAGCGTGGCTGCGCCGACGATGGCGGTCGGAATGCAGGCCGCGGTCAAGCAGCCGAGCGCGCACCCGCGACTCCGCGCTTCTTCGCCGGGGGCGTAGTTGAGAACCAGCTCGCGGTCCGGTTCGTAAGTGCTAATCCACATAGGGTTGTAACTCTCCTTGGCCAACTCCAGGGGCGCCCGAAAGTTCTCGGGCAAGAGTGGCCGATAACCAAGGGTCGCGTGACCCACAGAAATGAGGACTGACCTGAAGCCCGTCCTGCGCTCGTTCGGTCCAACGATCGCCGCCGCCACCGCTACGCCAGTCGTCATTCTCCTCATCGGCTTCGCACTTTGGGAGTGCCGAACCAGGATTGGCGAAGATCTCGACGCCGCCCGACTCGAGGCTCGCGCGGCCGGGGCCGCCATCGCTGCCGAGTTGCAGCGCGCTCCCGAAGAGATTACCGCGGTGGACTTGGAGAAGGCACTCGAGACTCACCCCGCAATCGAGTCGGCTGAGTTGCTGGTCAACGATCAAACCACCGCTTCCTTTCGACGTTCGCTTTGGTCTTCGGAGAAGTCGGCCGTCGTTACGGTGCGTCTCGACGTTCCCGGGGGAGAGCTGCGGCTCACCTCGCGGCCCGATCACGCTCGACTGACCGGGTTCATCTGGCGCGTTGTGGTCCTGTCGACTTGCCTACTGTTGGGGCTCGTTGGGGTTGGCTTGGCCCTCGGGTGGAGATTCTCGCGATTCTTGGATCGGCTGACGACCTTGGCGCAGAGACTAGCGGAGGGAAATCTGACCGCACGCGGTCCGGTGGCCAAACACGAACTCGGCCAGCTCGGTCGTGCCATCAACTCCATGGCGGACAAGCTCTCCCATCAACAAGAAGAACTCGTCCAGATGCGCAACCTGGCCCTCGACGCGGCGCGTCGGGCGCGGGAAGCCGACCAGGCGAAGAGCGCCTTCCTCGCCGACTTGAGCCACGAGATTCGCACGCCCATGACCGCGATTCTCGGCTACGCCGATCTGCTTCTCGACCCTCGGCAGCCGGCGGACGAGACCAAGGCGCAGCTCTTTACGATCCGCGCCAATGCAGAGCACCTGCTTGCGGTCATCAATGACACGCTCGATCACGCCAAGATCGAAGCGGGGCACATGGATGTGGAGCGGATCGACGCTTCGCCGGCGACTATCGTCGCCGAGTCTATAGCGCTACTTCGCGGACGTGCTGACGACAAGGGGCTCGCCCTCGAAGCGGAGTTTCCCGATCCGTTGCCGGAGTTTGTTCAGACCGACCCGACGCGCCTCCGGCAGATACTGGTGAATCTCATCGGTAACGCGCTGAAGTTCACCGAGCAAGGCAGTGTTCGGCTGGTGGTTCGATTCGTTTCGCCGGACGTGGGCGATTCCGTCCTGGCGTTTCAGGTCATCGACACTGGCATCGGGATGACGGCCGAGCATATGGAGACCTTGTTTCGCCCGTATGCCCAGGCGGAGCGGTCGACAACACGACAGTACGGTGGTACCGGGCTCGGTCTGACCATCTCGCAACGACTCGCCGCGCTCCTCGGCGGCGGTATCCACGTCGAGAGCACGCCGGGGCACGGGAGCACATTTACGCTCGCGTTCAAGGTCGACCCGAGCACTGTCACGGTCGCGCGTCCAGAGCGGTCCGCTTTCCTGTCTGTTCCTCGTGACTTCGACTTGGCAACGGGGGATAGGCGAGAGTCTCTCGGATTGCGCGTGCTCGTCGTCGACGACAACAGCGACGTTCGCGAACTCATCGGTAGCGTCGTGCGACGCGCTGGCTGTGATCCCCAATTGGTGTGCGATGGCGAGACGGCGTGCGCGCGGATCGCGGAAGATGTCGATCGTTTCGAGATAGTCCTGCTCGACATGCGCATGCCGGGCCTCAGCGGGCAAGAGACCGCCCGAAGGCTTCGACATCTCGGTTACCACGGGAAGATCGTGGCGCTGACCGCGGCGATCGGGAAAGAGCGGGAGGAAGCGATCCACGCGGGTTGCGACGACCACTTCTCCAAGCCGTTTCAACCGCGTGCGTTGATCGATTACCTGCGCGGTCTCAGCGGCGACCTACCGACGTTGAACGACGACGAGCCGGAATCGTCCTCCGTTCATGTCGAGCCTTCCGTCGGCGAAGCGACGGTCGAAGAGCCCGCAAGTCCGGACCGAGGGACAGACGAAGACTTCATCGAAAGCGAGTATCAGGGTGATCCCGAGATGGACGAATACATCGCGTTCTTCGTGGAGCGGTTACCCGAACGTTTGCAGATCGTCGAGAGCGCGCTACGAGAGGGGGACCTCGACACCCTTGTCCAAGTTGCCCACGACCTCAAGGGAATCGCCGGCACGGTGGGATATCCCGCGCTCAGCGCTCAAGCCGAGGTCGTCGAGCAGATGGCGACGCTAGACGATACCGCGAGCGTCGATGTCGAGATGATCGTGATCGAAGCCGACGAACTCATCGCCCTCGGACGCCGCGTCCTGCGGTCCATAGCTTAGCCACAAAATAGAAGAGGCCGGGACAACGCCCCGGCCTCCGTCGGTAAGCAAGCAAGTGTCTTCGCTGCTACTTCACAGCCTCGATCCACTTCGGATCTAGGTGTCCCTCGATCGTGATCGAGAATACGAATCCTTGAATTCGACCGTTCCATAGGAGGCCAGCCTTGCCGGGGCCCAGCTTCTTGGTGAACTTGGGGCTTTTGCCCGAGTCGACGGTGGTGGACCCGTCGCGCTGGGCGTGGACGACGCCCTTTTCGAGCTTGTGTCCAAACCTGATCCGCCGGTTGTGAGATACAGTCGCAGTGTTCTTTCTCGGGATACACTCCTTGGTGCGCCTTACCCCGCGAAGTTGTACACACTGCTCACCCAGGTGGCTGCCGACGACCCGTTTCCCTTTGTCGTAGACGAACACGGTGGCAAGAAGGTCTTGGGGTCGTGTGCCAGAGGTCGAGAGATAGTCGAGTGCAATACTCGCGCTCTTCCAGTTGGCGCGGTGAAGGAAGCTTCCGGAGTCTGAGATGATCAGTCCGTTTTCTACCGTGGTGGTGCTGCCTTCGTAACCGTGCGACCAACGAACCGCGTTCTTGCGCTTGGTCCTCGCCTGCCAGTCTTCGAGAAGCTCTTCCTCTTTGGATTCGAAGTTGTACTTGAGCGAGACCGCTCCGTTTTCTTTGAAGCAGATCTCGTTCGCGACAAAGGAGTCGGCGATCGCTTGCTGTTCGTCGGTGAGGGCTTCGCCGTCTTCCCGGTACACACGCTTGTGTGGTAAGAACGCGGCGCTGGCGTGCAGGGCATCGATACTCGGTGTTGATGCCGCGGTTACTTCTGTAGGAACGGGTTGAAAGGGAATGAGTAGGGAGGCGAACAAGAGGATAGTGGTCACGGACATTCCAAGGCTCCTTCTTCGAGCTGAGCTTCGAGCCGTTGCACGATTCGTTGCGTCGCCTTGACCCCATCAAGGCACCGCGGTGCAGCAGCCGTCAGATTCGCCTCAGTGTTCGCAACGCGTGCGCCATCCCCGGAGATCTCACAGTTATTCACGATGATTAATCTTAGGCTATGTCAAATGAAAATCGTTAAGTCGCCGTTGAGTTGAGTTTTGTGGGTTTGTGTTACAGTGTCGTAACATTGAATAAGCGGTTTCGCCGCGCCCGGTCTCGTTGGATGTGACAATGGACGCGAGTCCGGTATTTACGCCACGGTCGGGTATGGAAACCGAACTGAGGTCGCATATAGGAGTGAGCGCGACGACTGTCTCACGATCGAACAAGGAGAGCGCGCGATGAACATTCTGGTTATCGGTGGTACCCATTTCGTCGGTCGGGTGATGGTCGAGGCGGCGCTCGGACGTGGCCATCGAATCACACTGTTCCATCGCGGCGAGACCGGAGCCGGACTGTTCGACGGCGTCGACCGTGTTATCGGAAATCGTGACGGCGATATCGAGAGGTTGAACGGCGAGTGGGATGTCGTTCTCGACATGTGTGGCTATGTTCCGCGTATCGTGAAGCAGTCTGTCGAGCATTTGGCTCCGCGAGTCTCACGGTACGTCTTCGTCTCGACGATTGCGGTCTATGCGGACTTGGCGACTCCGGGGGCGGTCGAGACTAGTGAGCTTGCGAGCACAGACAGTCCAGCCGACGAAGCGATCACGGGGCAGTCGTACGGACCGCTCAAGGCGTTGTGTGAACGCGTTGTCAGCGAACGGAGTGACCAGAGCCTGATCGTGCGACCGGGATTGATCGTCGGGCGCTACGATTCCACGGATCGGTTCAGCTACTATCCTCACCGGGTGCGCCGCGGCGGAGTCATGGCGGGACCCGGGGGCGCGGCGCGGCCGACGCAGTTCATCGATGTTCGCGATCTGGCCGACTGGACGCTCGACTCGATCGAGGCGGGTCGGTCGGGAGTCTACAACGCGATTCGCGAACCGATGCCCATCGGCGACCTGTTGGCCACGTGTGCTCGCGTCTGTAACGTCGATCTCGACGTGCGGTGGGTGGACGACGCGGTACTCACCGAACACCAAGTCCGCCCCATGGTCGGGCTACCTTTCTGGCTACCGCCAACCGATGTCCGGGCGACCGGAGTGTACGAGATCGACAACCAGGCGGCCGTCGCGGCCGGGATGCGTTTCCGTTCCGCGGAAGACACCGTCCGAGACACCCTGGCGTGGTTAGATTCGCTGCCCGAAGACCACGCGTGGCGCGCGGGTCTGTCCGAGGATCAAGAGCGGCGTCTGTTGGAAGCGGTTAGCCAATAGCTGGTCCCGGACTCACAGTTTGGACTTTAGGCGTAGCCAGGCATGCCGTTCAGGTTCTTGCCGCGTGAGCCCCCAGGGTTGAACCATGATAAGGCGCCGCGACGGCGCTTTTGCAGGGCGCATCTTTGCCCTCCAAAGTGGCCTTCGAGGCGCCTTATCAGGTGACCAACGCATAGCCTTGCGAATCAGCTCCAGTGATTCAGGCCCCAAGGCCTGAACGAAGGACTAGCTACGCCTAGCCCCGGACTGGCCGGGCTAGCCTCCGAGAGCCAACTCGTAGCCGAGACCGTGACGGGTGATCAAGTACTCGGGTTGCCGTGGGTTCGGTTCGATCTTCTTGCGAAGATTGACCATGTGATAATCGATGGATCGTGCGTCGCTCGCGGTGATGTCACCCCATACCGAAGCGAGGATCGTCTCTCGTGGCAAGACCTGGTTTCGCCGACGGACGAGGAACATCAGGAGCGCCAACTCCTTTCGCGACAGAGCCAACTCAACGCCGTCGCGCGTGACGCGGCTGTGTTCCATGTCGATTGCCACGTCGCCGATCTGGACGGTCGAGTCCGTGCCGCGAGTCCGGCGCAACAACGCTTCGATTCGCGCGGTTAGTTCGGTCAGCCCGAACGGTTTGGCCAAGTAGTCGTCGGCTCCCGCGCGCAACCCTTCGACTTTCTGTTCCTCACGGCCGCGCGCACTCAAGATCAATACCGGCAGTGTCGTATTCTTGCGCCTTAGCCAGCGTAAGACGGAGAGCCCGTCCAACTCGGGCAGCATGATGTCGAGTACGAGCAGGTCCGGCGACGCCAGCTCCAACCACTGCCGCGCTGTTTCACCGTCCGTGGCCGTCGATACCAGGTAGCCTTCAATTTCGAGCTTCGCGCGCAGCCCGGTCAGAATCGCGGCGTCGTCTTCGACGATGAGGATATGCTCGCCTGACATGTTCTTTCTCGATCCGTGTTGCGACTCCATCACGATACCGCCTCCTTCGGCTGCTGCGGAAGATCTACCGCGAACGGTATCTCGAGGACGAACGTGCTGCCGATGCCCGGACGGCTGTCGACGAACAGTCTCGCTTGAATCCGCTCGGCGAGCACACGAGCAATCGACAAGCCGAGACCAGTTCCCTGCACGCCATACTCCTCGAATCGAGCCCGGAAGAACTCTTCGAAAATGCGTTCTTGATCCTTGGGGGCAATACCCACACCGTTGTCTTTGACCTGAATCTGCAGCGCCCTCGGCGTCGCTTTCAGCTTCAGCGCAATCCACGGCTCATCCTTGGACCGGTACTTCAGCGCGTTGTCGAGTAGGTTGAGCACGATGCGTTCGACCGCGTTCGCGTTGGTTCTGATGGAGCGGAGTTCCTCGGTCCCAGCCCGCAGATCGCTCCGGAAATCGACGCGATGGTCCTTGGCTCGGTACTGAAACGTGTCGGCCAGCGGAGCGAGCAGCGACACGACATCGAGTTCCTCCGTCACTAGAGTTTGCGCTGCGCGACCGTCTTGCGCGTAGTCGAGCAAGTCCTCAATACGTTGGGTAAGGCGTCGACTTTCCGCGGTGAGTAGCCGTCCGAACTGCCGCACTTTCGATTCCTCGAGCGTCTCTTCGGCGAGCATCTCCGAGAAGATGCGGATCGACGTGATGGGCGTCTTGAGCTCGTGAGAGACGTTGGCCAGTAGCCGAACCTTGAGTTCCGCCAAGCGGCGTTGTCGATCGATGGCGATCCAGAGTGCGACGCACGCTCCACCCACGAGGACCAAGAGTAGGGTCACCAAACTCTTCGCCACGGTGCGACGTTGTGCTGCGAGTTCTCTCTTCGCGCGGTGTGCGGGATCGCGAACTTCGATCCACGCCAATGTGGAGCCATCGTCGCGGAGACGAAGAGGCTCGCTGGCCGCTCCCATCTCGAGCGAAGGTTTAGAGTCGAGCATGGTTAGCCGTAGATCGTCCGCTTCGAATGGCGGAAGCGCCATCGGCACTCCCGCGATTTCGACACCGGCGGGAGAATCTGTCGTGACTAGCAAGTAGTGCTCGCCGAGAACCACGTCGTCGGAGCCGGAGGGATCGATCTCTGATACTGCCGATTCGAACGTGTCGCGCCGCTTGATGAACGCGGTCAAGACCGAGTCGTTTGGGGCGATCGCGGACGTAAAGTGAGCGACGCGCTCGGTGGGTAGAGACGGCGCGGCGTCGCGAAGCGTCAACAAGACGCTATCGCGCGTTTCGGGCTGATCATCGAGATCGATCCAGCGAACCCCGGAGAGTAACGACACCGGCAGCCCGTTCTCTCTGGCGAAGGAACCTGAACGGTGCAGATCTTGGTAGAGCGCGATCGCTAATGAGGTGCGACCCGATCGAGACGCGGCGCGGGCAATCCGAAACCGCAGCCGATCTTTGAGATCCGGATGGCTCAGTCGATCGAGGTAGAAGGAGTACGCATCGATCGCGCGAGCGTAGTCGTGACGGGTGAACTCGTAGCTCTCCCCTCCCCAAAGACCGCGATCGAACTGGGCTTGCTCGTCGGCCGAGACCGCTCGCGATTGACGGTCCGGTCCGTAACGAAGCCCGCCGTCGGGGAGCCGGAGGGTGCGCAGGGCTGGGCTATCGACCGTGGGCTTGGCGTCACCCGCCAGCATTGCCAACGCCGAGTCGTAGGCGGGAAGCAACGCCGCTCGCGTTCGACGAGCGAACAGCGTTGCTTCCCCTTCGAGCAGTCGGTCGAGTCCGGCGACTTGTTCCGTGTACTCACGGTCGGCGAGCGAGAAGGCGATGAACCCGAGAGTGGTTCCCGCCGCCGCGACGACCGTGAACGCGAGGATCCAACGGGTGAATCTCATTGGGTGCGCCGTCCCTCTCTCCACTTGCGTTGCTTCTCCAAAGTGCTTTCGATCTTCTCCAGCGCTTCGAGTGCGCGATTGCGAATCGAGAAGTTGGGATCGTCCAGTCGGGCCGCGAGTGGCTTCAGGCTGCGTTGATCCGCAAGGTGCACGAGCCGTTCGATCGCCTTCGTTTTCTGGCGCATGTTCCCCGTTTCGAGCACCGTGTAGAGCAGCGGAAGCGCGACTTCGGTTTTGCCCGAGTTCGCCATGTCTGCGGCCTTTGCGACTCGCGCTGTGTCGCCACTCTTGAGCGCAGCGGTGACTGCGGCGGGGAATTCGTCATCGCCTTCTTCTAGAAGCGAAAGCGACTCGGTCCAAGTTCTGGGGTTGGCAATCAGGGCCCGCGCGTACTCGAGGCGGTTCTCGGATCCTGCCACGCGACTGTGAACTTGTTCTGCCACCAACGTGACGACGGGATCGTCGGCCGAGAAGATGGGTGCAATGGCGGAGAGGTCGATCTGATCGGAGTCGAGGCTACCTACGAGCATGAGCCGAACGTCGAACTCGATGCCGGAATCGACCAACGCGGCCATTACGAACTTCGCGGGGAAGCGTTCCTCTCTTCTCTCGATCGCGTCGCGGAGCGTCTTGTTCTTGGCAACGCAGATCGCGGCCTTCTTGATCGTAGGCGGCTCGGTGAAGCTATCGAGCGCGTCGATGAGGGCGCTTCGGAGCTCTGCCGCGCTATCACTACCGAGTGCGCGAAACCCGTCTTGCGCCAACCACAACTCGAGGGCGTCGCCCTTAGCGAGACTGTGCTCGAGCAAATCGACCAGTGCGGGTTGCTTGTGTCCGGGAAGGCTAGCGGCAATGGCGCCCACGATATGCGAGCGCAGAGTGTTGTCCCTGGTCGGGCTCAACCGTCTTGCTTGTCCCTGTGATTGATAGTACTCGCTCAAGTTCGACGTGAACTTGAGCGGGCTCTCGTCGAGCGCGGATGTCGGGCGGGCGGAGACGCTTACCAGGCACACTTCGCACGCTGCGATCGCGTCGTCCCACTTGTCCCAACCGCCGACGCCCCGTCGCAGGAGGGCGCACGCTGCTTCGAGCCGGAGCAAGATATCGCCGTCACTGTTGCGCGCGATTTTGCACAGAGCGTCGGTGACATCCGGGCCGATCCCGCGGTCCGCGCGGCCGATACCCTCGATTCCCATGGACTGGACGAACGGATCGTTCGATTGGATCCATGTCGCCAAGGCTCGTGCGTACGCGTCGCTTGGTTGCCAGTAGTTTGTCTTCTCTTCGTTTGTCGTGCTGCTTGGACTCGTTCGGCTTCGGCTTCGGCTTCGGCTTGGCCGCATGTTGCCTCGCTGTTGGACCCCGAGCCACGGTTCGTCGCGGTCGACGCTTATCAATTCTTGTCGCTCCTCGATGGGCTTCGACGGTAGTTGTTCTACGGCACGCTGAAACAGCTCGATCGCCTCGTCGTGAGTCTCTGCGAACCGACGCAGTTCAGTGAAGGCTTCGGCCGCCGCGAGATAGCGCGCTTTCTCCCGGGCAGAAAACGGAGACTTCGAGCTCATCACGAGGCTGCGAATGGTGTCTCCTCGGCGCCCTAATCGAATCATGCCGTCGAGGTCCATCTTTTTGCGGAGATGGAAGCCGGCGTTCTCCAAGTAGGGGCCGGCGTCCCGCCACGATCCTGCCCACACTCGGTCAAGTTGCGCGTCGCTGACCGGGAGGTCGTTACGGACCATGGCGGCAACCACGACCCCGGCCGCCAGGTCGAGCCTCCGATCGCGAGGCGTACTCGTGTCGACGACGAAGTTCGCCAGGATCGCCGGGCGTTGCTCGGCGATGGCCTTCACCAGTTCTACGAGGGCGAAGCGCGCTCGTCGTTGAGCGGTAGATTCGTTCCGCGAGCCATCCCGTCCCGCCGCTCGCCCGATGAACGTCAGGTCATCCTGCGCAAATCGATAGTCCTTCGCCGCCAATCGCGTCAATCGCAGTGCGTACTCACGATTCTCCGCGGCCGTGCAGCGAGACAGCGCTTCGTGACACTCGGATCGCTTCTCGTCGTCCAATGACAGGAACCACGTTACGTGCTCCTGGACCCACCCGGTCTTGGTGCTGTGGCCGTGCCCCGGAAACACCGTCGCGAGGTACTCGAACTGTTCGAGCTCGACGAGTAGGCGTGCCAAGTGCTCTCGATGCAGATCGTCTTGCGTCGTTCGCACGAACTTTTCGAGTGCCGGCACCACGATTCCTCCGAGTGCCTTGAGCTGCTTCTTCGCTTCGTCTCCAGCCTCGTTGGGAGACACCATGGCCATGATGTGTCCGAAGATTCGGTCCTGAACCTCGGGACTCGTCATCATCGACTCGAGCCAATCGAACGCGGGATTGTCCGAGCGACCGGCCTTCAACTCACGCAGGAAGCCGCGCGCTTGCTCGATGACTTCACCCTGTGACAGGTGCTTCTCGACGAGCCTCTCGAGAAGATCTCGGGCGGGTTCGAGTTCGCCACGCTTGCGGTGGCAACGAGCGAGCTGCAGCAGAGCTTTCGCTCGGATGGCTTCGCCGGCGGATTCGTCCTCGGACAGCGAGCGATAGATGGCCATCGCGCTGTCGAGGTCGCCGCGCGACAGTTCGAGAATCTCGGCGCGCAACAGTCGCGCGTCCGGAGAGTCGGAGGGGTGGGTCTCGATTGCCGCGTTGGCCGTGCTTGGCACGAACGCGGTCAGCGAGATCAGGGTGATCAGCAGCAGAGTCACGAACCTGGTACTCATATCGACGATCCTTCCATGGGGTCCGACGAGGTCGATACATGGATTATCGGGACCGTTTGTGAGGAAATCGTGAGATCGGAGGGAAGCTCGGAAGCTGCTGCTCAGGGGCGTCTTAGCTTGGGGGGCGATGAACCGGCGGTGCGCAGTGTTTAGCCCTGCGACACGATACTGTCTCGAGCCAATACAGAAGCGTTGATCAACAGGCAGTCCGGTTGACCCTCTTGCACGAGGTACCCGCGAATCACCGACTCGTCTCCGTCGCGAGCCGGCGTGAACTCCAACGGGTCGAACTCGAGAATGTTGTTCAAGTCGTCGATTCGCAGGGCGAAGGATACCGTCTCACTGTCTTCCGTGACGTAAAGGATCACCGGGCGAGCCATCTCGCTGAGTTGTTGGCGAGCCTGCGAGCACACTTGCGAGAGTTGCGGTAGGGCGCGCAAGCGAAGATCGCTGAGACTCCCTTGTCGGGCCTCGTCGTCGACGGGTGATCGGAGAGCGGACTCACCGACGCTGCGCAACTCGCTCATCGCGTCTCGTATGAGTTGCACCGACTCTGCCAAGCCGTCATCGCGGACTGAATTGCTGCGAACCCAGGATTCGACATCGGTGTCGATCGAACCGGGGCGAAGGCTCGCCGAGTCGCGGCAGTGTTGTTCCACCGCCGACACCCAGTCGGAGTACTCTTTCTCCAGCTCCGCCAACTTGGTGATAGTGTTCCGCTTCTTCTCCCAACCCGCCGAGCTTCCCACGCGAGCCGCGAAGTCGAACACGGTGACCGGATTTCCTTGGTAGCGGACGACACCGAGGAGTCCCGGGCGCTGGACCGGTACCGGTGAGATCGGCTGGTCGTCCTGAACGATCGACAGAACGTTCTCGATGCTCAGTGCGTAAAGAGTCTCGTCCAACCAGAACGTAAACGCGCTGATGGCACCGTTCTGTCGGTCGATGAGTTCATGGAACGGGGAGTTCATCGGGGTCGGTCCTCGGGGTTGAGCTTCAACCCTATATCGACGGGATCGACGGATCGCTTGATGGGTGCGTGAGGTTCCGAAAACATCGAGCCGCATGCGCGCCGCGCGACGACTCCGAACCTCGCGCGGGCAAGCGAGATGCCGCCGGGCTATCCCGGCCCGGTGCGCGCGCCGCTCTTTTGGTACTCGGCCCACCAGTGTGTCCACGCCTTGGTGTCATCGCCGAGGTCGACACCCGTGACCGCGCGAAGCGTATTGATCGTCGTTCCCTCGAGCTTGCGAAGGACCTGCATCGGAACCTTCACCGAAGTGTTCACTTCGATGAGTTCGACCTCGGGAAGATCGATGGTCACGTTGGTGGCGCCGCTCAACGAAACCGGAACTTCGCGGATCCGCTTGGCCCGAACCAGGGTTGCGCGAATGTTCATGTCGACGTAGGTGAGAAGTTGCACCAATCGCGGCACGGACTTCGGGTCGCCGATCGCCGCGATTCGGTTCAGGGCCGTTTCGCGTTCGTCGAACCCAGCCTTGAGCGCAACGTACTCGTAGACTTGCCGACTCTTGTCTCGGTTCTTCGTCAACGCGGTTTGGTGCGTGCGGTCGCGAAACGCCGGGTCGCTGCCCGAAAGCGTGTACTTCAAGAGCGGTACGATCGCACCCGGAGACGCGAACGTCTTGAGCCGGCCATAGGAGTAGTCACGCACGTGGACGTGGCGCGAGCGAAGACCCTTGTCCAGCGCGCGCATCAGTTCCGCTTCATCGAACTGACCCAGCTCGCTGTGTAGGGCGGGCCGCGCGTCGAGATCCGCTTTCTCGAGCGCTCGAACCAGATCGCTCGCCGCGCGGCGTCGCTTCTTCAGGTGTCGGCCGCGTTCTCGTTTCGCCTTACGCTCTACAGAGGTGCTCGCCAGGGTTGCCCAGTCCACACGCAGAATGTCCGCGGCGAGAACCGTGCGTCGCTTTCCCGCGGCGTCGAGCAGCACGACGCGGTCAGACTCCTTCCCTATGTAGGCGCCCGTGATCGGATCGCCTTCTCTCATGTGGAATACCGCGGCGTCTGCGGCGGCCGTTGCGAACAACGCTGCGATGATGATGAGTGCGCAGGAGCGGGGGAAAGTCATGGGGAGCCTTTCGCGCGCCGACCGAATGTCCGCGGCGGCTGGTAGAAAGGAGGGGCGTCTATGATAGTCGACTCGACTACGATCGGCCACGACGGCGCGTAACTCGCACGCCAGCCTCGCCGGAGCGATTCCGTAAGTTGCTCTGGCGAAAGATCTTTCCGGGGTTGCAATGACCCGCCCCAAACCTATAATCTGCGGTCTTCGTCGACGCTTGACCGGAGCTTTCGGGCCCGCGTAAAGCGTTCTCTGTAAAGGTGTTAGCTGTGCCCGTCCTGGGCGCCTCTTCGCCGGAGTCGAGAATGCGCTTCACGCCGAGAGTTTTCTTCTAACTGCGATCGGCGCGCTTTCGACCCCTTCGATTGGTCGCGAACGTCTACTGACGGCGACCGCAGTCGGACGAATCTTCGGAAGCAATCTGTTCTGGGAGCGTAATTCTAGAACTGCAACTCGGAAGCAACGCATGTTGGCCGTTTGGCCATGTAGGGATGACCTAATGGCGGTAGCCATTCGTTTGAAGCGCTGTGGTCGCACGCACCGGCCGTTTTACCGGATCCAAGCGATCGAGAAGCGCAACGCCCGCGACGGCAAGAGCCTGGAGACGATCGGGACTTACGACCCGTTCGCCAAGGGCGACACTGTCCAGATGAAAATCGACCGGGTGCAGCACTGGATCGATCTGGGAGCGCGGCCGTCGGTGACGGTGTCGAGTTTCCTGCGCAAGGCCGACGTCAGTTGGGGTAAGCCCAAGAAGAGTCGTCGTTCCATCCAGCGTGCGAAGCGCAAAGCTGCGAAGAATAGCTGAGAAGACATCGCCCGTGCGGGTGGACGTCCTGACCATATTTCCCGAGTTGTTCGGGGCCTTCCTGCGGGTCGGCATGGTCGACGTGGCACGTCAGCGCGGGAAGCTCGAGGTTCGGTTGACCGACCTTCGGGCGTTTACGGAAGACCGCCACCGATCGGTGGACGAGCGCCCTTACGGGGGCGGCCCGGGCATGGTGATCAAGCCAGAGCCGGTGTTTCGTGCCCTTCAAATTCTGGGGGGCGAGTTCGACGCGAGTAGAGACGACACCGAAATGGTTCTTCTCTGCCCACAGGGTGAGCGGCTTCGGCAGGCTCACCTCGGCGATCTGGCGGAGACGCGACATTTGGTCGTCCTCTGCGGTCGCTACGAAGGATTCGATGAGCGAATCATCGACGCCTTCCCTTGGCGCCGCGTTTCCGTGGGAGACTTTGTTCTCTCGGGAGGCGAAGTGCCGGCGATGCTTCTCATCGAGGGGCTCGCACGACTAATTCCTGGCGTTCTCGGGCACGACGAATCGGCGTTACGCGATTCGTTCAACGAGTGGCCAGGGGAGGACGGTTTCGACCATCCTCACTACACGCGCCCGGTTCAGTATCGGGGGCGGATGGTTCCCGAGGTTTTGCGCTCCGGGGATCATGGTGAAATTGAAAATTGGCGCAGACGCGCGGCAAAAAACGCTCGTGAGACTGAAAGTGACAAGAGCCATGAGTAAGCTCGTGGATGACTTTGAGAAAAGTCAGCTAAGAAAGAGCGTTCCCGAGTTCGGTATCGGGGATACCGTCGACGTGCACGTGCGCATCGTCGAGGGTGACAAGACGCGCATCCAGATCTTCACCGGCACGGTGATCGCGCGGAAGGGCACCTCGAATCGCGAGATGTTCACGGTCCGTCGAATCGTCGCCAGTGAGGGAGTCGAGCGGATCTTCCCGCTCCACTCGCCGTGGATCGAAGACATTCGAGTCCGTCGTCACGGACGCGTTCGTCGCGCGAAGTTGTACTACCTACGCGATCGAGTGGGTAAGGCGACGAAGGTCAAAGAGTTGATGACCTTCCATAAGAAGGCCGCCCCGAAGGCGTCCGCGCCGCC
The DNA here is from genome assembly GCA_021776775.1 of Planctomycetota bacterium. Lineage (GTDB taxonomy): Bacteria > Planctomycetota > UBA8108 > UBA1146 > JAJFFE01 > JAJFFE01. The sequence continues at coordinate 7,435 of JAJFFE010000143.1, read as the reverse complement.
GGCCTCCGCCCCGACGGCTACGACCGAAGCAGGCGTCTGAGCCGACCGGCTTTCAGGAACCGGCTTTCACGAACGACACCCGCGAAACTTGGCTAGATCGCCGAGACTCGCGGGTGTTGTCGTATCGAGCGAGTATGCTCGGTTCGCCTGACGAAGTGCCCCCGACGGTTCGGAGGTCTTCGGTGTCCCACCTACTTCAGCGTCTTCGCACGCTTCTGTTGCCAGCCCCGCTACGTGATCCTCGCCACCGCATGGGCCGTCGGGCCGAATGGGTTGCTCGCTGGTGGCTGCGAACCCGTCGCTACCGCATTCTGGCCAGCCGCTACCAAACCCCATTTGCCGAAATCGATTTGGTCGCCGTGAACGGCCCCGATCTGGTCATCGTCGAGGTCAAGTCGCGTCAGGGTGACGGGGAGTTCACGATTCACCCCGAGCAGCGCGCCCGGCTAGCGCGTGCCGCGCTATGGCTCGACGCTCGTTTCGGTCGGCGGGCGACCGGAGTGCGGGTCGACTTGGTGCGAGTCGGTTGGTCGAGCTACGGCTATCCGAGTTCGATCGAGTTGGAACAGGCCGTCATCGGCGAGGAGGAGCTAGTCCGTCAGCCGCCGGGACATTAGTCCAAGCTGGTGCGGCCCGAACGTTGTCTCGAGGGCGCCCGCGACTTCGGCAATATCCGGCAAACCGCAGTCGGTCGCGAACTCAATGTCGCAACGTCTCCGAGATCGGTTTTCGGTTGAGGAGCACGATAAACACCGAGAAGAAGATCAGCTTCCCAACCTCTTGGAAGCGGCCAAGGGCCGAGGCTGTGCTCCATTCCTCGGGCGCCTGCAGACCGAAATTGACCAAGAAGACCGCGATTTGGACCGCGAACACCACGCTGAGCGAGACCCGCGCCGCGACCGACCGCACCAGGATTTGGGGGACGAGCAAGAGGTAGAACGACCCGATCAGGATCACCCATAGGTCGTCTCGGGTGACGGCGTAGCCGGCGGCATCGAAGTAGCGGTGGGCAAGCCAGGACAGTTCGACCCCCGCGTCGACGACAAGATAGGCCAGCAGCAGCCTGAGCGAGAACGGTAGCGCGGGGCGAGCGGCGCGACGTGGTCCCGCTTCGGAGTCGCCCGTGCTATGTCCAACCGAGGTCGGCTGCTCGGCCGCCCCGAGCGTCGCTGCGTTTTCGTCGGCGGTGTCGCCCAAGGTAGAATCTCTCGCTTCCAAAGCGCGGCTCTCGCTTCCAAGCGCGGTGTAGCCAAACCTTCGAGGAGCATTGCCCCGGGGTTCGACTGCACCGGGCTTCAACGATCCGGTTTCAATCTGATCGGGCTCGCTGAAATGCGCGACTCTACGCGTTGGCCAGTATGGTACCTGTCGCCCTCTGGAAGTACAGTATCGCCATGATCAAGCGGGCCGTCGTCAATCTACTCCAGTACGTTCCGAAGCCCCTCGTTTGGCGCGTCTCGAAGCGCTACATCGCGGGCGAAAGCATCGAGGATGCGCTCGACCTCGTCACGCGACTCAATCGCGACGGTATGTGCGCTACGCTCGACGTGCTCGGTGAAGACTCCACCAATCTGCAGCAAGCGCACGCGAGTCGAGACATTTACCTCGAAGCGTTGAAGCAAATCCATCAACGCCAACTCGACTGCAACATCTCGGTCAAGTTGTCACAGATGGCGCTACGTCTCGACGAAGGTGAGTGCCGAGAGATTGCCCGTGCGCTGGCGCAATCGGCGCGGGAGCACGACAACTTCTTGCGGATCGACATGGAAGACACGTCGGTTACCAGCGCGACCTTGGACGTGTATCGAAAGTTGCGCACAGAGTTCGACAATGTCGGGACGGTCGTGCAGGCTTACTTGCGACGAACCGAAGCCGATGTGGCCACGCTGCTCGATGAGGGTGTCACCAACCTGCGCCTCTGCAAAGGGATCTATCGCGAGCCCGAAGAGCTCGCATTTCAAGATCGAGAAGAGGTTCGAGATTCGTTCAAGCGACTGCTGGGTCAGCTGTTCGAAGGTGGTGCCCAACGCGTCGGAATCGCGACTCACGACGAACCCCTCGTCACCGACGCTCTCGAGCAGATCAAGAAGCACAACGTCGATCCGGACCGGTACGAATTTCAAATGCTGCTCGGGGTTACAGAGCGCATGCGCAATCGGTTGGTCGCGGACGGTCACCCGTTGCGGGTCTACGTTCCGTTCGGCGCCGACTGGTTCCCGTACTCGATCCGACGACTCCGGGAGAACCCGCAGATCGCCTCGCACGTCATTCGCGGCATGTTTAGCTGGAAATAGCCGCGGTTGGACGTGACCGCTGCAGTATCAAAGATACGTGGAAACGAGTAACGCCGCGGCGGCCCCTCATGTGAGCCAGCGCGGCGCTACGTTCACGATTTCCGCTTTTTGCGATACGTTGTTAGTAGCTCAAGTTCACGCGGTGTGCGGTCTCGATGAACCGCACGAGCAACTCCACGGTCGCTTCGAGGTCTGGGCCGTAGATGGTCTCCACGACCGAGTGCACGTATCGAGTCGGAACCGATAGTGTGATCGACGGTACCGCTTCGCCCGCTCGTTGAATGCCGCCGGCGTCCGTGCCACCGCGCGGCAGTATCTCCATCTGGTACGGGATCTCATGACGTTCAGCGAGGTCGCGGAACGCGTCGACCAACTTCGGTGCCGCGATGAACGACGAGTCCAAGATCTTGATCCCGGTGCCGCCACGAAGAGTGGTCACGTACTCTTCCGGCTTTGCCGACGGCAGATCACACGCAAGAGTCACGTCGATCGCGACTCCAATGTCTGGCTTGATTCGACTCGCCGCGGTCATGGCCCCGCGGAGGCCAACTTCTTCTTGGCTCGTCGCAACAGCGTAGACGTCGACGTCGTGGTGTCCGAGGCGGCGCATGGTTTCGATCAACGTGTAGATCGACACGCGGTTATCCATCGCCTTGCACGAGTAGAAATCACCGATCTGCACGAAGTCCTGCGCCAGGGTGACGGGGTCGCCGACGCGCACGTGTTCGCGAACGTGCTCCCGACTGAGACCGAGATCGACGAACAGGTCATCGAGTTCCGGCAGCCGCTTTCGTTCCTCGGCGTTCATGATGTGGATCGGTTTCGATCCGATCACGCCGATCAGGTCGTCACCGCCTCTGGTCATCACTCGGACGCGCTTGGCAATTAGCGTCTTCGGGTCGAACCCGCCGAGGTGTTGCAGGCGCAAGAAACCCTTGTCGTCGATGTATTTGACGACGAAACCGATTTCGTCCATGTGGCCGGCGAGCATCACCTTCAAGGGGTTGCTGCCCTTGCCCTTCTTGATGGCGATGATGTTTCCGATGCCGTCGGACTCGATTTCGTCGGCGAGAGGAATCATCTTCTCGCGGTAGATATCACGAATGCGATCTTCGAACCCGGGCGGGCCACTCGCTTCGCACAGCCGTTTCAGTAGTTGCAAGGATTTCTCTTCCACGGCGCAGCTCCGCTTTCTACATCAAGAATGACGACCGACAGTGTCCAACCGATATTGGATTCTGCCAAGAAACCGCACTCGGGGCTAGTTGTCCCGGAGCTGACTTTGCAACCACGTTCGCGCAGCCTCGAGCGCCGGCAGTTCGATCGGTCGTTGGGCGTCGTCTGTGGTCGAAGTCGCGGTCCCGAGTGTGTGGCCGAGGCCAGCGAGTATGCGTGTCGTAACTCCGACGCTGTGGTCCGCTAGTGACCGCGCGTGTCCAGCCGGGACCGTGCCGTCGTGGTCGCCATGGAGCAGCAGAACCGGGACCGAAAGATCTTCGACCAGGACCGACATCGCCGCTGCGGTTGCGTGAGGACCGAGTTTGTCGGGTTCGGAGAAGAAGGCGCGGATACGGGGTGTTAACTCCGAATCCAGCTCGATCCGACCGTCCCGATTCAAGTCGACGGTCCGGTCGAGGCGCGGCGCGTCGAGCGGTGCGTTTCGATCGAGCAACAGTCGCGCGTAGTGACGGGCGATGACTCCCGCCTCGGCGAAGTTGGCTTCTTGAACTGCGAGAAGGTCCAACGCACCGTCGCGAGAGAACCTCTCGAGAAACGGCAGCCCAACTTGCTCGTACTGCGCGAGGTGTGTCTCGGCGAAGGTTCGGATGACAGCGCCGATGCCGATGACTCCACGGATCTCCAGCTCATCCTGCGAAGCCAGGCGCGTTGCGATCACCGCGCCTTCGTCGTAACCGATGATGAATAACTGATCACGTCGAACTCGCGGGTCACGCTGAAGAGTGCGAAGCGCGACTTCCGCGTCCTTGGTGAAATCGTCAATGCTGAGCCCGACGAACCTGCGTAGGTCACAGTCTCGCGCACCGTAGACGTGCCGCTTGTTGTAGCGAAGCGAAGCAAATCCGTGTTCGGCGAGGTATGTCGCGATCGACTTTCCGATGGCCGAGATGTGCTTTCCGTCTTCACCGATTCCGAATGAGAAGTCGTGATCGCTCGGTCCCGAACCGTGAATCAGCAGCACGGCCGGTACGGGTTGATCGACGTCGGTGGGAAACGTGAGCAACCCACGAGAGACGAAGTCGTCGAATCGTAGAAGAGTCGTCTCCTCGCCGCCGCGAGTCCGCGCGTTGTCGGGCATTGGATCGGTCGATACCCTCGGCGCCACGCCGCAAGCCGATATCAACCCGACGAGAAGCATACAGAGATGGCTGGGTTTCCACCCTGCTCCCGCGTCCCAAGAGCGAACCCCAGATTCGTAGCGTGCGACGCTCTCGATGGAACAGTCCCTAACTCGTGGTAGCCAAATAGACGGTCGCCAACCGGAAAACAGGGGCCATGCTGGCATTCTCGTGGGTCGGCATCTTAGAATCAGGATGTCACTCCTGGAAGCTCTCTTGCTTCCACGTCTCCCGCTCGGTCGGGGCTTGTCGTGGTCCGCCAACGAAAACGGACCCGGTCGAATGCCCTCGCGAGTCGTACCGTGCGCGAGACGAATGGCGCCCCACTTCCCTCCAAGGGCGCTAGCCAGTGAAAGGCACAATCATGTTCCGCAGGAAGTCCGTATTCGCGGCAGCGTTCGCAGCGCTGATCGCACTCTGTTTGTCAGTGGTTCCCACTCCCCTTCGCGCCGACGGTGTCGATAACGAAGGCCCGTTCACCATGCTCACGGGACGACTCGGCCGTGGGGACGATGAGGCGTTGTTCCTTTGGGACAAAGTCGAACGCAAGCTGGCCGTTTACCTCGTCAGCCCGGTCAAGATGGAGTTGCTCTTCGTTCGCAACTGCAAGTTCGACTTCGAAGCGGACATCAACTCCAAGAAGATGACGCCGACTCCAAACGAGGTGAAACGCATCCTCAAAGACGACGACGAGTCGACGCCACGTCGGGGCGGCGAGAAGAAGGGCGCGGACAAGAAGGGCGCGGACAAGAAGAGCGCGAAGCCAAAAGAGGCCGGCGAAACTGCAGACGACGACCTCCCCGAAGGCGAGAAGGCCGAAGCCTCCACTACGACCAACAACTCGCCGGTCTCGGTTGGGCAAGCGGCCGCAGGCGGCGGTTGGTCTTTGTCCCTCGGGAAGTTCCAGGGCGGCTCCTCGGACGCGTTGTACATCTGGAGCCACGAGAAGAAGCGCCTCGCTGTCTACTCGATCCGTGGCAACACGCTCGAATTGCTGTTCTCGCGTAACTGCGTTCACGACTTCAAGATTGGCCGCAGCTTGGGCCGCATGACGCCGCGCGTCAAAGATCTCGAAGAGCAACTCGCCGGTCGCAAGACCGACAAGAGTGAAGCGCGTCGCGAGAATGGTGCTGGTCAACCTCGCGACTGAGAACGGCGCCCGTCGCCACGAGCCTGCCCGGTGACCACGCCGGTCAGGCTCGTACCGATAAACATCGTATTCCCGCTCAAGCACTCCCTTGTTTCGCTCGATAGCTCCGATGGACTTTCATCGCAGCGCGTCGTAGGAAGCAAGGGCTCGAGATGCACTATACGACTGATCTTGAGCGTGCTCTCGGCCAAGCGCCGCGCTGGTATCACTACTTCCTGACCCCCCTCGTGACTGCCGGCCCCCGAGCCGTGCTTTCCCATCGATTCGCGGCGTGGTTTGCCAAGCGTGGCCACCGAGTCATCGCTAGCGCGTTCAAGCGTCTCGGGCTCTTGACCACCGGCGCTGAGATCAGCCAATACGCTCGCATCGGTCCGGGGCTTCGTTTTCCGCATCCCCAAGGAGTGGTTATCGGGCCCGGCGTGATCATCGAGGGCGACTGCACCATCTTTCAGAGCGTGACGGTCGGCCCGCGACGCGCGGACGCCACGTTGGACGACGTTCCGACCCTCGGTGTGCAGACCTTCCTTTACGCCGGGGCGCGCGTTCTCGGACGCATTCGAATCGGTGAGCGGACTCAGGTCGGCCCCAACTGCGTGGTGTTCACCGACCTCGCCGACGGGAGTACGGTTCTGCCTCCACGCCCGGTCGTCATGGAAGGGCTCAGCTTCTCGCTTCGCGATCGCGATGAGGCGGGCTCTGCCCTGGACTCGGCTCCGGATTCGACGAGCGTTCCAGAGGGGGCAGCATGACGGTCGCTTCCAGCGCGATGATCCCCGACTCCCTCGCCGAGTTCCCTATCGGTACCGAGGCGTCTTTCGATACCGTCATCGATCGCGCATTGATCGATCGTTTCGCCGAAGTCTCGGGCGACCACAATCCCCTCCACGTCGACGAAGCGTACGGTAAGCAGAGTGCCTTCGGCTCTCGCATCGCCCACGGAATGATCTGCGGTGCGTTCTTCTCGCGACTCGTCGGGGAGCATCTCCCGGGCGAACGAGCCTTGTACCGGTCTCAAGATCTACGCTTCGTGAAACCGATTCGACCCGGAGCGGAAGTTCGCGTTCGAGGCACCGTCATCGCCCACGACGCAGAGCTATCGCTCCTTCGTCTGCACACCGTCGTCGAGTCGACGACCGGTGATGAACTCTTCGTCGAAGGCGAGGCTGAAGTGGTGGTGCGTCCCGCGGTGGTGAAGTGCGCTCCCGATCCCGTGGCCGAGTCGGTGCGACGCGGTGCGTTGACCGATCGTACGTTCCTGGTCCTCGGTGGTAGTTCGGGGATTGGACGGGCGGTGGCCGAAGAGCTGGCCCGCGAAGGAGCGCACCTCCACGTCGGCTTCCATTCGAACCGCGCGGGCGCCGAGGAAGCGTGCGAACTCGCCCGTTCCCTCGGCAACAGCGCCAGCCCGATCTCGTTGGACCTGTCAGAGCAAGATCAGATGGCTCGATCGATTGGCGAACTGGGCCCACTCGACGGGCTTGTGCACTGTGGTTTTGGCTCCATTGTGCAGCGAGGTCTCGAGCGAGGTTCATGGTCCGAAATGGTCGACGCGTTCAACCGCTCGGTCGGCGGGCTCTATCACGCGACGACGGCGGCGCTGCCCGGCATGCGCGAACGCGGCGGCGGATCGATCA
>JAJFFE010000142.1 GCA_021776775.1 Planctomycetota bacterium | reverse complement strand
ATCTTTTTCATGACTGATCGTCTTTCGTTGTACCGGGTCAGAGTTCAGTTCTGTTGTTTCGAAGTTGCTCGAATGAACCCTCAGGGCCCCTCGGGTTCGCGAACAACGCTCGACTAATCGGATACCTGCGGGCCCACCCCGGTCGAGCACCGGTTTTTCCGATTTCTCTTTGGTTCGTGATCGCAACCGACATTTGGAAAAGAGGTTACGGAGATAAAAAATCGTGACCGTGAGAGGCGCCAGGAATGGAAACAGCCCGGCCAAGGGCCGGGCTGTCGAGGTCACATCGCGATTCTGATAAGCGGTCGCGGCCGGTACTACATTCCCGGGCCCATCACCGTCTTGAGGCGTCGCACCGCACGAAAGTAGCGGCTACTGGCCGCCGAGACATCGATCTCCAGAATCTGAGCCACCTCGCCATTGGACAGTTCTTCGAAATGGCGGAGCACGATGATCTCTCGATCGATCGGGTCCATCTCATTCAGTGCCTCTTGCAACATGAGTTTCGACTCGGCGCGCATCGCGTGCTGGCTCGCCGTCGTGTGCTTTCCGAGGAGTTGCGCCGCCAGTGAGTACGAATCGGTGACCGGCATGGGACCGCGGTATATCGCGACTTCCATGTTGGCGTCCCGCATCGCGGTCTTCAGATGGCGTCGGTGAAACTGCATCAGGCACTCTCCGGCGACCAATCGTAGCCACAAGAAAAACGGTAACTCGTCGGATGTTTGATAGCTGTCTATCTTCTTCGACAGTGTCAGATACGCCTCTTGAAGTACATCGGAGGAATCGACCCGTCCTTGCAACCGCCGATCGAGTCGGAGATCGATCATGCGCTGCAGTCGTTGCCGATAACCCTGAAACAACTCTGCCAACGCGTCGTGATCTCCACCGCGGGCACGTTCGATCAACGCTTCGAGTTCAGGTTCGTTCGTCAAACGATCCTCCATTCGTGGCGCGACAGATTTGGCGCCCGTCGCGACCTCGAGTCGCCCCGCGAGTACTCGCGTGAACCGGCTTTCGGACGTCATATGTACCTTTCTAAATCAGACCATGTCGCCCCGTCTACAACCAGACAAGGTTCGTCACTCACTACTCGCTTACCTACGTTCGCGCTCGAAATGTCACCGGAAATGTCGATATTTCCGGGAGATCCGTTGCAACGACCGAATCATGGCTCTGCAATGGTACGAGTTGCCCTATTCAGCCGCAGGCGAGTGTGGCTCTTATCCTGGCGGAGGTTTGTCGGTTGATAGTTCCCAACGATGACTTCGATGCCGACATGCTGGAGTGCATCGCATCCGAGTTCGTCGATCGACTGCGCGGTGGCGAGTCGCCGACAATCTCGGAATACACCAACCGCCATCCCGAGCTAGCCAACCAGATCCTCGAGTTCTTCCCGATCTTTGCCGAACTCGAGCAACTCAAGATCGAAGACGACCCACAACCAATCCCCGAGATCGAGGGGATCCCCGGGCAGATCGGTGACTATCGGGTCTACGGAGAGATCGCGCGCGGCGGCATGGGAATCGTCTACGAGGCCGAGCAACAATCGCTGGGCCGACGCGTGGCTCTGAAAGTACTCCCGACCCCACTTGCGCGAAGTGCCGTTGCTCGAGAACGATTCCAACGTGAAGCGAGGGCCGCGGCCAGGCTGCATCACACCAACATCGTTCCCATCTTCGAAGTTGGATCCGACGAGGGTTTCGACTACTACGCGATGCAGTACATCCGAGGTCACGGTCTCGATCGAGTGACCGATGAACTCCGGCGGTTTGGACCCAGCGTCGATTCCAACAAGGCTGGCGGGGCAGCGTCGCAAAGCCGCCCGGGATCGACCGACCGAGATCAAGCAACGTCGTCCGGCCCTCGCGATGACAACCCGTCCGCGCAAGGCGCCATCACGACGCAGTTCGATCCTAGCCAACCCAATCGGGAATTCGAAATCGAGAGTGATTCGCCGACGGGCAGTACCTTGTCACTGCTGAGCGATTCTCAATCCCAGACCCGTAGCTCATCGCGCGTCTTCTACGAGAAAGTGGCCCGCATCGGAGCTTGTGTCGCGGACGCCTTGGATCATGCGCACGACCGAGGCATTATCCATCGGGACATCAAGCCATCGAATCTTCTGCTCGACAGCGCCGGTGAGGTCTGGGTCACGGACTTCGGGTTGGCGAAGACCGACGAGCCCAACCTGACACAAACCGGCGATGTCGTCGGGACCTTGCGATACATGGCACCGGAACGTTTCTCCGGTAGCTGTGACCCTCGCTCCGATCTCTACTCTCTGGGAGCCACGCTCTACGAACTCGTCACCTTTCGACCGGCGTTCTCGGGACGAGATCGGCTGGAACTCATCGATCGTATCAGTCGACACGAGCCACCGGCCCCTCGCAGTCTCGATCCGCACGTACCGGCGGACCTAGAGACCATCGTCCTGAAAGCAATGTCCAAGGACCCTCGCGACCGCTATCGATCGGCGAGCGACCTCAAGAGTGATCTGCAGTGTTTCATCGGCGATCGACCGATCAAGGCGCGACGCGTCTCTTTGCTCGAACGGTTCTTGAGATGGAGGCGCCGCAATCCAGCGTTCGCGGCAAGCCTCGCAATTGTGTTCTTGCTCTTGATCGGCATCAGCGGTGCGTTGGCGACCGGGCAGCGCAACGAACGCCGTCAGCGCAAGATCTCCGAAGGGCATCTCTACCGCGCTGAAATGATCCTCGCGGCATCCGCTTCACGATCCGTAACGGGCCTGCCGGCTGTGCGTCGGTTGGTCGACCACTGGCTCCCCAATAACACGGACTGGGACTTCACCGGCTGGGAGTGGCGGCATCTCTACTCATACGCCAATCAGGAGCTGTCGGTGGCTGACCTGCCTGGAGGTGTGAAGTGCCTCGCGGTAGCTGCCGACGGCACCGTGTTCTCGGGTTGTTTCGATGGCGTGGTGCGTGCCCACAGCTTCACATCGGGGTCGCACTGGGAGCGAAAGATCGGGTCAGGCATCATCACCGGAATCGATGTCGCTCCAAACGGTGCCCTAGTGGCTGTGGAAGAATCAGGGCACGCTGTTGAGTTGAACCCTCGGACTGGAGAGGTGATTCGCGAACGACAAGTGCTGGCCCAGAATGGCAAGATCCTGGGCATTTGGTGGCACCCAGACTCGAACCGCATCGGTCTGAGCATTCATGAGTACGGGTCGCGAGTCATCGACTGGAGTTCGGGCGAACTACTTCATGACATCCGTCCTGGTTTCGGGTTCGCGTTCAGCCCCGATGGCGGTCGCTTCGTCAACACGACTGCAACCAACGTCTCGATCTGGAACACCGAGACGGGTGCCCTGGACACGACGTTCCCCTTATCCACGCAATCGGTACTCAGTCTGGCCTGGAGCCCCGACGGGAATCGCATCGGGGTCGGCGATCATGTAGGCGTGACAGTGTGCGATCTCACCGCTCCCGGTTCGCCGACTCGTTGCATCACCACGAGTGGATCCTCGACCCCCGACCCAACCATCAACCACGTCGCGTGGAGTCCTGACGGGAATGTCCTGGCCAGTGGAGGCCGCGATTCGACACTGCGCATTTGGAACCCCACCACCGGTCGAGAGATTCGTCGGTTTGCAGGTCACGAACATCGAGTGGACGGTCTCGATTGGTCGCACGACAGCCGATACCTGGTGACCGGGTCTGCGTCGACCTCGCTTCGCGAATGGGATTCGGCCTCTGCAGCGCCGGTTCTCGACTGGGCGACCCAATACGACGCTGGGTTCTACGGACGAATGCGCATCCTCTGGACCGATGACTCACGCCGAATCGCAGTGGGATTCATGGGCGCACAGATTTGGGACACAGCCCGCGGAGAACGGCTCGTGACATTCCCCTCTCCCGCCGGCCAAAGAGGCCATAGGGGCCAACGCATAGCGTGGGACAGCGACCGAGAGCAGTTCATCTTCTGTGAGCTGCAGTGGGTTCGAACCTACAACGTCGATGGTGATCTGGTTGCCGAGCAAGAGTTGGCTGCGCAGGCGGACCACGTGTCTTGGGGAGGTCCGGACGTCGGGATACTTGTCGTGTCCGGTGGGTCGGTGTGGAAGCTGGACTCTGCACTTCAGACTCCGCCCCAAGAGTTCATCACCGGAGTGGGATCCGTCGAAAGCTTGGCCGCCGATCCCGTTCACGCGCGGATGGTCGTAACGAACATGCGAGATCTTCGTTGCTACGACAGCCAAACCGGAGCAGTCGTTCGTCAGTGGCCGAAACAGGGAAGCGTGCAGAAAACCAACTTCAACCGCGACGGAACGCGCTTCGCAACCGCGATGTGGGAACGCACCACGCTCGTGTACTCCACCGAAGAAGATGAGATCTTGCTGACACTTCGAGGCCATGCATTCTCGGTCAATTCAGCTTCGTTTCACCCATACGAAGATCGAATTGCGACGGCAAGCGGCGACGGAACGGTGCGCCTCTGGGACGCCGAAACGGGAGAGATGATTGTGGAGTTTCACGAGGACTCCCACGTGATGGCCGTGTCCTGGAGTCCAGACGGATCAACGCTCGCAAGCTGCGACAACCGCGGAACGGTTCGCTTCCGTCACGCGCCCGAACGATAGAACGGGATCGACCGCACCCCACGTCCCTCCGCTCCCGAACACTCTCGTCGACGTCACGCTTACGTTCGAAGAATCCGACCCGATCAGCTCAGACCCAGGACCAAACCTGAGTAACACCGGTGTAACTGCACAGCGGTGTGCAGTACGGGAATGCACACTTCGCGTCGATCTCATGGTATCTGCGGGAATGGCAGTGGCAACGTGAGACGACGGCGGGACAATCCGCTCTAGCCTGGATCATTCATGAAGCGTAGTCGTTCTGCGCCCGAAAGGGCGCAAAACGTCCGCGCGAGTGTGTTCGAGTGCATCTCGGAACCTAATCTTCGTCACACAGGCTGTGATTTCCGTGCGGTGCTCACTTCTTGGCCTCAAGGCGCGACGACAACGTCGACAGTGGTCTCGGATTGGCCGTGGTCTTCTAGAAGGAGCAACGCCGGGATTCGCGGAAAGCGCAGCCTGAGCGGCTGCGCTTCATGAATGATCCGGGCTAGTTGTGCGGCCCATCGCAAGGCCCTCAACTAGGACGGCTGGGAACTCGAGTTTTCTCTCGGACCCCGCGATCCCACGCCTCTAGGCTTGAAAGGGTGGTGTCCTATGCTCTCGCTGAGCTTGATTCTCTTACCTGCCCTACTTTTGGCCAGCAACGAGGTCGCGCAGTCACCGGACGAGACCGCCGTTGGTGTTGTGATACACGAGGACGAGAGTGTTCGTAGGGCGGCCATCGATACTCTGCGCGATCAGGGACCGGCCGGGCTCGATCTCCTCTTGAAGACATACCCAGCCGACGTCAAGGCCCTTCGGACTGGGTACGGGTTGTCGGACAAGAGCACGCTCGTCCGCGAGGCCATAGCAGCAGTGGCCGGCCAGCGCGACGCGCATCACTCCGGACTGTATTGGTACACCGACCTCGAGAGAGCGAAGCAAGCCTCTGTCGCCTCGGGCAAGCCCATTCTGTCTCTACGTCTGCTCGGCCGACTCGACGAAGATCTGCGAGCGCTTCCGTCAACCGTCTGTGGTTCTCTTCGTCGACCATGACCACGAGGTCGATGTCGCGGCTAAACTCCGCTCCGCCGTATCAAACGCACGCTTGCCCGCCCATCAGCAGATATCGAACTCGGCTGGTTCGCATCGAAGAAAGGACTCTGAGTATTGGGCTCGGGGTCAAGAGAACCGCCCACGATCAAATAAGTTCGCCAGAGTTCGAGCGTCGCGAGCCAGCGTTGCTGAGGCGTCATCAGATACCACTCTGCCCACTCCCCGCCGCAATGTTCCTCAATGTCGATCATTTCCCGATCTACTCCTCTTTGCTGCGCGCCCCTCACCGCATCGCCGAGTGTATCCAACGGATGGAGTTGTGTCAGCGCGGAGGAACCGGCGTCAATCGAGCCCACTCAGATCTCGGACGCCAAGCCGCGCCATCTTTCGTGCCGGCCACCGCATCTTGACGTCGGCCCAGTCGTAGAGGCGGCTCTCCGCCCACCATGTGTTAGCCGAGTTCTGGTTCACGTAGTCGTCGCTGGGCCGAAGGCGTGACAGACTTTCCTCGATTCTCGACAAGAGATGACGTCACGAGGAGCGTCTCAACGACGATTCTTCGCGATGGCGTGGAAGACACCGGCCCGTTCGAGGTCTTGGGAGAACCGATCGGTCAAGGCGGCAAGCCGTCGGTAGAACTCGGGAACCGGTTCGACCGCACCATGAAAGCGATCGGGCGTAAGGCTTCCGCCTAGGTACGTGCTCGCCTCTCAGGCGAGGACTCCTCCACATGGGCTACGGGCAGTTCGAGGAAACTGCGCAAGGAAGTGTGTCCGGAGTTGGATCGACGTCGCAACAGGGGAAGGGAGCCAAGGGTTGCGGTGCGCCGCTCAGGAACAGCGCGCTCAGCATCCAAACGGGGTCTGAGATGTTGAACGTGCCGTCGTCGTTCGAATCGCACGCGTCGTCGCAGACTGCGGCACTGCCACCTGTGAACAGAGTGGCCAGTCCGAAAACAGCGTCTGCCAAGTTGAACATGCCATCGTCATTGCAGTCTCCGCGGGAGAACGTGAGGAACTCTTCTCCACACAGGTCATGGTCGACGAATGGAGCGGCGAAGCCAACGCCGGTTCCCACTGCGATTCCGTCATGCCCGTGTCCAGTACGATCCGCTAGACTTCCATCGGTGAAGTCCCAGTACGCCACGAGACCCGTCTCGGTGCCCGTCAATGAGCAGTTCAACGTCTCACCGAGCTCCTCTTCATTTCGCGCGTAGTCCCACACGCGCACTTCCTCCACCTTGCCATCGTATCTGCGCAGGTATCCGAATGCGTAGTTCGCCGCTCCGATAAGGAAGTCATTGCCGTAGTATGTGATTCCTGGAAGACTCGCCTGCTCCGAACTCTGGAGGCGTCCGTTCAGGTACAAACTCAGAGTCGATCCCTCGAACGTCATCGCGGCGTGTACTCTGCACCCCGGCTCAATCTCACAGATACAATATGTGCTTACACCACTTCCCGTCTCTGTAGACAGGTACCCATAGACTTCGTGTGTCGCGCTGTTCCAGTGGAGTCCGTAGGGCGCGATGGCGCTCCCTGAGACTCCCTCCTGCGGGATACCGGCTATGAATCGACCGCTCGGCCCGCCGGTGCTGACTCCCGGTCCGTTGGGTTCGATCCATGCCTCTAGCGTGAACTCTTGGAGTTCCAACCCTGGATCGCGAGCGACCCGAACATAGCCCGAAGTACCGACGTCGTCGTTTACGAGTTGGAGAGAGCTCTCTTGAGCAGACAGCGGTGCGCAGAGCGCGGGAACCAACAGTAGTAGTAGTCTTCGCGTTAGCGTCATTTTCGACTCTTTCGGTTCAGGACAGGCGTCGCCACTCTCGTGGTCCTCGAGTTATATCCGCTATCGGGGAATCCGACTCGCCCGGCGTTGGGCGCTATTCCCATCGCGATGAATCGTGTTCTCGGAGACAAAGTTTCTTTGGATTTCCAAGGCAACGATATCGGTGCCCCCAGCTCGGCGACCCAACTCAACGTCTCGAGCGATGCAAGCGCATGTCAGGTCGCGACTTGCCACCTAGTCTTCAATCCCACTGTGTCTACCGGCTTCCAATCTCGCGATGGCGTCTGCCGCGAGCGTTTGTGCGTCCTCACGTTGACGGACCGCTCGTGACAGGCGGTACTTGAATCTCTTGAAAGGCATGCCGATGCGACGACTTGGACTGCTGGTACTTCTTACTTTGGTCTGTGCGACTCTACCCCTTCCGGCCCAGATTCTGCCCGCGGACCCTGAGGGCCATTGGCCCATGGACGGCGATGCCGACGACGCCAGTGGCCACGGACATCATGGAATCCCCTCCGGAGCGACGTTGATTCCAGACCGCTTCGGAAATGTCGACGGTGCGTATCACTTCGACGGCGATGATGACTTCATAGACGTCGGCGCAGACCCTGAGTTGAGGTCGCCACTTCCGGTATCGATCACCGCGTGGGTACGCGTCGATGACTTCGAGAGCAACCATGTGTTCAGCAACAACTTCACACAGAACACCTATGCGGGAGTCTGGATGAGTTGCGGGATCCTGGGGGTCTCGGCGGGCTATGGTGACGGCGGTCCACCCTCAACCAGTAGCCGACGCAGCAAGAGCGCGTCCGTACCGCCGTGTGTGGGAGAGTGGTATCATGCCGCCATCGTGGTGCGCGGGCCCGAAGACATGGACATCTACGTCAACGGTGTGGATGTCGGTGGTAGCTACTCGGGCACCGGCGGAGCGCTTGCGTACACAACTGAGCCCGCCACCATCGGGCGACTCGACAGCAGCATCTTCTTGGATCCACACTACTTTCACGGCGCCATCGATGAGCTCATGATCTATACGCGCGAACTGAGCGCGCTCGAAATCGAAGAACTCTATGGGCCGTCGACACCGAAGCTGTTCATACGCGGCGACTGCAACGCCGACGGCACCGTGAACATCGCCGATCCGGTCTCCGGTCTCGCCTACTTGTTCTCAGGCGCCCCGACCGATTGCCTCGACGCCCACGATACCAACGACGATGGCCAAGTAGACATCTCCGATCCCATCTACGCCCTCGCGTACCTGTTCGACGGCGGCCCAGCGCTTCCGGCGCCCTTTCTGAATTGTGGCGCGGATCCGACCCCGGAATCTGTCTGTTGCGATGTTAGCGCGGCGGTTTGCCCCTAAGTATCGCCGCGCTCGTACTCCGTCGAAGAACTCAGATCGGACCTCGCCGGCTCGAGTGGCCTCAGCGCGACGCGTCGCCCAGTGACGAGGATTCCCACAGATAGGACAGTCTCGCCATGACGAGCTTGGCAGCCGCCCCCCTTCACAGCTGGCGGTCGTTCAGTAGAATGGCCATCCACGCTGTCGCGCGCTGCAAAGTTCCCATCGGTGAGGCTGTCATGTCAAACGGGGATCGATCCTTCGATGGTGACGTAGCGCGTCCAAGCGTTGCGACCGCGCTAGAGGTGACCGATCTGATCGAGCGCCTCAACGGTGGCGAGGACGAAGCGTTCTCGCAGCTTTGGACGGTTCTCTACGACGAGTTGCGCATGCTGGCACGCTCTCGATTACGCGGCGAGAACCCCGGCCACACATTGCAGACCACCGCGCTTGTCAACGAGGCGTTCATCCGCTTGATCGCCAACGATGACCTACGCGTGAAGGGTCGTGCACACTTCTTTGGCGCTGCGTCCGAGGCTATGCGTCGCATCCTCTTCGACCGCGCGCGGCACCACGCGTGTCACAAGCGCCGCGGCGATCGCACGCGCGTACCGCTCGATCAAGTCGACGCCTACGCCCGGGATCATTCGCAAGAGCTCATCGATATGGAAGAGTCTTTCGAGCAACTCACAGCGCGTCACCCGCGGCAGGGCCGCGTGCTGTCGTTGCGGTTCTTCCTCGACATGACCGTCGCCGAGGTCGCCGAGCTTCTGGACATCTCCGAGAACAGCGTGATCAATGACTGGCGCTTCGGCAAGGCTTGGCTCGCGCGAGGCTCGAAGAGCCATGACTGAGTCTAACGACGAGCGCGTCTACCAGTTGTTCCTCGAACTGTGCGACGTCAGCGTGTCCGAGCGTCAGGCTCGGCTCGAGCGAGAGACGCCCAAGTTGGCGACCGCCGTTCGCGAGCTCATCCAAGCGGATTCGGAGCCCAGCTTACTCGAAGGCGAGATCCCCGCGACGGCTCCGGTCGAGATCCCAGGGGTCGAACTCGAGTCGATCATCGGGCACGGCGGCATGGGCGTGGTCTACGCGGCGCAACAGCTCAATCCAAAGCGACGCGTCGCGGTCAAGGTGATGCGCTCCATGTTGAGTGAACCCGCAGCGCGCCGACGCTTCGAGCACGAGGTCGAGTTGCTCGCGGGACTGCAACATGTCGGTATCGCCCAGGTGTACGAAGCCGGAGAGTACGAGGCGGCGGGCGGCGCCCGACCCTACTTCGTCATGGAATTCGTCGACGGGCGACCGCTCACGGATCACGCTCGCGGTAACAGCACCGAACAGAAAGTGCGCCTGCTCATCGCCGTTTGCGAAGCGGTCCAGCACGCTCACGAGCACGCCGTGATCCACCGCGATCTGAAGCCGGCCAATATCCTGGTCACCTCTACCGGCCAACCGAAAGTTCTCGACTTCGGTATCGCTCGCGACCTCGCGGCGGGTGTCGACGCAACCGCACTCACCCAGGCCGGCAGCTGGTTGGGGACACTCTCCTACATGAGTCCCGAGCGCTTCGCGGGTGGCAATGCAAAGCTCGATACTCGGACGGATGTCTATGCACTCGGGGTGATCGCGGCGGAGCTTCTTCAGGAGCGCCACCCCTACGCAGACCGAATGGACTCCGCCGCCGAGCTCATCGCGGCCGTCACGTCCGGGCAAGCCCTCGCGTTCGATTCTGGACTCGACATGGATCTTCTTACGATCTTGCGCAAGGCCACGGACAGCGATTCGACGGGCCGCTACGGATCGGCGCTCGAACTGGGCTTGGATCTACAGCGATTCCTCGACAAGGAGCCGGTCTCCGCTCGACCGCCGAGTCGGACCTATCTGGCGCGGAAATTCGTCCGTCGCAACCCGAGGCTGGTTGCCTCCGCGTCCATCGCGGTGCTCGCCATCGTCGTCGGCTCCGTCGGGGTCGGACTGATGGCGAAGCGCGCTCACGATGGTGAACGTCGGGCCGTCGATGCGAAGTTGGAGTCGGATCGCCGCTTCGAAGTGGCGGACTCGGTGGCGCGTTTCTGGGGGGACGTCGTGATCGAGGAGGCGAACCCTGGCAAGGGCCGCGACGAGTCCTTTACGCTACGTCAGGCGCTAGAGGCTGCCACCGAGAGTCTCGACGGACGCTACCCCGAAGATCCGGAGATCGAAGCGACGCTGCGCGCATCGCTCGGTCGGAACTTGATGATGCTCGGCAACTTGGAGCTAGCGCGCAGCCAGTCGGAGAGCGCGCGAGCACTCTACGAGAAGCTGTGCGACCCAAGCGACCCTCGGCTGCTCGAAGTGCGTAGTACCTGGGCCTCTATCGTGCGCGGCTTCGGTGAGTTCGAGCTGGCCGAGAAAGAAACCGTCGAGCTGATCGCGATCTACGATCGGGAACACCCGAACCACAAGACCCGACTGACTCTGCGCGGAGATCTCGCCTACTTGCACGCCATCCGTGGCAGGAATGACGAAGCACTCGCCCAATGGCGCGAGGCGTATGAACTCAGCCTTTCACGCAATGGCGAACGTCATCCAACCACGTTGGCCACGCTCTGCGATGTCGCCACTGGCTTGATCCAGACCGGCGAGCCGACCGAGGCGGTGAAGATATACGAGGCCTTGCTGCCTCGCATGCATGACGAGCTGGAGCCCGACGACAGCCTGAAGCTCACCGCCAAGCTGAGCTACGCGATGGCCCTGAGCGGCCTCGGGGAATTCGAACGAGCCGAGCTCCTGTTGGACGAGGCTCTGGCCGATTCACACCGCATACGCGGCGTGGGTCACCCGGAGTCGATCCGGATTCAGTGCCATCTGTCGACGATCTACGAGTTGACGAAGCGACCGAAGGAGAATCACGCGGCGATCGTTCTCTGCTGGGATCTGGCGCGCGAGTATCTCCCGGTGGAGCATCCACTGCGGATGGGCATCGTCACTCACATGCTCACCGACGTTTGCGATAGCGCTGAGGTTCGCATGGAGGGCAGCGACGAAGTGGTCGCGGAGTACCTCGGAAGAATCGTCTCGGTTGACGGTGAGAAGTGTCGTGATCACTACACGAGTCTGACTTGGGTGATCCGTAAGAACGTGAGCCACGGCCGATTCGAGGCGGCCTTGGAGTTGTCGAGTCGCGCGGTCGAGCTGTTCGCCGCGGATGAGACGGGGATCGTCAATCAGAGTGAGCAGCTCGCTCTCCTCCGTGAGCGATCGACGATTTACCGAATGTTAGAGCGCTACCCCGAGGCGGTCACCGCTGCGCGCGCGATGCAGGACAGCGCCCGTGTTGCACGAAGTGAAACGTACATCGGAATTGCCGACTTCGAGCTCGGTAGCGCCCTGCTGACGAGCGGGGATCCCGACGAGTGCGAGAAGTGGCTACTCGCCGCTTATGAGAACTTCAAGAAACGTAACGATCACGAGCGTCTGCGTCTCGCCATCGGCGCGCTGCTGCGTCTGTCCAAACGACTCGGTGATGACGAGCGAACAAAACGCTACCGCAGCTGGCAAGCCGAGCTGAAGACGTCCAGCTAGCCGGGGTGTCCTGGTCCGGGTGTGCCGTGCAGAGGTTCGTAGCTTGAATCCGCCGATCACGTCAGCGAAAGTTACCCGGGACAATGGCTGCGTCTCGAAAACCTCAGCCGAGTTCCCGATGCAGCCAGAGTTTCGCAACGCGCCAGTGGTTCTTGACTGTGCGAGGTGCGACTCCCGTGACCTCGGCGACTTCGTCGATGGTGAGTCCTCCCAGATAACGCAATTCGACCACCGAGGCCTGCTGGGAATCGAGAGCGGCCAGACGCTCGAGGGCTTCACTCAGATCGAGAAGATCTACCGAGGGATCCTCAGACACGAGCACGAGGTCGTCGAGGGGGAGACGTTCCTGTCCTCCTCCGCGCTTGACGGCCCGGCGTCGTACGGCGTGATCGATGAGCAGTCGACGCATTGCGCCCGCGGCCACGGCGAAGAAGTGCGCCCTCCCTTTCCAGTCCAGTCGTTCCAGTTGAACGAGCTTGAGATAGGTCTCGTGCACGAGCGCGGTTGCACTGAGCGTGTGATCGGATCGCTCCTGGCCGAGCATTCGGCCCGCCACAGCTCGCAGCTCGCCGTAGATAACGGGGAGAAGGGCCTCGTAGGCCAGATCTCGAGAAGAACCCAACTCGCTCAACAGCCGGGTCACCTCGCCAGGCGTCAGGTCAGCGTCCTCCTCGCCCACAGCACAACCTCCTCGAAGAAGCAAACTCTCGGCTCGCAAAGTGACAAACCGGTGCCCGACTAGCGTGGGGTCAGGCAGAGGCAACTATTCAACGTCGTGAAGGGTGTCGGCCTCAACGAGGACGAGAACTTCGACAAAGATCGCAAGTGCGACCTCGGTTTCCTGCGCCAGATCTACCAACTCGAAGGCGGCGGAGTCGGCTATCGATGCCCAGCCGCCCCCAAGTCCTACATGCTCGCTGGAGGTTCCCGCGAAGAGACCGAGGGGAAGCGCTGCTCTGCAACTCGCTCCTCGCCAACATCGGACTGGGGCAACTCCGAGGTGGCATCCTCGAAGAACCCCTGCTCACCTGCGGCAACACATCGCGCTGCTTGAGACACTCTTCGAGAAGGATTCCGACTACTCCGCGTGCGACGTCATCGACCTAACCCGGATCATTCACGAAGCGTAGCCGCCCAGGCTGCGCTTTCCGCGAATTCCGGCGTTGCTCCTTCTAGAAGACCACGGCCAATCCGAGACCACTGTCGACGTTGTCGTCGCGCCTTGAGG
>JAJFFE010000141.1 GCA_021776775.1 Planctomycetota bacterium | reverse complement strand
CCAACTCACGGCCCCGCTCGACAGCTCCACCGTTCCACCTAACGGCGTGAACTTGGTCGCCGTCCCGCCCGATATCTCGGCACCGCCCGCCACCGTCAAACCACCGGCGCCACCCAAGACACCGCCCGTCCACAACAACGGTCCGTTCAATACCACCGCCCCGTCGCCGACGATCCCTCCCGATTGAACCGTTGTCAGTCCGGCGATCTCAGCTGCTGAGCCGACGGATAGAGTGCCCGTGACAACAAGGCCCTCCTGGCAGGCCAAGGTGGCGATTTCATCGAGGCCAGCGACGACAACCGTCGCGCCACCATTGACCGCGGCCAAGGCGGAGTCCCCAGCCCCCGGGACCAGAGCACCAAACCAATTCGCGGGATCCTTCCAGCTCCCGACCCCCGAGTTGATCCAGTAGAAGAGGCTGGGGTCGTCGAGTTGCGTGATCCCCAGGGAGTATTCTCCGACGGCACCGCCAGCCGCCTCCACCTGAAGGCGATACAACTGAATAGACGGGACGACGAACGGCGGTATCGATGCGGCTGTACCTGATTCCGTCTCCGCCAAGACCTGGCCTGCGGGGCCCAAGAGCTTGAGTCGAGCTTCGGGTCCCGCGTAGCCGATCAAGATCGGGGCGCCCGGCGGCAACATCACATCGACGCATAGGCGGTCACTGTTGGTCAGGAAAGTGCCAACCGTCTGACTGGGCACCCCTAGCGCTGTAGTCGCACTGCATCCGGGTCGCAGAACCGCAGTAGCCGCGATGCCGTCACTTCTCGTCGCTTGGATCAGGATGGGAAAGGTGGAACCGACCGCAGCATCCGGGAGGGTGAACTCGGCGATGTGTTCACCGGGAATGATGGACGGCACCAGCGTGCCGGATCCGGAGAGCAACTCCCATTCGACCTCCCCGCCCGTCCCGCCCACGATCTCCGCCTCGAACACAATGGTCTCTCCGAAGAAGACTTCGGCTTCTCCGGGAGACAGCGTGATTCCCTCCAGCGCAATGGTCCCGATGTCGAGGACGGTTCCGCTGGGGAGCGTCAACTGGACCGCTCCCGTAGCCACACCTTCGGGCACGATCACGGTGACGACCCGTCGGGCGACACTCACCACGTCGGCGGAGACCCCGTCGAACGTCGCAGAGAACTGGGCCTTCTGGCCGGTCGGGAAGTTCCGCCCGTAGATGTTGACGCGATCACCATGGAGAACGCGCTCCGGGTGAAAATGAAAGGCGGCGGTCGAGGTGAACCGAACCAGATTGGTTGCGGCGATGCGATTGCCGGTGGCGTCGTACTCGTAGGTTTGTTCAACCTGGGAGTGTGCAGCAGACGACCACACGAGCACAAACAAGATCGTCAAGACTCGGCGCACGAACATAGTTCCAAACTCCACAACTACTCAGTGAAAGGCTGCTGCCTCCCGATTCTTGTCGACACTAGGACTCAGCCAACGCTCGCACATGGATCGACCGCGCTCGGAACAATGAGACGGTGACTTTTCGCCAGAACGCGACGACACACGGGAAAGCCGATCCCCCTGAACTTCACATCACCCCCCGCTTGAACAACCACCGGTAGTGCTCGGGTCGTTTCTCAACTCTGATGGAAGGCTGTCGAGTTGATTATTCAAGTACCGAATCCTCGTCAACAACTCGACGTGGGACTCCTCTCGAAGAAGTCGATCTTCATTCCGCCAATCGTAGAGGCTGCCACCGAACCTCTGACCGAACGTCGCGGTCCAAAGAGAATCGAGGCCTAGTACCAACTCTGCGACAGCAACTGGCAATATCGTCGCCGGGTTCTTCTTGGCCGCGACCGCGAGAATGTGGATCGCAGCGGAGATGACCAGCCCGGAAGGCCCATACCCGGCTGTTCCGACTGGTGGTACCACTGAATATCTCTGGTGGCCCTTTCGCGATCGTGTCACCACCGTTCGCACCAGACGTGTCGGGCTTAGCCCCATCGGATCCTTCAGATTGATCGGGTTACTCTGGGCGTAGTCGTACCCGTGAAGTCCGCCCGCGATACCGAGTGGATCCCCCGACTGAAATCGTCCAACATGGCTCGAGTAGTACCGGGCCCGAGCGTATTGCAGCCCGGACTCCGGATCGTACGCACGCGCTGCGTAGCCAAACGGCTGCGGCGGCCCGTTGCCGACGGCAGCGCTCTGAGCGCCAAAGGCCTCGTACGCGAAAGCCTGCTGTAGAACCCCCGAGGAGTCCGTCAGGGCGCGAACGCTTCCCAAGCGATCCGTGTGGTAGTAGTGCTCAGAACCCACTTCTCCCAAGTCGAATCGTAGGGGTTCATCTATCCTTGAACCGTGCACGAAGAAGCGTTCCACCCCACCTTCGCCCCCTCGGATCCGCACCAAGTCGAGTCCGTCATACTCGTAGACACTCGTGACGTCATTGACGGATCGGACCACCCGACGCCCCATGGGGTCGTAACGATACGAAGCCGAGAGCTCCGTCGAGGTGCTCGGTGGACGACCAACCGTCTCTGCAAGCCCGCGCAATTGACCACGGGCGTCGTATTCGTAGTCGGTTCTCCAATCGCCATCTATCTTGGCGATCATTCGGCCCGCGGAGTCGTGTTCGTAGCCGAACTCCGGATCAGTCGTGATTCGGTTGGCGTCGTCGAAGCTGACATCACCCTTCTCTATGTCGATCAGGGCTTCGGCCGGGCCGGTTGACCCGGTCACTCCGACCAGTCGACTCAGGTCGTCGTACGCGTAGCTCCGGCTGAAGCTCAACAACGGCGAGCTGGTAGATTCCTCCGTCAGTCGACCGAAGCCATCGTAAGCGTCATACGTCAGGTCTTGAACGAGACCCGACGGGCCCTGATCCAGGATGCGGGTGAGCTGCCCCGCGTCGTCGAATTCGTAGCTGGTCATCACGCCATTGGGCCGCGCGAGCGCCGTCCGGCGGCTGCGAGCGTCGTACCCGAAATCGAACTGCTGGCCGGATTCGGTGACGATTGCCGTCAGTCGATCCAGCGCGTCGTAGCCATACCCCACGCCGCGCGGGCCGTCGAACATGGTCGTACGGCGGTCGTTTTCGTCGTACATGTATTCGACGAGATGGTACTGCGGAACTGGTTCACCGAATTCGTCCAAGAACAGGGATCGCCCGGCTGCAACGGTACGCCCTAGGAAGTCATGGGTGAAATCCAAGACGCAGAAGGAGTTCGCGGCCGAGACGAGATTGCCATCGGCGTCATACGCATAGGTGGTGAGTTCGCCGTTCTCGACGTTGCTCGCGATCATCCGACCGAGCACGTCGTAGACGTACTGAGTTTGCTCGAGGTTCCGGTTCTCGACCTGCACCAAGTGGCCTTCGTCGTCGAAGGTGTTAACGGTGGCGTTGCCAAGCTGATCGACGATTGCGGTGTTTCGATCGAGTCCGTCGTACTGGTACTGCATGGTGGTACCGTTGGCGAAGGTGACCTGGGTCAAGTTCGCCGTGGAACACCCGCAACTGGTGTCCCCGTAGTCGAACTGGACGTGCTCCTGCTCGCCTCCGAACTGCTCCACGATGCGGTTCAGTTCGTCGTAGACGTAGGTGATGAAGGGAACCAACTCGCCGTGAGGTTGGACCTCTTCCAGGAATCCTGTATCTGCCGAGTTGGTCAGCGTGAGGGTCCGAGGGACTTCGTCCGTTCTCGTCTCGAGATTCCCATGGACGTCGTACGTGAGATCGACATAGCTTCCGTCTTCCGAGATCAACCGAGAGGGTAGGTTTGGGAAGATTGAATCGTCGTACTCAATGTTTCGTTCTTGCCCCAGCGCGTCCGAAGCTCGCACGACGTTGCCGACAGGATCGAAGAAAAACTCGGTCTTGTTTCCGAGCGGATCCACGACTCGAAACGGCTGACCATACGAGAGCTGCGAACCGCCGTAGAGGATGTCAATCGTGGCGTACGGAAGCGGATTTGGTGAGCCTTCGGGTCCGATCTCCGCCTGGGTCACCTTCCGAAGCTGATTGCTCCCGCCGTCGTAGCTGTAGGTCGTCAGAAGAGTCCCGCGGGGATTTCGCACGGCGGACAGCAAACCACGCCCGGAGTACTCCATCTCGGTGACCCCGCCGAGAGGATCGATGACACGAGAAGTCCGCCCCGTGTCGTCCTGCTCATAAATCGTGGTGTAGCCGCGACCATCGGTGTAGGTCGAGACTCGGGCGGGATTGACGTCAGCCGGATTCGCGGGGTCCCCGACACCGGAGTCGAGCGCCACCTGCAAGTCCTCCGCAAGCGCCACCGGTGAGAAATCTCGAGTCCGGAGTAGAGCCCCATTCGTATCGTAGGCCCGGGCAACGATGACTCGTCCGTTGAGAGATCCGTACTCGGAGCTCTCCCCGCGTGGCTTCTGCTGGCGAATGAGCAAGTGCTCGTCGTACTCGAAGGTCCGTAGACTGCCGTCACCGCTCGCCACCGATACGGCATTCTCCATGCTGACGAGATCGCCGTTGGCGTCGACCACGAACCGTGCCTCGCGGAGGGCTGAGTCCACGATAGAACTGAGTTTGCCATTGCCGTCGTAAAGGACATCCCAGAAGAACCCCGTCGGAGTCTCGACCTTGGTCAGACGAGATTGGGGGTCATAGGTCATGGTCGTGACGTTGCCGTAGCGATCCTCGATGGTCTCGAGACGACCGAGGTCGCTGTAGGCGCGAACGGTTCCGTCGGGAAAAGTCCGGATCCATCCGCCGTTGGCCGTGTCGCGAACCAGAGTGCTGCGGGGTGATTCACCGCGCGGCGATTCGTAGCCATCGAAGACGTAGCTCCAAACACACGTCGAGCTCCAGACTGATATCGCCGGTGGAGTCCCCAGAACACTCGAAGGGAGGCCTTGAGGCGGAAGACCACACGAATCCAAGATGGAAAAATCAGCAAACTCCCCCTGCAACGTCCACCGCTTCGGGAAGAAGCGCCGCTCGGCGCCCGAGACGATCAAAGCCCCCGAGTTTGTCGGGTAAATCCGTTCATCGACCGAAAGGTTCCAACCAGCCCCGTAAGCACTCTCGATCTGATTGACCAAGATGGCGTTTCCGCGGACGGTTTCGGCCTCGGACAAGACGGCTCCAGGGTACGGCACGCCAGTCGAGATGGTCGGCGCCCCTCCAAAGTAGTCGGGCAGCGAAATCACAAGCGGATCGGCGGCAGACTGGGCGTGGAGACTGACGCTGTCGACCGTGTACGAGTAGATCCCGGTAGGGAGCTGGTCCCCGAGGATATTCGTTCCGTCCCAGAGCCACCGGCTGTTGTGATCAACCCCGGCGCTCGGTCCGTAGGTGATCTCCTTCTCCCAGCCTTCGATTCGAAACGTAAAGCTCGTCCGCTCGACCGGGCGCACCCCGTCGTAGGCAACTCGCGATCCCAAACTTGTGCTCGGCCTTGCCGTAGAGCTGTCGTAGACCAGGCTCAAACCGATCTCACGTCCGAACTCCCGGAAAGTCGGCAGAGAGAGCTCTTCCTGCAGGATCCCCTCGTGCGTGTCGATCGTCGAGTTCCCGCACTGCCGCGACGGGTCGTTGTTGTTCGAAGTGTTCTGAAACTCGTCCTGGTTGGTATTGGGGACCGGATTACAGAACGGTGTGCAGATCGTGCAGAAGTGGTCGAACGACACAGAGATCGTCGCCCCATCGGCAGACACCTCTCCCAAGAAGTCTGCGGGAGCTCCGCCTTCCCCCCCATAGAGACTTCGGAGATCAATCCACTCCAACGTGTCGTGATCGACCTTGCCGAAGGGAACCGGCGTGAAGGGATCAAGGCCGAACTGATTCGGAATGGTCATGGTGACGGCGCAGTCCGCACACGCGAGCGGTTCCCCCGACCCGCTGCTCGCCGCGATGTCGATGAACGTCCCCAGGCCCGCGGTGAGACGCGGCAGCCCGGAACGAAGAAACTCTTCGGACTCGAGCACCGTAACAGCGATGGACGGACTCACCGTGCCCAACGCTCCGGCCGGGATCTCAAGGCTCACGGTTTGCGTGAACGGGTCCATGACCGTTTCATCGGCCATGGGGTCGATAAAAACAGGAGGCGCGAGCTGCTGAAGAACGGCATCGTCGACTCGCATGCAGCCATTGGCCTGCGCCGGTATGTATCGCAGCGCTTCGGAATGACCCAGGAAGGAGATCTGAAGAAGAAACTCCTGCGAACCTGACACGTCGGGGGTCGTAAGCATGAAGGAACCGTCGGGATTGGTGAGCGTGGACGCCACCGCAGGCACACCGGTACCGGGGTAGAGATAGAGTTGGACCAACGCTCCGTTGAGCGGCAGTTGCGATCGCTCCATGGTGACGGAGTCGATTTCGAGCCGGGAGACGTCGCCGACGACCAACGCCGGAGCGGTAACCACCGGAATTGGCACTGCGGCGGTCGTGGCCACTTCCACCAGACTCACTCCACCCGGATAGAAGTCACCGTCGGCGTCAATGAACCGGCCGTCGACGTCCTGCAAAACTCCGCCATCGAGTTGCGCCTGCATGTTCGCGTCACCCGGGAGGAAGCCTGCCGCCTTGACGTAGACACTCCGTCGATCCATCGAGTGGCGACGGATGGATTCGATTGCGACGCCGTCTACCGAGAGATGGAGACTGTTGGCGTTCAGGGTGTTCGGATCGATCGGCCGGCTCAGTGAGAAACTGAACTCTTCGTCCAGTGCGACTCCCACTTGCAGGGACGCCGGCCTGGTCTTGACGACTTGCGTCAGCGTGCGATCGGGGCGGCTCGCTGTGCCCTGAGAGCGACGAACCTGAGCCTGGGCGGACGAACCGACACCGAGGATCAGTGAGATCAGGAGGAACGAAGTGATTCGAAGAGTCACAGCAACTTCACTCTCTGGTGGAAGACGGTGAATGCCACGGTCGACGGGGCAAGAACGATAGACGCTTAGCAGCCGCTGAGGTCGCAGAGCAGTCCGTCAGGCGTACCCTCGACCCCACAGTCCGGGAACGGTGCGGGAGGTGGGGGTGAGCTCGGGACGAAGAGATAACTGAGCAGGTATACGGCGTCAGAGATTTGCACCGAGCCGTCGTCGTTGGGGTCCGCCGCGCTGAAGCACGGGGGATCGTCGCTGCCGGGGATGAAGAGATAACTCAACAGGAAGACAGCGTCCGAGATCTGAACCGAGCCGTCGTCGTTGGCATCTCCGCGGCGGAATTGCGCTGACGGATCCACCGGAGCTAGGACGTTCAAGTAGCGCGCAGCGAGATCGTCGGAGTCGCCGGCGTATCCCCCGAACTCCCACGACTGCGCGATGACGCGGCCGTTGGGGTCGGCGGCCTGGAAGTAGACTCCGGTGCCGTAGAGCGCTGTCTCGTCTTGCCAGATCAGGCCGGCGCTTCCGGCGGGAAGATCGGTCGTCTGCCCCGGAGTGGCACCAGTCGGCAAGAGCTGGTCGGTGAAGTCGGAGCTGGTCAGTTGGTCTTGCTGATAGGCCGCCGTGAGATCGCTGAGATCGAGGTCGGCGTGGGCGAGACCGATCATGTTTTCGAAGCTGTCGTCACCGTCCAGCGCGGTGGTGTCCTCGATACCGTCGTACTGAGCGAAGGGCGTCGGATCGTCAAAGCCCCAGACGTCCGCGCCTTCGATGTAGACCGCCGCTCCGGCCGCCGCCCAGTCGGCGAGCTGCTGACCTTCGTCGACGGTAAGGACACGACTGTCCGGGAAGGTTCCGAGGAGAACCCAGACCACACCGGTGGTCGGGAAACCTTGGTAGCAGTCGGACGTGAGGTCCGTGATCACCAGCGGGGACTCGCCGTTGGCTTGGAGTGCGGCGCGGACCGCGCCGACACTGTCGATGGCTCCAGCCGGTCGTTCGCCCGCGTAGATCAGATGAGTCTCACCCGAGTACGGGGCGTGGATCGTGCTGCAAGTAGTACTGGTCGCCCCCGGGTCACAGGACCCCACCAGCTCGTACTGGTAGAGTCCGGACGCGACGGTGTCGACGTGGGTGGTGGCGTCGCCGGGCAGCGTGGCGATGACGATTCCGTCTCGGAGAACGTCGATCGTGGTGTAGGTCACCGGATTGAGCCAGGTGAGGGTGACGTCGCCGGTTTGACAGTCCGAATCACACGTGAGCCCGAAGGGTGGAGCACACGCGGCGGGACAGACCAGGAGGTCCCAGCCCCGAAGCGAGCCCTCTTCTCCCGGGGCCAGGTCTTGAACGGTGAGAGTCCAGTCTCCGGCCACTGGTTCTCCGTCGAAGTCGGCCAAGGTGCCGGGCCCCGCGGGGAAGGTGGTGCCGAAACCATCGTTGGCACCGCCGAGGAGGGGATCGTCGTCGTACCGCTCGACGAGATCGGTCCCGGAACCGGACTGATCGTGCAGGACGACGGTGGTTCCGCTGGGCGAGGTCAGCTCGACGCGCAGTTGGCTCGGATCGGCGTGGATGAGGTCCAACGAGGCATCGAGGTCCGCGATCGAGTCGAGCGAGTCCACGGTGAGGGTGGCGACGATTCCCGACGGATTGTCGTCCGGGATCGGAAGCCCGCTCGGCGTCCGAAGCTCCCAGCTGTTGAGAGTGCCATCTTCGCCGTCGAAGTTATCCGTCACGGCGAGTGTCCAGATACCGTTGCCGTCGGTGCCGACGTAGTCGCTCAGGGCGCCGGGTCCGGATGGTCGCATGGTGTCACCCACGCCAAACGGGGCACCGTTGGGTCGGCCGTCCTGGTCGAAGGTGGCGATCAGGTCGTTGGCACTGGTCCCCGCGGAATCGTGCAGTTGGATCGAGATACCGGTCGGCGACTCGAGCGTGACATCGAGATCCCCGACGAAGGTGTGGGAGATGTCGACGAGACAATCCACGTCTTCGATCGCCGCACTCACCCCAGTGAGGGTCATCGTGGAGAACGTGGTGGGAAGGACCGAGCTGACCAGTAGTCCGGGCGTGGCCGGGAAGGTGGCCGCCGGCGCTGAGTACGAGAAGATCGCGCTCTCACTGGGATTGGCGTGGCAGTCCGTTTGGGGAACCGGACACGGATCGAGCCCCTCGACCTCGAGCAGGGAGCCGGTCGCCGCCTCGACCACGAAGAGCGAGTAGACGCCGAAGGTGGGCGAGGGGGTCGCCGTTGCGACGCCGCTGACGAACGCGCCGAGCGGCGCGACTGAAGTGGAGTCCAGCGGGAGCCCGGCGTTCGTCGTGACCGACAACGTCGTCACTTGCCCTGCAGTCAGGGCGCCGTGCGGCACCTCGAAGAAGTTGCAGTCACTTCGAAATGCGATGCCCGTGCCGAAGGCGTCGATTCCGCTGGGGCTCGGGAAGACGTCGCCCAGGTATGCGCCGTCGGCGGTGCTATGCCGTGAGTACTGGTCGGCCGTGATGTCGACGACCCACAGATCGCCGTTGTCGTCCAAGCAGGCGTCACCCGCGAGTCCCCCGCCCGGTAACGCGAGCGGGCCCAACGTGACGAGACCGGTTCCGTCCATTGCGGTGCGATAGAGCGTTTCGTCGGCAACGCAGTACAGGAAGACGCCGTCCGTGGTGATGCCACTGACGACGGACACACCCGCTGGGCTCGGAATTGTCTCCAGGAGCGTCAGGTCGGTCGCGTCGTAGAGAAAGGTCAGTCCGTCGTAGAGGTCCGCCACGTACAGGGTCGGAACGGAATGCACGACACCAGCGACATCAAGACAGATGCCGAGTGGGTAGAGTCCGAAGTGCGGGGCTGGACCCTGAAGGATGTCTCCATCGAGGAACACGACCGGCGACGAGCCCGTGGTCTCTGAGGAACGAGCATCATGGCTCGACTGCCCACAGAGCAACGACGTGAGAACACAGAATACTAGAGTGCACAGCACGAGACGCATACTTCCCCCGAGAACTCTACAGAACTGAATAGTTTGAGCCGGAGACCAGGGTCGGGGCTGGTCGGCGGGGTGTCAAGGAATAGCCGTTGGAGAAGCTCGGAGGGCTCTCAAGACACGCAAACGGGATCGTAGCACCGATTGAGGTATCGCTCGAAACTTCGCTCCGCCCAAGAAAAGGTCGCGGGCGAGACTCGATGACGAGCCGCGCTGGTCCAAAAGGGAGAGCGTGAAGTAACGCCGCGCCCGAAAGAGCTTACGAAACGTTCCCTTTCTTTCGACGCGACGTTTCGCTCTTATGCGGTCGACGTCATCGCGGAGGTCCAGCAGTAGATTGCGAGCGTCGAGTTGATGGTCGCCGATGTCGGCGAGAAGCCACGAGACCTCGCCGAGGCTGATCGTCGGTAGTCTGCCGAGGCCCTCCGCCGCACCAGAAGCCGGGAGCGGATGCTGTCTTCGTAGATCCTTGCTGCACTTTTCGGCTCCGGAACGCCGCTCACTGCACCGTGGAATGTTTGCGGGATCGATCCCACGGCCGACGGTTTGCCCTGCCTTCAATACACCGAGTGCCCCTGACGCGGGACGTTCTCCGTACTCGAACGCCTTCTTCGCCGCTTCTTCCATCTCGTCCGGCGACAAGTATCGATCGCCCCAAAACATGTCGGTGGCCGGCATGCTGAGCGTTGCGCCCCCGTTGGGCCGTCAAGGAACACTGCAACGCCTCCTGTCTCGCGGTTGAAGCCCGCTGCCTCAAGAGCGTGAGTTGCATCTTTAAGATCCTCACTGTCAAGCAAGATATTGACGTCGTGTGTGCTCCGAACGACAGACTCGTCGACTTGACCAACCCAAGTCTGGACCGCGTTGCCGCCGATGATTGGATATGGGATCTGTGCACCGTCGAGCGCCTGTGAGACTCGCCGTAGTTCCCTTCGAGTTCACGATCTTCGTGCCATCACGACTCTCGACACGGGCAATCCAACCGGGGGTGAGGGTCGATCACATATAGGGCATCGCCGGAGTCTTGCCCGCAAGCCGCGAGTACACAGTCAGTGCTCCGCGGTGGTGCGCGGTGTGATCGAGGATCGAGATGACGATGTTGTAGCGAGGCTCGCCACCCATCACCAAGCCGTCGACGATGGGCGCGGAGAGTTCTTCCACCGAGCTCTCGGTGAGCACCTTGCGGACTGCACCGAATGCGCGATCGGCCCAAGCTTTGGCGTCGGCGAGCGACGTTACGTCGAGGATCGCGGCCGAGTGCTTCTCGAAGTCCATGTCGAACCCGTCGGCGCTGAACACGCCGTCGCGAAACCAGTCGATGGTGCTGGCGATGTGCGCGACCTGCTGCGCCGCGGTCATCATCCCTTCGACGGGGCAAGTCCCGGAGTCACTCTCGTCGAGGCAAGCGATCGATCGGCCGAGGAACTCCTCGGTCTCTTGAAGGTGCTGAAGGATGTGTTCCCGTTCCATGATTCACTTTCCGGCTGGGGTGAACGCCATGGTCAGGTGACGGGTCGGTGGGCGCAAGACGTGGGCGAAGATGCTGACGCGCGCCGTGGGTCCAACGCAGCGTGACCGCCCAGCCCCGGGAGGAATTGGCGCCACCCCTGGAGGCTCCCTCTGATGAACTGCGACGGCACGAGCGAAGCGCTAAACATACGCTGTTCCATCCAACGCATCCTCGGACGCGCGAGCCTGACGACGACTGAGCCGCATCTCCACGCCGCCTCCGACTACCTCGGGCGCATCGTGGCGTGGCTCGAACACCAGTGGGTCGGGGATGGTCGAGTCGATGGCTCGCCACCGACTATGAGGCACGGGAGTGTGGTTGGTCGCCGGGTTGCGTGTTGGCAAACAAGGACGGGTGAGAACGACGGACGGGCGCATCGGGCGTGTCCGCTTCGGTTCCGGGCGAGGGGCAGCGGGTGGGCCCGACTCCGTTGGGTATTGGTTGAGATACGTGGATGTTGGCAGGGGCTATGTGATCCCTGTCGGAGATGCGGATGGGCCATCTCGTCCGGGCGAGGTTTGACGTTCGCAATGGGTCCTCTGTGTTGGATTCAGTTTCGCGCGATGAATGCGTCGGCGCGGCTGGGACTGTGCTGATTCCTGTGTAAGTGACCTTTTGCACTTACACCGGCAGTCGATCTCCGAAGACGATACTGAGCTGGTTAAGCGCCGAGGTCCAGTCCTGAAC
>JAJFFE010000015.1 GCA_021776775.1 Planctomycetota bacterium | reverse complement strand
CGCGCGAGACCTCGAGCTTCCGGCGGCCAGCACATCCGGCGAAACTCGAAGTATGAGCAATACGACTGCGTATCGCCGGGCGCACTGACCTTGAAATCGCGACCTCTCGCATCAACAGCACTTTTCGGCCACACCTCTAGCCCGGACTATTCATCAGGCGGAGTCGTTAAGCGCCCGAAAGGGCGCGAATCGCACCGAGCGCAGACAGCGAAGGACAATCGAGGGATGATCAACGGAACACAGGCTGCGATTTCCGTGCGGTGCTTCCTCTTGGCCCAAGGCGCGACGCCGCAGTCGACAGTGGTCTCTGATTGTCCGGGTCTTCAAGAAGGAGTAACGCAGAGATTCGCGGGAAGCGCAGCCTGCGCGGCTTCGCCTGATGAATAGTCCGGGCTCTAGACCGAAGCCGCGCCGCTGCCGATGGATTGAGACGGTTCGTAGTTGCCGCCACCGTCGACGAAGATGCGGAACCAAAGTTCGAGCGTCATCAAGCTGTAGGCTTGCTTGACGAGGACGAACTCGTTCTGGTGTAGCGAATCCCGCAGTTGAGCCACCGCTTGCGGTTGGAAGATCCCGCGTCGCCGCGTGGACTCTTCGCTCAGCAGGTCATCCATCATTTCGACGAACGCCTTCTGCTGGAAGTACTTCTCGATAGGCACGTAGAACGGCATCTTCTTGCGGTTCGCCGTGTCCCGGGGAAGCACCTTCTCAGTCAACTTGCGCAGCAAGTACTTGCCGGTGAGCCCGCGAATCTTGTGTCGGCGGGGCAGGCGGAAGCTGAAGTCGATCAGCTCGTGATCCAAGAACGGGACGCGTCCTTCGATCGAACTCGACATGCTCATCTTGTCGTTACGCATGAGCATGTTGTCGGGGAGCCAGTGGCCGAACTGCAGTCTCAGCATCTGGTCGAACCGTGACCCTTGCGAGTCGGTCGGTGGAGTCCAGAGACGCGCGCTGCCCTGGAGCCGTTCTTTGAAGTCATCGCTGTAGACGCTGTCGGTGTCCCTCTTGTCGAACAACGAAATCAGGTGGCGATACCCTTCGTCGATCGTGCCTTCGCCGATCATCTCCAGATAGTCGAGCGCTTTCTGCTTGCCGCGCTTGCCGAGGTGAGCCGGGTACTTGAACGCGATGTTCATGAGCGACGCTGGTGTTAGTGACATGAGCGGCTGCACGACCCAGCGTCTCAGCGGTGACGGCACCATCGATCGATACAGTTGCGCGGCCCACATGACCTTGTGGAAGAGGTATCCGCCGAAGATCTCGTCGGCGCCTTCTCCGGTGAGAATTACCGTGACGTGCTTGGTCGCTTCCTGGGCGAGCTTGAACATGGGGATGTTGATCGCATCGCCCATCGGCTCGTCCGCGTGGTAGACCACGTCGGGGAGGAGAGCAACGTCTTCGGCACGGCACGCGATCTCGTGGTGCTGGCAGCCGAGCAGCTCGGCCGTCGCCGCCGCCTCACTCAACTCATCGTGTTCGTAGTCGAAGCCGACCGAGAACGTTTGCACCGGCATGTCCGATAGCTTGGCCATCAACGCCACCGTCAGGCTGGAATCGAGACCGCCGCTGAGGTATGCGCCGAACGGAACGTCCGAGATCATTCGCCGAGAAACGCTGCGCTCCATGATCTCGCCGAGCTCTTCGAGGTATTCCCCTTCGCTCTTCGGGTAGCCACCTTCGTGCTGCGGCGGGCTCCACCACTTGCGCAGGGTCGCCTTGCCGTTCTTGAACGTCAGCGACTCTCCCGGACCGAGGCGCCGCACGTTCTTGAAGATACACGAGTGCCCCGGAACGTAGCGCAGGCCGAGGTAGTCGTGAATCGCATGCGGATTGATCTCACGGTCCCAGCCGTCGTGCCGCATGAGAGCCTTCGCTTCGGAAGCGAACAGCAGCTTGCCGCCGGGTAGCTCGACGTAGTAGAGCGGCTTGATGCCGACTCTGTCGCGGGCAAGAAAGAGCTCGTTCTTGGTGCGGTCGTAAATCGCGAGCGCGAACATCCCGTTTAGTTGATGCAGCGCGTCCGGGCCTTCGGTTTCGTAGAGCCTCAGCAAGACCTCGGTGTCGCTATGGGTCTCGAACGCGAGTCCGCGCGCGATCAACCGATCGCGGATCTCGGCGAAGTTGTAGATCTCTCCGTTGAAGACCATCGTACAGTTGCCACTCGGCGTGGTCATCGGCTGGTGCCCGCCCGAGAGGTCGATGATGCTCAGCCGGCGATGCCCCAGCGTTACAGATCCCAGCTCTGAGTCGCGGGCGGTGAAGACACCGCTGTCGTCAGGACCGCGATGGACGATCGACGCGGTCATCCGCTCGATCAATCCAGGCTCTTCAATACCGACGAAGCCGCAGATCCCGCACATAGCCGTTAACTTCCCGGTTGGTCGTC
Organism: Planctomycetota bacterium; assembly: GCA_021776775.1. GTDB lineage: Bacteria > Planctomycetota > UBA8108 > UBA1146 > JAJFFE01 > JAJFFE01. The sequence goes on along the minus strand of JAJFFE010000015.1, from coordinate 11,052 downwards.
GATGGTCACGCGAGTCAAACGTTCGACTCCGGCGCGCAACTCTGCGATGGGGACGGGCTGGTGATAGTCGTCGCTCGGAGGAGCGACGAGCTCGTTCGGGACGAAGTAGCGCGACGAGCCCATGTGGATGGTCGTGAAGATGTCGCCGGGTGATAGGTCGACGACGTCGTCGGGTGAACCTTGTAGCTTGTCATGGATCTCGATGCCGTCGTCGAGCAGCTTGATCTCACGCGCGATGCTCACATCGATCTCGGTCTTCTTGTAGATCAGCACCTTGACCAGCAATGACTTTAGCCAGTACGCCGCCGCCTTCATGCGGCCGAACGTCAGGCTGAACAACCGAAACGCCATGAAGCGCCACGGATCCATGACGGGGCGGGAGGTCTGAAAGAACTTGCCTTCGAGCTGGATGCCGTCTTCGGTGACATCAGCCTTGCGCTCTGGATCGTTCCATTGCGACGAAAACGTTTTGCCGTTCTTCAAGGTGCCGATGTACCCGCTGTTCGCGAGTACGAGTCGTCCTTGTTCGCGGTCGAACAGTTTCAGCACGCCGCCCTTGTGAACGCCGACGAACAGGTCGTACCGCGGGCGTCGAACCTTGAGCAGCCCCGCCTTGGGGAAGTGAATGATGCCAGGCTCTTCGGACGGACCCTGGGGCGGTCGCATCTTGTCTTCGTTCGCTTTCGCTCCGAGATACGCGAACACCGTGTTGTTGAGCAGCGGGAACAGGTTGTAGATGTCGACCGTGCCGAGCCCCGCGGCGGCTAGGTTCTTGACCGTCGGCCGCATCGTCTGCGCGACCCAACTCGCGGCCGACGAGTGCGCAGAGAGCATCTCGAAGGCGGCGGGGTAGAAGGTCTGCGTGTTGCGACTGGTGTACTCACCGCCGAGACTCAGGTCGGGATGCATGAAGTTCGCGATGAACTGCACGGATCGATCGAGCGAATCGAGCAGGTTTTTGTCGCCCGAGAAGTGTTGGATGCGGGCCAGGTAGTACGAGCCGTGGGTCTGGTAGCCCGGGTCGGCTCCGCCGTACTCTTCGTACCAACCCTCGCTCGACTGGTGTGACAGGATCTTGTCGAGGAAGTAGCGCGATCGCTTCTCGAAACGACCTTCGCCGGTGATCCGGTAGGCGTGGTACAGCGCGGATGCGGCGGCCGCGAGGTGGTTCGACAGGAAGCCGTGCTTCTCGTCATTCTGAATCAGCCAGTCGCCGGCCAGGCCGATGCCGCGTCGGAAGCGATCCTGGGTTTTCTTCGGTAACGCGTCGCCCATGAACTCGAACGCTTCGGACAGGTAGTGGCCGGTGAACGCTGTTGCTGCCAGTGACCGCTCGAACGGGTAAGCCTCGTCGAAGTCTCCGCTCGATCGCTGAATGTCGCACCAGTAGTTGAAGCCGCCGTCGATCCACTCGAGCAGCTTGCTGTTCTGGAAGTAAGGGTTGTCCGGAAAGTCGGTCGAGTAGAGGAAGCCGAGGTAGCAGAGCCCTTCTTGGAATCGAGCTCCGGGGAAGTCGGTGAACTTCCACGCCCAGAACGTTCGATCCATGCAGCCTCGGGTGCGGCTGAATCGCTCTCGGTCCATCAAGCTGATGACGCGTACCGACCACGACCGCAGGGCGTCGAGGTAGAGTTCGCTGGCCACGTTGGGCTGGTTTGCAGTGGGCTGGGTTGCCGCCGCGGGCTCGCTGTTGGTCATGACCGCACACCATCCGGAGTGTTCGTCGAGGGTTCCTCGACTGCTTCTGGGTTAGTCGTCGAGTCGTCGAGTTCGGAGGGCGGAGGGTTCTTACCGCGGTGGGCGACATAGAACCCGGCGCCGATCAACGACCACGAATAGTAGGTGAGGCGCTGCAAGATGCAAAGAACCGCCCCGTCCTCGATGCCCACGAGTGCCAGCAGGTACGCGTAGATGGCTTCGGCGGTGCCAATCGCTCCGGGCGGGTTGAGAGGGATCGCCATCGCCAAATGCGCCATGGGAATCAGGTAGAAGAAGTGCCACCACTCGAAAGAGTCGGCCAGTAGTGCGTACGCCAAGCAGATGTTGGTTGCGACGACTAGCGAGTGAAGCACGCCCGAGGTGAACGCCGCAGCGAAAACGTCGCGCAGGTGGTACCGATACGCCAGCACCGCTTGGTCGACCGTCGTGATGACCCCCTTGAGTGGGAGTCGCTTTTGTAGCCAGGCGAGGGGCAGCAAGCGGCGCAGTCGGGCCGAGAAGAAGAACGTGCCCCCGACCACGAGAGCGCCGAGGAAGCTAAAGATCGCCGTGGCGAAGGAGAGCAGCTCCGGATCGCCCGAGACCCAGCTCCAGTTGGCGAGCATGCCGCACGCGACCAGCAGGAGGAGCAGGATCAAGCCGAGCGCTCGGTCGACGAAGACCGATACGACCGCGCCGCCCTTCTGGGTGGGATTACGTTTCGCGACGGCGTACGCCTTGTAGACGTCGCCCCCGGTCGATCCCGGCACGAGCTGATTGAAGAACAGGCCGATCATGCTCAGCGAATACGACTCTTTGAGCGGGAAGTCGATCTTCTGCGCTTTGAGCAAGATGCGCCAGCGGACCGCGGCCAGCAGCATGACGATGCCGAAGGGCACCTGTGCCACGATGAGCCACGGCCAGCGATCGCTGATATCGCCGAGGTTCTCGAGCGGCAACTTGCCCGATTGAATCAGCCACCAGAACAGACCGACGGCGAGCCCCAGCTTTAAGACGAGGAATACTCGGTTGCGAATTGTCGCCCGTGATGGGGCTGTCGAATGGGACAACCGATCAGCCTACCTTCGTGGTCTCCTGCTCGACCCCACTTTTTGCTGGTGCTTCAGCGGCCGCTTCGGCGCGGTTTTCCGACTTGTCTTGCGGTAGCCAAGCGAGGAACGGACCGGCCGCCAAGAAGTCGAGGCGCGAGGAAATGTACGCGCGAACCGCGTCCTCCGGAGAGCAGACGATCGGCTCCTCGTGCATGTTGAAGCTGGTGTTGACCGTGAGGCCGACGCCAGTGAGATCGCGGTAGTACTCGAGGATCTTGGTCATGCTCGGGTTGATGTCTGAGTTCACGAGTTGCGGACGAGCCGTACCGTCGACGTGTACGACGGCCGGGCACTTCTCCTTGGCGAAGTCGGTGCATTCGAGAATCAGCGTCATGAACTTGCACGCGTGCTCGGTGCCTTTGATGCCGGTGAAGAACACCTCGGCGTCTTCTTCGAGGGCCACCGGTGCGAACGGCATGAACTCGGTTCGGCCGAGTCGCTTGTTGAGCCAGTTGTTCGCTTCGGGCTCGTCGGCGCCGTACAGGATCGTTCGGTTGCAGAGCGCGCGGGGCCCGTATTCCATGCGACCGTTGAACCGAGCGATGACTTTGTGATCGGCGAGTCGCTCCGCAATCGCCTTCTCGACGTTGTCGAATCGCTCGTACGACAACCCTTGATCCTTCGCCGCACGCAGCGCGGTTTCGATCTGTTCGTCGGTGTAGTCCGGTCCCCAGTACACGTTGTCGAACGGCTCGGGCTTCGCCTGCATCAACTCGAGAGCTGCACCGGCGCCGAGTCCGCCGTCACCCATGTTGGGATAGACGTAGATGTTCTCGAATCCGAGCTGACGGAAGACATAAGCATTCGCTTTGACGTTCGCGAAGATTCCGCCCGCCAACGCCAGGTTCGGATGGCCGTAGCGCTCGGCGTACGGCCGCATAATCTCGACGAGTTCTTCTTCGAGCAGCGTTTGGAATACGGCGGCGACGTCTTCGCGCGTGTATCCGGCGAGCAGCTTCTTCAGTGGAGCCTTGTAGTTGCGGTACTGCAGCGTCTCGAAGAGATCTTCGCCTTTGAAGAACATCATCGGCGATAGCCCGCGGATGATCCCCTCCGAGTAGTAGCGTTTGTCGAGCTTGAAGCCGGGACCGGACTCGCGGATGGTCGACTTGACCTTGCGGTAGAGTTCCTTGTTGTTGGTCCCGTAGCCACTGAGCCCAGTGATCTTGCCTTCGTGACGGTTAGCGCGGAAACCGAGGATCTGGGTGCACGCCGTGTAGAACTGACCGAACGAGTGCGGGTAGGGGATCTCGAGGTGGGTGTCTATGCGACCGTTCGATCCGGTCGAGACCGTGATCGACAAATTGTCGCCGACCCCGTCCGCCGTGAAGATCATGGCATTGTCAAACGGCGCAGTGCGGTAAGCGCCCGCGGCGTGACAACGGTGGTGTTCGACGAAGTGCAGGCGCGGCGCGATGCCGAACTTCTCCTTCAGGAATCCGAGCACCCGGCGGTAGCCGAGCGACCGCATCCAGGCGAACTTTCGGTAGATCACTTTGTTGAAGTGCGGGAAGTAGTCGTTGATCCCGTGATACTCCATGGTGTCTTGCAGTTGCCCGCGCGCCATGACCCCGAACAGCTTGCCGGGCGGTAGCCCCGCGACGACCACGTCTGTGATGTCGTTGGGGTCGACTCCCGCGATGCGCACGACCTCGGCGATCGAGAGCTTGGGCGGGAACTTGGTCGAGAACTTCACGCGATCGAGACGCTCTTCGCTGATGGCCGCGAGGCACTCGTGCCCACGGAACAGCGCGGCGCCGGTTTCGTGCGTGGTGCTGAGCCCGAGGATCAGGTTCGGCGCGCGCTTGGCGGGTTCGTTCTTGACGACCGCGTCGGTCGTGGTGAGTTCGAACTTCGCTTTCACGCTATCGATCATGCGCTGGCAGCGGCTCGCTTTGCTCTTCGCCGACCGGTTCGAAACCGTGTAGATCGTGCTCTTCAGGTTTGGGCGGCGATCCTTCGGCAGCGGGTCTGCGAAGTCCGTGAGATGAAGCAAGAGCGTCAGCGGTAGCTTCTTCTTGGCAAACTTGTTGAGCCCCATGTTGAAATACATGTTGCCGAAGATCAGCGAATACGACGGGTGGAACGGGAAAGGCAGAGGTTTGTAGTTCGGCAGCGGCAGTTCCACGAATTCGTGATCGACGAACGGTCGATACGGGTGGGGCTGAATGACCGGGACGTTCAACCGCGCGGCGAAGTCGTCGTTGGCGTAGACCGACGAATCGTAGCCGTAGCCCGCTTCGACCAAGGTATCGATCATGTCGCGATCGATTTGGTAGCTCGGAGCCCGGAATCCGCGCACCGTTACGCCGAGCTCTTTTTCGAGCTTTGCTTTCGACTCGACGATCTCGTGGCGCTTCTGCTCGAGCGTGAGCTGGTCGAACTCCGGGTGCGTCAAGCTGTGCGACGCAATCTCGTGTCCGTCGGCGACAGCCTTGTTGAGCCACTTACGTTTCGCCGGGTCGTCGAGATCTTGCGCGATCACGAAGAGCGTGGCCCGGATAGAGTTCTTCTTCAGGAACTCCAGCAGGTTCGCCATTCCTGAGGTGAAGACCGGGTCATCATCCCACGGGTAGTCCCACCGGTGATGACGATAGATATCTTTTGCGCCGTCGAGGTCGACGTGAATGACAGCCGGCATGCGATCTGACGTACTAGCCACCGCCGAGCACCTTCCGCTTTTCTTCTTCGCTCAAATTGGCGATCTCCTGTTTCATGCGCCACATCTCAGCTTGGACCATATTGCCCTGCTGGGTGAGGACGCCGAATAGGAAGAGGATCATCGAGACGATCGCGAAACCGAGGCTAACGATCAGCATGAAGACCGAGACTTCTTGCATGAAGAACCGGACCACGCCGTAGATGAAGAACCCGACCGAAGTCATGAGGGATACTCCGGCCAGTGGCCAGATGTATCGAATCGGGTTGGCGAAGAGGCTGAACAAGCTGTGCGTGATCATGAGCTTGTTGATCTTCGACGAGCTCTTGCGCTCGACCCGCTTGCCCTCGTGCTTGTACTGCTTCCACTCGAGCAGTGCCGGTATCTCCGCGAAGCGGTACCCCAGCGCCTGCGACTTGAGGATCACCTCGAGGTGAAACTCCTTCTTGTCTTCTTCGAGCGGCAGAGCGCGGATCGACTCCCGGCGGTAGGCGCGCGTCATGCCGGTGTTCATGGAGGCGGCGTTGGACATGCAGGTTCGAATGACCCAGTTGCCGAATTTGCTCAGGAACACTCGCTTGGGCGGCACGTTCTTGTAGCCGCCGCCCTCGAGGTGGGGGCTGGCCACGACCAAGTCGGCGTCGGGATTCTCTTCCATGGCGGCGACTAGTCGCTCGACAATGTCCTCGCCCCACGACAGGTCGATCTCGGTCGTCACGATCACTTCGCCCCGTGCTTGGGATATTCCCACGCGGAGCGCGTGGCCGCGGCCACGGTTGAAGCGGTAGCCGAGAACTCGAAGGTTGGGGCACTTCTCGGCGATTTTCGCGGCGACTCCGCCGGAATCGTCGAGCGAGCCGTCGTTGACGACGACCAGTTCCCAGTTGCAATCGAGATGCGTCTGCAAGCGCTCGTACAACACCTCGATGGCGTTACCGATGATTTGCTCTTCGTTATAGAACGGACAGACGATGCTCACGTCGAGCTCGGCCTCGGGTCCTACACAAAGGACGTCACCGAGGATTTCCTGTTTCACAAGAACACTCCCGCGCGGCTTGGCGCCGCTGTCGTCTACGGTTCATCGATATCACACCGGCGACGCTGTCCCCGGTGCGGCTGATCGTGAGGGCCGCAGTGGCCAACAGCCACTCAGTTAAAGCTATCAGATACAAAACCCAACGTGCCTCGTGAGGCGCAGAATCGGGGAGTCTATCAGTCCGTCTCTATCCATCGAATCGGAAATCCGGGTGGATTGACCCAACTCGAGCGGTGGCTCTTAGGGATATCGTGATGAGCTGTCGCTATTCTTGAGGCTGTTGAAGTGACGCGATCAGTCCGGTTTGCGGAGAGGTCGTGAGCTGGTGCTCGGATACGGCCGGTCCCCGATGGCCGGCTGCGACGAACACGAAGCCAACCGCCCCGGTTACGCGGGTATAGACGCTGGGATGGAGTCGGCACGGTTGTTTATCCGGAAGCTTGGTTATCCGGAACTCGGTGGTCGCCGCTCGCCTCGAAGCGGGGTGGGCGAACAGACGTCACCCACGATTGGCGCCGACTCGCGGGGTTTGGCTCACTCGAAATGGTAGATCAGGATCGAGTGGCCGACGTGCGCATCCGGCGTCCGGTCGCGCAGCGGCGCGTAGTACTCTTGGTAGAAGACGCCGGCCCATTGGGTTGCGCTGATGGCGATGGTGCCCTTCAGCTCGATGGTTTCGCCCTCGGCTGGGCGCCCGCCCTCCTCGAACCACCAGCGGCCGTCCGGGGCGGACGGCGCAAGCCCGACGGACGGCAGGTAGTCGTAGGCGATGCCGTGGTAGGCGGCGTCCGCGCTGCCGAAGTACGCCAGCCGCACCCGCTCGATCCCGTTCTCATCCATGTACCTCTTGAGGGCGCGCAGGTCCTGCCCCCAGTCCAGGTTCGAATCCGCCAGCCAGTTGCGTCCCCCGGTCGGGCCGCCGACCAGCTCGTTGAAGTGAGTGAGATAGTGCGGATAGGTGCGGATGGCCCCGACCAGCGTCCACACACACAGCACCCCGATCGCGATTTTGGCCCACCTCTTTTGCCACAGCCCGGCCGCGTCGGACAGAACGCCGGCCGCGACGATGTGCGCGATGGGGTAGATCGGCAGGACGTACCTCAGCCCTACGTTCACGCTCTTCAGCTTGGCGAAGAGCACCAGGAGGGTCCCCGCGCCGAGAAGGAGCAGCCATTCCACCGACGACGGGCGTCGACGCGCCATGAGGGCGAGCGCGGCGCCGACCAGGATGAGCAGTGGAATCGGGCTCTTGAACAGAATGGCGACGAACATCAGGTACCACCAGCCGCTGCGCGACACCGAGCCGTGGAAGTAGACCGGGTTGCCGCTGCCAACACGGGCACCCTGGAAGCGAACCATGTCGAGGAACGCGCCCGGCACCGGGAGCGGGGTCTCCACCACGAGATCGACCACCGCGCGGGTGAGCCCGTTGTCGATCGGCAGTTTCTGATACAGCGTGGGATGGTCGTTGTCCGAGGAAAGCGCTTCGAACGGTCGCTCGAAGAAGTAGCCGGCGTTCACGCAGACGAGCAGCACGACCCCGATGATGAAGAACGCCTGGGTGAAACCGAGGAACTGTCGCAAGCGGACGCGTTGTGCGCTCACGCGGCTGATAAGCGGAAGCTTCTCCCAGATACCCACCCCGGTGCCGAGCACCACGTGTCCCAAGGCGTACGCGCACGCGATCGGCGTCAGGAAGATCGAAGTCGTCTTGGTCAGCACGGCGCAGCCGAACGCGCACCCGCACAGCAGCAGGCGACGCCAACTCGGTTCGTTCAAGTAGCGAGAGAACGAGTAGAGCGTGGCTGTGAAGAAGAGGGCCAGGCCGAGGTCTTGCGTCGCGAACCGGGAGTGCGCGATCAGGTTTGGGCTGAAGGAGAACAGGAATAACGCCAGCAGCGCGGCGCGGTCTCCGTAGATCTGTCGCGTCCATCGAAACGTTAGCAACCCGAGCAGCAACCCCAGCAGGACCACCGGTATCCGCGCCCAGAAGAGAATCGTCTCGGCCGAGACGGAGTTCTCGTACAGGAACTTGCGGGCGAACCGCCAGTTGTCGATCTCTTCCCAGCTACCGATATCTCCCTCCATCTCGGGGAGGTCGGGTCCCACCAAGAGAAGCGGCAACGCGGGCAGGACCTTCAACAGCGGCGGGTTGGTCTTGTTGAGGTCGAACTTGCCCGTCTTTAGGTGGTAGTACCCGGCGGCGAGGTAGGAGATCTCATCCACCGTGACCGTCTTGTGTCGCATGCTGAGGACCGCTTGTCCGGCGAACATGACGAGCAGGGTGACGACGACCGGCAGATACCAGCGTGGTCGCGGTGGGGCGTCGATAGCGGCGTCGTTCATAAGTCGCGTCTCTCGGGTCGGCTCTTCGGAGTCGTCTGTTCAGGGGCGGGCACCGACCGTCAGGATCGATGCGGCGCATGGTACGAAAGCCATCGGTCGATTCGTATCCGTTTCTACAGCGACTTTCCGCTACACTCCCAGAACTGTCAGTTCAGGCAGGTGGGGTGGATTCGGTCGGGTGGTAATCGCCGCTCGTCCGGCAGTGGGTTGGGGCCGGATCTGGGTTCAGGTCTGAGTTCAGAGAATCTTGGGGGGCGATCATGACCGGAAGTAACGCGCACTTGACGAGTCGCGACAAGACCATGCTGTTCTGGGCAAGTTTCTTGTCCTTGGCCGCTGCGGGTTTCGGCTTCGTCTTTCGAGTCATGATCCCCGATATGTGGGCCGGCGAATTCCAGATCACCATGGCCCGCGTGGGCGAGCTCACCGGGGCGGCGCTCTGGCCCATCGCCATCACCATGATCCTCTTCAGTCTGATCGTCGACAAAGTCGGCTACAAGAAGTCGATGTTCTGTGCGTTCGCGTTTCAGGCGGTGTCCGTCGTTCTGACGATCACGGCGAAAGACGCGAACACGCTGTGGTGGGCGTGCTTCTCGGCCGGGCTCGGTCACGGAGTGGTCGAGGCGTGCATCAATCCGTTATGCGCATCGATATACCGCAACGAGAAGAGCAAGATGTTGAACATCTTGCACGCGTCATGGCCGGCCGGAATCGTCGGCGGCGGCATCGCGTACTTGACGCTAGTCGGCGCCGACGCAACCGAATGGGCGTCGACCAAGTGGATCTTCTGGGTCATGCTCGTTCCCGTGATCGCGTACGGGATCATGTTTGCGCTGTGCCACCGCTACCCGGTCGACGAGCGCGTCGAAGCCAACGTCTCCATGAAGGAAATGCTCCGCGAGTTCGGCGGACTCGGTGCTGGACTCGCGTCGACCTTCCTCATCTACGAGCTTGCCAATCAGGTGAAGTTCGGCTGGGGCGGCTACGGCGACTACAGCTTGTACATATGCATGGGGCTCGGCGCGGCTATCGGTACCGGGCTCGGATTCGTGCTTCAGTCCAAGGGGCGTTGGCTGTTCTTCGTACTGTGCTTGATCATGATCCCGTTGGCGACCGCCGAACTGGCCACCGACGCTTGGATTGCTAAGCTGATGAAGCCGATCATGGGCGCAGAGAACGCCGGGTGGGCGATCGTCTTCTCCGCCGGGATAATGATGACGCTTCGCTTCTTCGCCGGTATTCCGCTCAAGATCATGAACCCGCCACAGCTGCTGCTTCTCAGTTCAGTTTTTTCGATCGTCGGGTTGTTCGCGCTCTCCTCGGTAACCGGATCGCTGATCTTCGGCGCCTTCGTTCTGTACGCCATCGGGCAGACGTTCTACTGGCCGACCGTGCTCGGGTTCGTCTCGGAGCAGTTCCCCAAGGGTGGCGCGATGACACTGAACACAGTGTCCGCCATGGGGCTGTTGACGGTGGGGATCTTCGGATTCCCGTTCTTGGGCGCGGTGCAGGACAACTACAACGCCAAGACGGTCGAGAAGACCGAGCCCGCCATCTTCGCCACGGTGAAGGCTGAGAAGCTCACCTACGACGACAAGACCAACCCGGAGAAGCCAGAGGCGAAGCCGATCTTCGAAGAGAAGGTCTTCTTCGGAGTCGGGTATCCGTCGATCAATGCACAAGAGTTCAAAAACCTTCCGGCCATGACGGAAGAGAAAGACAAAGCGCTCGACGAAGAACTCAAATCGACAAGCCAGAGTTCTCTCAAGGTCGCGGCGGTGCTACCGCTGATCATGGCCGTCGCTTTCATACTGATCTTGATCTACTACAAGACGCAGGGTGGATACAAAGTCGTGCACTTGCGGCCTGAAGACGCGGAGTGATGCGGTGACGTCTTCCGCCTCGAGATCGGTGCCGGCAACGGTCGTGTTGGTGGCGATGGTGCTGCTCGCTGCGCTATCGCCGCTGGCTCGTGCGGACACGCCTGAAGAAAAGCACCAACGGTGGCTCGGCAACTCGGTGGACCAAGCCATGCGCGAGGGACTGGAGTGGATGGTCACTGTTCAGAGGCCGGACGGCCAGTGGTTAAGCTGACCTCATAGGCTGGAATTTAGGCAAAGCCAGGCATGGCGTTCAGGTTCTTGCCCCGTGACCCCCTAGAGTTAGCTAGGACCCGGGTCGCCGGCTCCAGTCGCTAGCCC